>JBBSVZ010000038.1:0-32040 GCA_038046545.1 Nanobdellota archaeon | reverse complement strand
CCTTCTCCGGATTCATGGAAACCCCCTATGAAGTCACCTTGCCCAAGAACTATAAAAATGTGATGCCTGTTCTGGCACACAACTTTTTTAAATTGTCGCCATTTACCAGTGGTCATGAAACCAGTATTTTTGATAACAATCATCCTATCGATGTTATTGACAGTAACAAATGCAGATGCCTTTCTCATCCATTTAAATGAAACACATACGGAAACCGTAGCAGGAAAATCTGTTACTGTTGAGTTTATTGCTGCGAATACCGAAGAAAACCCTGCTATTGCTTTTTTCATGATCAATGGGAACCTGTACATCTTTGAGAATGCGACTGAACAAAGAATTGATGATATGACTATTGCAGTGGGCAAGATCACAGTTTCTGACGATTTATTAACTGGAGAAGCCTATGTAACAATATTATTGCAAGCAACATGTGATGACAACTTAAAGAATGGAGATGAGAGCGATATTGATTGTGGCGGTTCCTGCGGAGCCTGTGTTACTGGAAAAATATGCAATCACGATTATGAATGCAAATCAAGAACTTGCATAAATGGAATATGTGCTTCCTCTGCATCATGCACTGATGGAATTAAGAATAGCCTAGAGACTGATGTTGACTGCGGCGGTGGTTGCCCAAAATGCAGTACCGGAAAGAACTGCAACAATGGAAATGACTGCTCATCAGGAACATGCCAGAACTTCATCTGTACACAAGAGCAGAAAAGTGGCAATTGCTTTGACATTATCAAAAACAACGGGGAAGAAGGAATTGATTGCGGTGGCTCATGCCAGAACAAGTGCATAACGGTTCGCAACGCAAGCTCGATATGCGGTGTCGGATGCTTCTTTTTGAATAATGACTGCGTTTGCCCAAGCGGCACTCAAAACCAAACCCCACCGGAAGTATCAACTGAAAACCCTCAAAACAATACGATTCAAGAACCTCAAATTGAGACAGAACCACCACAACCCAGTGTAATGAAAAACAATGTCGAGAAAACTATTGACAACGTCCAGCAAACATTTGGCATAACAAATACAACAGCAGTTTATTTTGAAGATTCAAGGCAGGTGCTGATTAGCGGCACTAAATCAGCAAAGTTATTCTGGATATTCCCAGTAAAGTACAAAGTTGAAATTCTCGTTGATTCTGAAACAGGAAAAGTTATAAAGCAAAGCAGACCCCGATGGGCTGTGTTTGCTAAATGATTGCCAAGGAACTATTAGAAGATGTTGAAGCTTCAACTCCTTACAAGGACTGGCGAAAAGAAATACCTCAGCACATATTCTTGGTCAGCATATTTGCGCGAATAGAAGACGAAAAACCAATAGTTTGGCATATCAACTATTACTGCCCGGGCACGGAGAAAAGCGCGACATTCACAACCTACCCAACCATAGAATTCCTCTCTGAATCAACCCTTGCAAACGACAATCCAAAACCGCTAAATGCAGACGAAGCAACGACGGCTTTCCCAGAGATAATGGAACGCGCAACAGAAGCATTAAGCGCAAATTATCCAAACCACACGTACAATAAAATATTAGCAACACTTCATCAGGAAGAACAGCCCACTTGGACAATGAATTTTTTAACCAACCAAGCGCAAACGATTAATGTCCGCGTATCAGCAAGCAATGGAGAAATAATATCTCATAAGGTTTTCTCACTTAAAGACCTCACTTAGTTCTGTAAACCTGCCTTTGCAAACCAATAAAATTTATATAATCATTTTTCAACAAATGCATTATGAATTCTGGCTTCAACGATATCAGCTATAAAACAGTCAAGAAGAACAAGAAGCTTTCTGCATTTTTTGAAATTGACAAGAAGAAAGAAGAGAAATAAAGTTTAAATAGGGAGCCTCATTCCACTACTATAACGTGGTACAAAATTTACCAGGCATTGAGGAACTAGTGGTAGGAATTGCAAAAGAATTGAGCGTTGCTCATTCGCCAATTGACATATATAGACAAGACTATGTTAGTTATGGTGAAAATCCAGAAGTTCCTCATACAACTTATTCGCTTTGTGGGAAAGCCAAAGCACTGAACTTCAGCATTACTGGCCCATTAGCTAAGGCAACAATACTTCAGCTCGAAGTTTTCCCTGATAATGGATCGGGCTTATTGGTTGCAACATTCTCCAGGACAATGTTTGCTCATCTTGTTGACCAACAAATTAAGGATTATGCAACAACCAACAATTTGGCATACTCTTTAAGAAATGCAGAGGACGGAGTTCTTAAGCACGTAACAACGGTTTATTTCAATGAAAGATATCCCTCACAATTTAGATAATTTGGTTTTTTAAAGAGGTGTTTCGAGAAGATATATGATAGTGAGCGCAAAAAAAATATTATGAATTCTGGCTTCAACGCCACAGTTACAAAAAAGTCAAGAAGAACAAGAAGCTTACTGCATTTTTTGAATTCGACAAGAAGAAAGTAGAGAAATAGGTTTATAAAGATAATTCAAGTTCTAAGATTATGGCTCAAAATAATTATGGTTCAGCGATAAGTAAAACTTTTAATGAAATAAGGGCAGATTGGAAAGAAAAAGGCAGGGGAAGGATGAGCATAAAAAGGCAAACATTTTTGCCTATTGAAGATAATCAAGAAAAACCCCACGATAGATATTCGATAAATGGAAGGATTGAAACACCTCTAGGAGGGATTCCATATTCGTTTCTTGATTTGGATATTTTTCCAAACAACGCTCGATCATCATTTTATGCAACATTTCACGGAGAAAAAGAATGGGTCGAACCTGCCAACAGTAAACTTGAGCAACTTGCTTCCAGTGTTAAAGAAACATACTATTCAAGGCGACAGGCAATCAGCACCACTACAATCTCATAATTGAGTCTGCTTTTCGTTCGTCTTAGTTTTATTTCCAATCATTGCCTGAAAAATCCTTAAAGAATTCTTCCTGTTCTGTTCTGCAGAAATTGGATTCGATGTTTCAAATGTGTAAACGTCTGTGCCCAGCTTCTCAAAGTAGCCTCGAAGCCAGAAACTAGAGTACCTTTCTTCTATTTTGCGCTGGAAAAAAAGGGTGTCGAACAAGGAATATTTTTGGCTGAAGCGGGCGTTTAATCTGGTGATAGCCTCCTCAGGCTTGACTTTCAGGATTAGCAGCGAATGTGGAGGGTGTTCGGAAGCAAGCTTATTGCCGGGAAGGCGCATCAATTCAGCGAGAGAAATCTTGTCCTGCACAGGCTGATAGACCATAGTTGAAGGCAAGCCTCGTTCCTGAACAACAGTTTTATTTTGTTTCAAGGCAGGAAGCACAATTCTTTTGTACAATATCTCCCTGTCAAGGGCGAAAGAATTGGCAATAGTCCAGGCAGGATAATTATTTTCCTCGATTAAAAGCTCTGTTCTAAGCGCTCTGCCAACAAAAGAGTAACTTGGCTCAGATGTGAAAACAATATCGCTTTCTGCAATTTCATCGTCGTCAGGAAAAGTGTTTTTTTGCTCGCAAAATGCCCGTACATCTAGGACCTTTAGGTTTTTTGAAACTGCATAGTCCTTGATAGCATTTATGGCTACAGACTTACCTGAGCCGTCGATGCCCTCGACCATGAAGAATTTTCCAACCATAATATAAAAAAAATGCCGAGTTATAAAAAAGTTATTGGCTTAATTTCT
This sequence comes from Nanobdellota archaeon, assembly GCA_038046545.1. Lineage (GTDB taxonomy): Archaea > Nanobdellota > Nanobdellia > Woesearchaeales > JBBSVZ01 > JBBSVZ01. The sequence continues at coordinate 28,387 of JBBSVZ010000038.1, read as the reverse complement.
TCAAAACAGGAGAAACACTCTTAAGTAGATCATCAAGAGAACCTGAAGAACGATAGGAGAATTTCAAAAACACATCAACGCCGAAAACATTTGAGACGCTCCTATGCACACATGCAGCCTGATACTTCAGAGTTGTGCTAGCGTCACTTAGGGATGATGCTCTCACAACCACGCCATCTTGCTCATTCTCTCTTGAGCTAATTTGTTTAAGCCCGCTTTTTTTAATTATTGAATCCAAAGTATCCTCATCTAATTTATATTTTCCGTCTGAAGATTCTACTCCATCATGAATCGCAATGTATTGCCAGAATTTTGGCGGTTCATGGTATGTTCCTTCCGGAGAATCCAATAAAAACACATATTTATTTTGCCTGCGGCCTGTTAATTTTCTAGCCAAATTCTCAATAGTGCCTCTTTGCCAATATGCAAAATAAGCTGCACCTGTCACTCCAACAAACCCCGCAGCTCCGATTAGCAACTCGTCCATAATGGCTAAGGAACTCTGCAGCCAGATTTAAACTTATTTCTGAAACAAGTGCGATTCGACGATTCTTGCAACTTCTGATTTGAATTCCTCAACAGAAATCGACTCGTTATCTACAAATTCAACTCTTGAGCCATTATTCTTCAGCAATGTCTGCAGCCAGTCAGACTCAAACCTTTCCTTGAGCTTTTCCTGGAATGGCAGGTTTTCAAAGATGGCATCATCTTTCTTTTCACGTCGTGATAGCCGTTCCATAGCTGTTTTCGCCAAAAGTCTAGGGATTATGACGAGACCTGGCGCATGCTGTAATGCAAGCCGATTGCCTGGCAAATTAATTATTTCGTTGAGGGAAATATTGCCTTGGACAGGCTGGTAGACTATTGAAGTTATTATTCCACGCTCCTGAAAAACAATCTTGCCTGCTTTCAGAGCCGGAATAATAAGACGCCTGTAAAGTATTTCCCTGTCAAGCGCAAATGCAAAGGCAGTTGACTGAGCAGAGTATTCTCTTTTGTTGTCCTTTATTATTTCCTGCCTGATGCCTTTGCCAACAAGTGCATATGTAGGCTCAGCTGAGATGATAACCTCAGCATCGCCTATTTCTTCTAAAGTTGGGATTGTGTCAAATTCCTTCCAAAATGTCTTAAGGTCGAAAGTTTTAAGTTTTCTTGAATGAGCTAAATCACGCAAGGCATCGATAGCAATGCCTTTGCCGCAGCCATCAAGGCCATCAACCATAACAAACTTGTTTTTATGCATAAAACTAGATTTTTTTATTGCTTATTAATTGTTTCCGAACCATGATGTTGTCCTTTAACAGTTACTACAACCGAAAGATTTATATTTAGGGAACTCATTTCAAGTCAAAATGACAGGATATCCAGTTGTAAATGGTAGCGATATAACCCTGCCCCAAATGAATTCTGTTGCCGCGAATATACTTGCCGAAGAACGGCTAAGAAAGGAAAAAGAAGAGGGAATAGATGAACACTTCTGGCAAGTCCATTATAATAATCTGGAAGATTTTCATCCCCGAAAGAGAACATTTTTCAGGATTGCATTAGAGCACATCCCTTTTGTAAATGTGGACTACCCGACACCAAAAGAAACCGCTGCTGATTATTTTGCCAGAATGGTAAATGATGGAACTATCCTAGAGAATGGCCAAAGAGAATACATTGTGAAAGGCGGAGTAGTCCTTGAATTGGCCTTGATTGGTAATCCGGATATACACCATTACCAGTATCTCAAAACTTTTTTTGACCCAGAAAAAGATGCAATTCTAGCCGATGACCCTGACCTCCATAAAGTTGAGGGTTTAGTGCCTGTTCGAAGGCATTTATATGAATTTGCATTAGTGGGATGCCGGTTAAAAAGCCAGTACACAGGAATTGAAGGGAAAGTTCTAGAGCACAAACCTGACCACATATCTTTGCGCCCTCAATAAGAAACATATTTAAAACAGCCCGGAATTTTCTTCTTTGATGGGAAAGCTAATCGCTGTTGTTGGGATGGCAGGGGCAGGCAAAAGCGTTGTATCACAAGTTCTTGAGGAAATGGGATTTCCAGTCGTACACTTCGGCGAAGCAACGATGCGCTACCTGAAAGAAAAAGGGCTCCCAATCAACGAGAAAAATGAGAGAACTGCACGTGAGGCACTAAGAAAACAGCACGGCATGGCAGCTTATGCGATAGTAAATAAACAATTACTAGATAAAGCATTGGAACAAGGAAGTGTTGTAATCGACGGGCTTTACAGCTGGGAAGAATACGTTTTTCTAAAAGAGCATTACGGCGAAGACATTGTTGTCCTTGCGATTTACGTTTCACCAAGAACAAGAACTGAAAGGCTCAAGATAAGAGAAATTAGACCGCTATCCCCAGAAGAAAGGGAAACCCGAGATAAATCTGAAATTGAAAACCTTAACAAGGCAGGCCCGATTGCAATGGCTGACTACACAATCCTAAACGAAGGACCAATAAGCAAGCTAAAAGCAGAGGTGCAGGCTTTTTCGCAGCAGTACCTATGAAAAACCTCGGAAAATTATTTGAAATACCCTCTGTTTTCCATTCCGTAAAATCATCTTATTGCAATGAACTTCAAAAGTCCATAGACGGAGGATTCGATTTTCCGTTATGACCGACAACCGACCGAGCTGGGATGAGTACTTCATGGCAATCGCGCACTTAGTCAAGAAAAGGGCGACGTGCCCAAGAAAAAGCGTTGGTGCAGTTTTAGTCAAAGATAAACATCTGGTTTCCTCAGGCTATAATGGCGCTCCAAGAGGACACAAGCACTGCTCAGAAATCGGGTGCGAATTAGTTAATAATCATTGCATGCGGGTAGTCCACGCAGAACAAAATGTGATAGCCCAGGCAGCATCACAAGGGCATTCAACTGAAGGCGCGACTCTTTACGTTACCACATATCCTTGCAACATCTGCCTAAAGATGGCAATAAATGCCGGCATAAACGAACTCGTTTACGACGAGGATTATCCTGACCCAGTTGTTGTCAAAATTCTGCAGGAAGCAAATGTAAAGTTCAGGAAGTTCGAAGGGAAGAAGATTTAACGCTGAATGCTTCTTTCAAGGCATTCATATATCAATTCTTTTTCGAGCCGACCAAAAGTAATACTGGTGAAAGGATCTCTTGACCTCAAGTTTTCAAGATCTAAAAAACTTGTATGGGCTGTTCGATATTTTGCAAAACCTCGGCAACTCATGTTCAAAAGAATTCTTTCCGCTTCAACTACCGCAGCTGAAAAATCGGCTGCCTTGATTGTAGCTGGGTCCTTTGCAGATGTCATAACCGACCAATACCGTAATCGGCGCATCACCATAGGTATCTAGAATTGATTTAAACTTCTTTCCATCGCCCAGCATTATCTTCATAACATCTATTCCGATTGAATCCAACTCGTCCATACAAACGGGATAATAGAATTATTTTTAAATTAATCGCCAATAATTTGTTCATGCCCTCCAAATCAATCACTGGCGGCGAAAAGGAATTCGTTTACACAAAAGAGGATACTGAAAGAATCCAAAGTGAGGACACAGAATCAACCAAGGAGTTCAAGAAGGCGCTTGAAGGCTGGTACGAGAAGAATAATGCTGAGAAACTTCTGGCTGATGCTAAAAGAAAGGCACTGATGCAAATTCTGGCAAGGACGGGGTTGGCTGTTTTGGGAATTGCCATAATTCTGCTTATGATTAAGATATTTGTATTGAAATAATATTTATCGAGTCTTCACCATAACCTTTATAAACAAACTTCTTACACCTGAGATGAGCTTCAAGGTTCTCAAAAAGGACTAAAGGTAGAAGGAACAATCATGGCAGGAATATACGACGTAAACGCACAGGATTTGGTCGAAAAGACCGCACAAGAACTAAAGAACATTCCAGAGATTACACCCCCCATTTGGGCAACATTTGTCAAGACTGGCAGGCACAAGGAAAGGCCTCCAACCCAGCCTGACTGGTGGTATTACAGAGCAGCAGCAATTCTCAGAGCAGTTGCAAAGCTTGGGCCAATTGGCACAGAAAAATTAAGAACAAAGTACGGCGGAAAGAAAAACAGAGGAGTTGCGCCAGAGCACACTTACAAAGGATCAGGCTCAGTAATAAGGACAGTCTTGCAGCAGCTTGAAACTGCTGGCCTTGTTGTAAAGGCAACAAAAACCACAAGAAAAGGAAGAGTGCTCTCAGGCAAAGGACAATCATTGCTTATGAAAGTAGCAAAGACATTAGGTGCAGGAACAGTAGTCAGGAAGAAAGTTGAGGCCGCGCCAAAAAAGAAATCACATGGAACCAAATCTCGAGGAGATACGAAGAAAGAAGCTGGAGCAGCTCCAGTCCCAGATGCAGCGACAAGCTGAGCAGGAAAACCAGACACAGCAGCAAATAGCTGGGCTCGAAAACGTTGCAACAAAGTACCTCGACAAGGACGCTCACGTAAGATATGGCACGATAAAGGCGGCTGACGCTGATAAAGCGCAGCAGATCGTGCTTGTTATTGCGCAGCTCATTCAGGCTGGGCGAATAACACAGCCGCTGACTGACACGCAGTTCAAGGCGCTGCTAAACCAGATAACACCAAACAAAAGGGAAATAAGGATAACACGAAAATGAATGCAATACAAGAAGAGAGCCCCGTTTTTTCAACTTTAGAACGCTTAGTTAACACTCCGACACCATCTAGCAAAGGCAGGGATATAAGCGAAGACTATTTTAATCTTGGTGAATACGGAGTTTTTTTCCGGGTTGAAACAAAAATTGGAACCGATTTCTGCAGAGGGATTGTTGCAGACGACGATACTGCAATAGGGAACATAAGGGTTGTCATCGCAAATATGTACAAGTCCATGACCCAATTATCAACACATGTCACTGATTATGGCAATTTTTTCGACCATCAGACTGGCAATACTTATTTTGTTCCAGAGGATAAGGGAGCAATTTATCAGGTTGTTGATTAAAATGCAAACCCAAACATTAAACCCCTTAGAAAAAATTATTGAAGACCAAATCAAGAGAATACTAAAAGCTCGAGAGGAAGGCATTTCTTTAGCTCTTCCAAAAATTCGCAAGGTAGAAACTGGATATTACATTTTGTCTGTTGATGAAGTACATAATACTTTAATTGCAAAACCTTACGATGCCAAAGCTGAAATTTCGCATTCTAGAATTGTTGCGGATATGGAAGCAAATTATATTCCTGCTACCAGTGAACTGGGTTACGATGGACATGCAAATCCGGGATCTGGAAGAACATATGTAATTAGCGGGTTATCAATCTCAACGCAAATAATACCAAAATGACACGCAATAAACACCCTAGCATAAAGAAGCGACTTGCAAAGAGAGGCAGGCAGACAAGATGGGCGCCTTTCTGGACCGTTCCTAAGATTTACGGAAAAGGAAGAAGGATGCACCCAGGCAGGCATACTGCTGTCAAGCGAAGCTGGCGAAGAACAAAAATAAAATTGTGAAAACATGGCACTCGAACGAACATACACAATACCATTGAGGAAAGAAATAATCAAGGTTGCACCTTATCAGCGGGCTAAAAAAGTCGTGAATGGGATAGTCGCGTTCATCAGCAGGCACATGAAGCAACCGGATGAGGGCAAAATAAAAGTTGGCCAGCAGCTTAATTTGCATGTCTGGAAACACGGCATGCGAAATCCTCCAGTAAGAGTCAAGGTAACTGCGGTTAAGGACGATGCTGGAATTGTTAAAGTCAATCTTTTCGGCGCGCCAAAAGAAGTTGTGAAGGTTGAAGAAAAGGGCAAAAAGTCACTTGAGAAAGAGCTGGAACAAAAGATTTCTGGAAAGTTTGAAGCGCCAAAAACGGAATTGAAAGCAGAAGCTGTAGCAGAAACAAAAGCTGAAGAAAAAAAGCCGGAACATAAACACGCTGAAAAAGTTCATGAACACAAGCCAGAAACGGAACATAAACACGCTGAAAAAGTACATGAGCATAAAGCAGAAGTAAAAGAAGAAGTGGTACACAAACACCCTGAAAAAGCTCACGAGCATAAATCTGAAGTAAAGCACGAAAAGGCAGAGCACAAGCCAGTTCATGTAAAGCATGAAACTGAAGAGAAGCACGAGAAACATTCTGAGCATAAAGTAGTTGCAGAGCATAAGAAGCCTGTTCACAAGAAAACAGAGAAAAAAGAATAATTTCTCGAAATTATAATACGCGAGGGGCCGGAATTTCAGGTCCTTGACCGAAAACCTTTTGAACCGGCATGTCCTTACGGACACCGACTGGTCAGGTCGGTTGGCGTACCAGGTACGCCGTCCCTCGCGCAAAATATTGTAAACGCAACTTCTTAATATGCATATCTGACAAATTTCCGCAAGATTTCCGACCACAGCGGAAAAATGCATTAAAAAGAGGCCCCACGCCGAATGAGTAGAAATATATTTTCTATTTTTTGAAAAAAATGCGCTAAATCGCCGCGCAGGCTTTTAAACGAATTCATTAACAAACATCCGAACGATTAATAACCGTTTTAATAACATTTGAAAAAATTTATATAGTTTATATCGTAATTAAAAGATGTGGAAAAAGTTGATTACATCAAAGCCTTAAGGATCCCATTAATTCTGATAATATTCCAAATCATTCTTACTTATGTGCTATCTTGGTTCACATTTAAAAATGCTACATCGTATGAACAAATTATTGCAGCAGAGGCTTCCATCACGATATATTCGAGATTAATAATGATTTTTAGCTATGCTATCGTTTACTATACAGGATGGATAGTTGTTAGCAAGTTCAAGGGAAATATAAAGAATTCAATTTTCGCAGGATTAATTATTGGATGTATCGAGATTGTTTTATCTTTCATAAATATTATATTGATGTATAACACAATTCCAGGTTATAAAATTGGACTTTCACCTATATTTGGATTAGGAGAACTAGGAATTATTGCGTTTGTGGGCATACTGATAGGATTACTCTTTACGTTAGCAATTAATGCAGGAGTTGCAGCATTGGGCGGTTTTATTTCTTTAAAAGTCAATAAAAAATAGTTGTGGGTTTCGTAACTTTTCTGACAAAATTTTCCAACAATGGACTTCATGCGATGAAGGTATAGGTTAAGCATACAATAATAAAAAAGAACACTAGTATTAGAGCAATGCTTATTAACTAAAAGCTAATTCTCTTGATTGACCCATATCGAGTGATAATATGTTGCCTTTTGAAAACATAAAAAGAACAATAATAGAGAAGATACCTGCAGAGACTTCTCCGAAGTTTGGAAAGCCACCAGAACAAAGAACAATTCCTGAATTGCTTGATGGGGGGATAGTTAATGTTGACAAGCCTGATGGCCCGACGAGCCACGAAGTCTCGGCACATGTCCAGAAAATTCTGCACGTGAAAAAATCAGGCCACTCAGGAACTTTAGATCCAGGAGTTACAGGAGTGCTTCCTGTTGCATTAGGCAGAAGCACGAAAATAGTCCAGATGCTGCTGCCTGCTGGAAAGGAATACATTGCTGTAATGCACATCCATGAGGATGTTGAAGAAAGCAAACTTAGAGAAGTTATAAAAAATTTTGTTGGTAAAATAACCCAGCTACCTCCCGTCAGAAGCGCGATAAAAAGGCAGCTCAGAGAGAGAACCATCTACCATGCAGACATCCTGGAAATTGAAGGAAGAGACATTCTCATGAAAGTTGGCTGTGAGGCTGGAACGTACATCAGAAAACTTTGCCACGATATAGGGCAGCAGCTCGGAACGGGAGCACACATGGCAGAACTTAGACGGACAAAAGCTGGCCCATTCGACGAAACAACTCTCGCAACCTTGCACGACCTTATTGATGCGTACTGGTTCTGGAAAAATGAAGGCAAGGAGAATTATCTGAGAAAACTCGTCCAGCCCATGGAAAACGCAACGTTGCATCTTCCTAAAATCTGGGTGCTAGACACAACCGTAGATTCTATGGCACATGGAGCAACTCTTCACATCCCCGGAATTTCAAAATTTGAATCAGGAATCCAAATTAATGACATGGTAGCAGTTATGACTTTGAAAGGCGAGCTTGTCTGCTATGGCAAAAGCCAGGCAACTTCTGAAGAGTTAAAGACAAAAGAAAAGGGAATTGCAGTTGAAACCCTTCGAGTCTTCATAGACCCAGGTGTATACCCTAAAGTAGAGAGAATGAAGTGACTTACTTCTTGTAGCAATACTTATACTCGTTGCGGTTTCCTGTCGTTGTGAAAGAAACCTCTTTTCGCTTCCTAAGCTTCGCAAGATTATTTGTGACAGAACCTATTGAAGTTTTTAGCCTTTTGCTAATCTCCTTTGAAGTGAACCACTGGCGAGGGTGGCTCTTTAAAAAATCGAACACTTCCTGTTGTCCCATCGTGAGTAACTCCGACCAGCTCCTTTATAAACCTGTCGGATTTTAAGAGCATAATGATAAGACTGGGACCCGGCGGCAACTGCGATAAAGACCTAATCTCATCAATAAAAAGGCTGCCAACTCTCAGTCTTTCTGCGCAGGAAATCGAGTTCACACATGGAATAATGATGAAAAATGAGCTGGCAAAAAAAGCAGGAGAAATTGCCAAGGAGCAAAATATAGCTTTGTCCATACATGCGCCTTATTACATAAACCTTAATTCCGAAGAAATAGAGAAGCAAAAAGCCTCAATGCAAAGAATTCTAACGTGCTGCGAACGCGCGCATTACCTAGGGGCAGACCCTGTTGTTTTCCATGCAGGATACTATGGCAAGACAAGCAAAGAAGAAGCCTACGAAACAATAAAGAATCGAATACTTGAAATGCATGACGAAATAAAAAAATGCGGTTGGAAGACAACAATAGCTCCAGAAATTGCTGGTAAGCACAGTTCATTCGGCTCTGTCGAGGAAATTCTTCGGCTACAAAAGGAAACAGGATGCAACGCCTGCATTGATTTTGCCCACCTTTACGCACGCGAAATGGGAAAACTTAATTACCCGAAACTGTTCGACAAGCTTAAGCCATTGAAGCACATACATGCCCACTTTTCTGGCATTGCCTACACTGAAAAAGGCGAGAAAAACCATGAGATAATGACAGAAGAATTCTTCATGCCTCTCGCAAAAGAGATAGTAAAAAGAAAATCAGACATCACAATAATATCTGAAAGCCCCATAACCTGGAAGGACTCGCTTAAGATGAAGAGCGTGATTGAAAAACTTCAAACTCATTAAGCCAAATCTTTTTAAAACCTCACTGAAATTGATGATCCCATGACAGCTCCCGGCACACAAGGGTCGTGCATAATGGTTATTTTTGGAGCGACTGGAGATCTCACACATAGGAAACTTTTACCTGCACTTTATCATCTTCTGAAAAATGATGAGCTCTCCCAGGGATTCGCACTTGTCACAGTCGCTAGAAGGCCCTTTTCAGATGATCAATACAGGCAAGAGGCGAGGGAATTCATCAGAAAAAACCTCCCAAATACTGAAATAGACGAGACTCTCTGGAATACTCTCGCGGATCGCCTCCATTACTTCCAGATGGAATTTGAGCAGAATGATAAGTACGAAGATCTGAAAAAGAATCTTACAGACTTGGATGTGAGGTACAATTGCCTCGGCAACAGGGTATTTTACCTTGCAACACCGCCAGACTTGTTTGCAGAGATAGCCTTTGGGCTTAAGCGATATGGGCTTGTGCATTCTGATTCTGAAACACCATGGAGCAGAGTCGTTTTCGAGAAGCCTTTCGGGCACAACTTACAATCCGCACGCGAATTAAACGCATCCCTCTCTCTTGTTTTTTCGGAGAACCAGATTTACAGAATAGACCATTTTCTAGGAAAAGAGCTCGTACAGAATGTGCTTGTTTTCAGATTCGCGAACGGCCTTTTCGAGCCGCTTTGGAACAGGAGATACATCGACCACGTGCAGATAAGCTCAACAGAAACTATCGGCGTCGGAAGCCGAGGCGGCTATTATGACAATGCAGGAGCTCTTCAGGATATGGTCCAGAACCATCTGCTCCAGCTTCTTGCACTAATCGCTATGGAAGCCCCAATAACTCTCCAATCTGAAGATATCAGGGCAGAAAAAGTCAAGGTTTTTAGATCGCTAAGACCAGCAGAGGCAAGCGCAATAGAAAGCATCAGAGGCCAGTACATCGACGGCATAGTTAAAGGGCAAACAATTGCTGCCTATCGTGATGAGGACAAAGTGGACAAAAACTCGCAGACAGAAACATTCGTATCATTAAAAGTCGAAGCTCAGAATGGTCGATGGCAAGGAGTCCCATTCTATCTAAGAACAGGCAAACGTATGCAAAGCGATGCAACAGAAATAATTATTCAATTCAGGGCAACCCCTTACCCAATATTCCAGGGTCTTGCCATAGAAGCAAACCGCCTTGTGATAAGAATCCAGCCCGAAGAAGGCATATCAATGATGTTCAATGCGAAAGTCCCGGGAAACGACCTGAAGCTGCAGCCTGTAAAAATGGACTTCTCGCACAAATCAACATTCGGCCTTAACACGCCTGAAGCTTATGTAAGATTGCTCCACGACGTAATGCTCGGGGATTCAACACTTTTTACGAGCTGGCAGGAAGTCGAGCATGCATGGGAATTCAGCGACCGCATACAGCAAAGCTGGAAAGTAAGAAATATCCCCCTTTTGTTTTACGCACCCGGAACCTGGGGACCGATTGAAGCCAACGACATGATTCAGAAAGAAGGGCATACATGGATTCTGCCCTTTCAAGACAAATCCTAACGATTCGGCCACCAGAGCATAATTGCGCCTGCGATAATCATTGCAAATGGCAACAGAAACAATTTTGTGCTGAAAACATCGAGACCAAAAAATACCCTTTTCAAATCAAACTTGAAGAGGGTAAAAATCCCGCCGATGACTAATATCGCAATTCCGTAAACGATTAATCTAATCCCCAGATGAAATCTAAGCTTCTTCATTAAAATTAAGAACACAAACGGATTAATAATACTTGCCTTGTTTGGATTAATTTGAACTTGAGGCAATATGGTTTTAGAATAATCTTCTCAAGCGCTCATTCGCCGCGCGGGCTTGATTGTTTCCTGAATTTGCAGACAAAATTGCCAGAAAAACTTGGCCAGCACGGCCAGGAGTGCAAATAATTATTTAGCTTTCGAGAATGAGACGAATTAATCTTGTTCATTTCAGAAACTAAACAATGTATGCTGCTTGCTATTCGAAATTATTTCATCAAAAGACTCGCCGTAAAACCCAAGCACTGCCTCTGCTATCGGCTTTATCTGTTTCTCTATGTAGTGCTCATAATCTATTTTGCTTTTGATAAGTTCCAAAGGTTGAGGACCATCGACAGTCTGATAATATGAGATGATAGGATTGTCGATAGTTTGAAGCTGCCTTGCAGCCTTGACATGAGGTGGTGTTGTTTTTGTGTACTCGGAAACGTCTTTTCGCAAAGCTTTACGGTAAACAAGCAAATTGTCAAGCTTACCTGAAGTAATGTCTTGGACATAAGACCGTATATAACTCTTAAGGTCCTTTTGGTGAAACAACAATTCAATCAGGTGCATCTGGAACTTCTTTGCCGCCTCAGTCCAGTCACGCCTAACGAATTCAAGCCCCGTAAAAACAATTTTCTCCTTGCCGTCCTTCATTATCATACCGGCGTACCTTTTCTTTGAGCCAACTTCAGAATCGCGTATCTTTGGCATCAGAAATCTTATAAAAGTTTTTTCGTACTGCAATTCCATGCAGGATTTCCTGCCAAAATTATCCCGGACATAGGCATCATAATATGAATTTACCTTACCAACGACTGCACTGGAAACTTTTTGCGCTTCATCAAAGGAAGGAAGATCGAGGCTTATGAAAATCGAGTCAGTGTCGCCATAAATTACATCAAGACCCTCCTGCCGAAGCAACTCGGCTGTCTTCTTGATGATAGTCTGGCCGAAGCTCGTTATCGCGTTAGCCACATCAAGGCTGTAAAACCTGCACGCAGGATTTGCTAAAACTCCGAAGAATGAATTCATTGTAATCTTGATTGCTTGGCTCTCGATATTATTATTCCTTTGTTTTGCCAATTCTCTTTGTTCCCAAAGCCGTTCAATAATCACAGGCAGGATTCCATTATTATTCCTGAACTTTGCTCCATTGGGCGCAGTTATTTCCCCGTCAGGAGAGTTCGAGAGAGGGTCGATATTGAAAGTCCTGATTATGCTAGGATATAGGCTTTTAAAATCAAAAACACTTACAAATCCATAAATTCCTGGCTTGCTTTCCATGACAAAGCCGCCCTTAATTCTTTCGCCCCGGTCAGCAACTTTTGTTGTCATGCAGGCAATTTTTCGAAGCCTCGTTTCCCTTAAGTAAAGCGAGTCCAATGAAGCAACTGAAGCTTTTATCCTATCGGGCAGCATACCAGTAAGCTTTGTTCTCGCGACAGCAAGATCAATGAAACCTTTCTCAACTAGAATCCTGTAAACAAGATCAGCATCCTTGAGGTTGTACTTGCAAAGCTCAGCAGGCGCGTTCTTGTAAAGAAGTTCAATCTCCTCTCTTTTGTTCGTGAATGCAATTGCTTTGGCCTCGCCAAGCAGCTCTTTCGCAGCGGTGTCAAGCTTGTAATCCTCGAGCTTCACAAAAGATGCCTTTAGCAATTGTATGCCGTCAAAAACAATCCGTCCCGGAACTTCTGCCTCTGAGTCGCGCATGAACTCACTTTTTATCTTGACATAAACAGGCATTTTTTCATCACGCGAAATTGAGAAAGGAACCCCAAGCTTCCTGCACCTGTCTTGAAGAACTTTGAAGTCAAAATCAACGATGTTCCAGCCAACGATAATATCAGGATCGAGAAGACGTATTGCTTCCAAAACGTGAGACAAAAGAGCGCTTTCATCCGGAAATGCTTTTGCTCCTTCAACTTCTTTATCAGAAACAACATACGCATGCTTTAATGCCTCTGAATAAAGTGCTATAGAAAAAATCTTTTGTGCATTCCTATCTGTTTCGATATCGATTGAAAGCACTTTCAGCGGAACATTCACTTCTGCCCCGCTTATTTGCGGCTCATCATAAATTCTAGAAACTAGAGAGCTCTGCTTGAATTCTCCTTCAATTTCAATTCCTCCTTTAATGTCATGGTCGAAAAGAAACCTGTAAGCGAACCTAATGTCAGCCTCATAGCACTCAACTCCTTTTGACAGCAGCTGATCACGCAAAGAAGGAACTTCTTTAGGGTTGTTCAGCACAATTTTCGCCAGCTTTTCACCCTTGAAATTTGTGAAGTCAGATGCCTGAACTTCGAATTTTATTCCAGTGTTGATCAGCTTGAAAACATCAGTTTGAGAATCCTTGATGAAAAAGTAAGGCTTGAACGATTTGATTGCGCAGAAGGAATCCCCATTTTCCAGCCTACCGAATAGGTAAACCTTTGCTTTATCATTTTCCACTCTGTAAGTTGCATAAACAACGAAACCTTTCATAAGCGCTGAAAAGTGCTGGTTCTTATAAAATTGCTGGTGATAAGTCTATTGAACCTTGACGGTCACACTGGCTACACAGATATTTGGCTCACCAAAAACATCTATCCTGAAATCAGCGCCTTTCGGCAATTCGCCATTATCTCTTCCCCGGTTACTAAAAAGAGGGTCATTAAGAAAGAAACTAAAATTTTTCCAGGTGCTGGAATTAGTCTTAGTAAGCCAAGGCGTGTACTTGAAAGCGCCCGAAGCAATATTATTAGACAGGTCAGTCGAATCATACTGAAGAGAGATAGAATTATTGCCATAATCAAAAACCTCAACAGTAACATTCGCTCGCTTATATAGCGTCGCCCAAGCAAACTCATCAGCGATATCAAAATAAATGAATCTAGGATAAGTAAATCCAGCAGGAGCTATGCAGGTTTTACCATATTGAAGCGGAGTCACCCTCGCATTTTGGGGCTGTATTAATAATAAGCAATTTTCATTTCCATAGCTCCACTTCACTTCAGAATTAGTCTCGCATGGCAGAGAGCTAAGCTTCTTTTCCCCTCTTTTCAGTGCATCAACATAAGCTTTCGTAAGCTGGATGTAATAATCGCCATGCTGAGCGCTCCTGGCAATCGTGGAGCCCTCATGAAACTCATTCCACGTTTCGAAAACAATAATTGACCTATTATAAACAAGCATTTTTTCAAGGTTCCTCCTGTAGAAATCTCCATCCTTTCTATCTCTCTCAAAGCCGCCATTCCGATCAGGAAGAATCGAATCATTATACCCCGCACCTAAAACTAAAACATGGTCAGCAGCCAAGTCAGTAGGAATTATACCGGACAAAGAAGCACCCCAGCGGTAGGTCAGGTCAACATTAACCTTCCACCACGCCTCCTCCTTAACGATATAAGGCCTCACTCCAAAATCCTGCTCAAACCTCGAGTACATATAATCGAACGACTCCTGGTTGTACTGGTCATTCACATACTGGAGCCAAAGCCAAATAACCGGCCTGCCGTTGATGGTAGCCCAATATTTTTTTGGCACCCGCTTATAAAATTCGTAGATATCTCTGTAAAATGAATCCCTTGAAGTGTTACTAATTAGCTCCTTCACATCCCAGTAGCCATTCAGCACATTTGTATCGTAAAACAAGCCAATCTGCGGATAAGGCTTCCCTTGGGCGTCCATTTCCTGAACTGCGATTGCAGCGTTCTCGACTCCGGTTAAAGACCAATTCAACCTTCGCCCCCAATAAACCATCAACGCATTGTCAATCCCTGCAGCTTTCATGTCAGTAAACTCACGCTTGAACCAATCAACAGACTTGTAAGAAAAATCAACAGTGCTTTGAGGGCTTGTAGCCAAGCCTGCAGGGTCCATATGCGCCCCTGAATAAACATCATACCAATAATAAAAATATGTTCCAGTAAAAACAGAACTGACAGGTTGTGTTGAATTAATAACTGGAGGGACGGTATCATTAACAGGCGGAGTTTCATTAATAGGAGGCGGAGCTGGGCAATCTAAAACACAAGAAACATTTTCGTCTGGCTCGCAAACGCCATTACCGCAAACGCTTGGCGGCGGAAGGATTGTGCAATCTGCCGGGCAAGTTGTCGTTTCGTTCGATTCGCAAATTCCATTTCCGCACACGCTTGGCGGAGGCTGAACTGCACAATCTGCAGGACAAGAAACCGAGTCTCCAGGTTCACAAATACCGTTGCAAATGGCAACCTTAACGCAAGCTCCGTCTTGGCAAACCGAACCAACAGGACAAGCAATTTTTTTTGTGCCCCTCAAATATTTATAACAGTATTGCTCAGCAAGATAGACAGAGCTTTGACAATAATCCCAAAGCTCATATTTGGAGTTCGAAGTAGTCCCCTTAACATAACCCTTGACACCATAATTTTTCCCGCCGTCAGAATCAAAGCAAGTTCTGTTTAATGACCCAGTAGCCAAGCCTGTTAAGTTAGACTGAAAAACATTATTTGTAATCACAGCAGCAGACAACAGCAAAACAGCAATTACCCCAAACAACACTACTTTATCCATTCCCCCGACTCCAAGAGTTTGATCCTGATAAAAATACCCATAATCAAAGTAAAAGAAACATTTCTTTATTTAAAAGTATGGATTTATATGAGCCGCCATAATCCAAAAATTTTCCAACAAACATTTAAATACACTCAACCAAACGATTTCTTAAAAAGAGGGCGATATGGAACTAAGAAAAGACTACATTCTAGACCGGTGGGTCGTCATATCTGAAGCCCGAAAAAAAAGACCAAGAGAGTTCATGCAAAAGCAGGAGACAAGCACTGGTGCCTGCTCTTTCTGCCCGGGAAATGAGCACCAAACCCCGCAAGAGAAAGGCAGGATAGGCAATCCTTGGCAAGTAAGATGGTTCGATAACTTATTCCCATTCGCTGAGCTTAAGGGAAATCCACAAATCCAGACGCACAATGAATTTTACACCTTCGGCAATCCATTTGGAGAGCACGAGATAATAGTCGAAACAACAGACCACAATAAGCAGATGTGGGATTTGAACAGCCAGGAACTGATAACTATATTCAAGGCTTGGAACAATCGAATATCAGAACTTTCACTTAGGCCCGCTGCTAAATGGGTTGCGGTTTTCAAGAATCATGGAAGAGAAGGAGGAGCGTCGCTTATCCACAGCCACAGCCAAGTGGTCTCATTCAACATGGAACCACCTCAGGTCATGGCAGAGATTAATGCCAGCAAGAATTATCAGAACTGCCCGTACTGCAAGCTGCTAGAGAACGAGAAAAAGAGCCACAGGCGTGTCAAAGAAACAGAATCGTTTGCGAGCTTCACGCCTTACGCATCACGGTTCAACTACGAAGTCTGGATTTTCCCAAAAAAACATGTAACACGCTTCACAGAGTTTTCCGAAAAGGAAATGTCTGAACTAGCCGAGCATTTAATACTCATTCTCTCCAAACTTAAAAAGCTTGAAATTCCTTTCAACATGTTCCTACATTACCCCCCAAAAGGATACGACTTGCATTTCCATATAGAAATAACGCCTCGGGCAGCAATTTGGGCTGGCTTTGAGTTCACAACAGGCATAATCATTAATTCTGTGAGCCCCGAATACGCTGCTTCATACTACCGAGGAGAAATCGATGAGTACGGTAACCCACACGTTTGAAGGCGAGGAGGCAAGCGGCGAAAGCAATGATGACCTTCGCTTCTTGCTGACTAATCGGAATGGAAGTTTCCTATGCCTGTCAGCAGGAAAGAAAAGCAGATATGACGGGTATTTCTGGCGAGACGATAAAACATATAGGATAGTTGAAGACATTAAGGTGCTGCAGGCAGCCGTTCCAAAACACCTTACAAATTCATTCACAGAAATCACTCGGGACTTCAGCTCATTCTCAGAAACCTTTTTCATGCCGCGACACAAGAACGGATTCCATTATTCAGTCAACCATAAAAAAAACATAACGCTTGATTTAGACATTAGGGAGAGCTACGACAACAGAATCTGGGGAAGGAACTACGAAGCAAAAGAAACAGATGGCGTTTCGATAATTAATTTTGTGAAGAAAAACGACCCAAGAGAACCTTCAGGCGATGAGTTTGCGCTGAGCTTAGCTGCAATCAGCGATGGCAAAGCAACGCCTATCAGAGAGTGGGTTCACAAAGTTTACGAAACAGATGCGCACAGAAAATCAGAGCCAACAGAAAGATACGCTTATCGAGCATTTGAAATTAGTGCCAGCAGATTTGCGCTCGGAGTCGGAAGGACTGAAGAGGAAGCAATAAAAAACGCGACTGAAATATTTGATAATTACGAGCAACTAAGAAAAATCCAGGAAGAAGAAAACAAAAGTATGCTCGGCTGGCATTTAGACAACGAAAAAATAGGGATGGCGTTCAGGTGCGCAATCGCAAGCCTTGATTCGCTGAGAACCAATGAAGGGATACTCGCAGGGCTCCCCTGGTTTTTTCAAGTCTGGGGCCGCGACCAGGCAATCTCGCTCAAAGCGCTGATGCTGCAGAAGGAATACGCTTACTCAAGGCTCCTGCTGGAGTCCATGCTTCCGCACAGAGACAGATTCGGCAGGCTAAAAAATATTCTTTCAGGCGGAGAGAGTGAGACAGGAAGCGCTGATGCAACAGGCTGGGTAATCCAACGGCTTTCTGACCTTCTCGAACTTCTCGAGAGAGACAGGCAGCTTCGGCTTTACTTCACAAAAAAAGAAGTTGAAATGCTCGTAACATCTTTCGAAAGCATAATCGACGAGGTTACAAAAGACAAGGCGAGGGAGGGCCTCGTGGTTAATGATGCTCTGGAAACTTGGATGGACACTTATTATGCAGGCGATGTCAGGGAAGGCGTAAGAATAGAGATTCAGGCATTGCAAATTGCCTGTTACAAAGCACTTTACAGTCTGACTAACAAGAAGTTTTACAGCGCGCTCGCCGAGAACGCAATCAAGAATGTGAGAAAAAAACTTTTCAACGGCCATTACCTAAATGACGGGCTTGATGACGAAACGATAAGGCCGAATGTTTTCATCGCCTATTATCTTGTTCCAGAACTGCTTGATAGGGCAGAGTGGGCGATGACATTTGATTACGCGCTAAAGGCACTTTGGAACTCATGGGGAGGGCTGGCAACTATCGACAAGTCTCACAAGCTTTACTGCGACGAGAGTACAGGCCAAGACACAAGAAGCTATCATCGAGGAGACTCATGGTTTTGGATAAACAACCTTGCAGCACTTAGCCTTAGCAGATTTGACCACAAGCGGTATCACAGGGAGATTGAGAAAATCCTTGAAGCGTCAACAGACGAGATATTGTTTTATGGCTGCATCGGGCATCATTCTGAGCTTTCCAGCTCGAAAGAGCTTCGTGCAGAGGGCTGCTTCTCGCAGGCATGGAGCGCAGCGATGTATATTGAACTTGTTCACGAATTATTCGTGAAATAAACTCTTTTTGTCCGTTTGTGAGGTAATCAGCAATAAATCATTGCAGATTAACAAAATATATAAACCCTTTTTAGATAAGATTTTCATGCTTGAGAGGCTTCACCAGGACAAAACTCCACCGATAAAGCTTGATCTTAAGGACATTAAAATTCTTTACGAGCTCGGGCTTGAGGGAAGACAGTCAATTTCCAAGATTGCTAAAAAAGTTCAGCTATCCAAGCAGGGTGTCAAGTACAAAATAGAAAAACTTACCAGAGAAGGTGTTGTCGAGGGCTATCTTGCAGTTATTGACCTTTACAGATTGGGTTATGTCCTACATAGGGTTTTCTTTAGGTTTCAGTATGTCAACCGCGAGCAGATGAAGGAAATTATTGACTTCGCAAAAAGCCATCCGAACATCAGCGCAATACAGCAGTTCTTCGGCGCATGGGACATGGCGTTGATAATATCCGCGAAAAATATTTTCGAGTTTAACCAGGTCCTTAAAAGCTTTTACATGAAGTTCGAAAGCCTCGTCAAAGGAGAAATGATAACAATAATTACAGACATTTATCAATTTCGGCACACCTACGCCGATGCTAAATATGAAGGTGCAACAACACTTCATCTTGGCGGAGAGCTTGGCACGGAAATTATTGACGATTTCGATGAAAAAATTCTTCAATTGCTTGCCAGTGACGGCAGGATTCCGCTGTTTGAGATTGCGAGACAACTGGACGTATCAGATAAGAAAGTTGTTTATCGCATAAAAAAACTGATTGAGCGAAAAATACTGCTCGGTTTTACCGTATTGCTGAACAAGGATAAACTGGATCTCGAGCAATACAAGATATTTTTGACACTTAAGAATACATCATCTGACCGTGAAAAAGAGCTGATTTCGTACTGCAAGTTCAACAAGCAGATAATTCAATTAACGAAAATTCTTGGCAGGAATGCCATCGAAATAGACTGCGTTGTGCATAACAAGAAGGAAGCTCAGCAGATTCTTGAAGAAATTCAAGTTAAGTTCGCTGATTTGATATCAAACACACTGACTGCAGTTGTTGTTTCTGAGAAACAGATACATTATTTGCCGAGAAAGTGATTAGGCAGCTCTAGCCGGGCAATAAGACCTGATTAACATTTTCAAATAAAGGAATACGACAATCTTGTTATCTATGAGAGTTGCGCTGTCCTACAAGCGCCTGCACTACAAACAGTTCCTGAAGGGCAAACACCCTTCTGAGAACCAAAAGACAACTTATCAACACAATAACCTTCAAGAATAGAACCATCAGGATAACAAGAATCAACAAAACCATGTAGAACCTGACCAGAGGAGAACTTTATATAAGTACTACCAGCCACATTAAAATTAATACTACCATCAGTATCAGTACACTCATCAATCTTAACATTCGAAACAGGAACGGGCAATGCAACACACGCACCATTGCTACAAGAATAACCTTGTGGGCAAACACCTAGAGAATGACTAACTGCATTAGCAGGAGTACAAAACATTTCATTCACATAACCAAATACATCACAAGAATCGGTAATCATGAAAGCTCCAGATGAGTTAACAACCGAAACCGAACCTATAGCATAAAGATCATTACCAGAATCAACGCAAGAGCTAGGGACTGGCGCACAACCCGCACCAACACAACCAACACCAACCTGCGAAACCTTACAAACTCCCTTATCACATACTGTGCCAGAAGGACAAACTGCCTTTTCAGAACCAAAAGTCAACTTATCAACACAATAACCCTCAAGAATAGAACCATCAGGATAACAAGTATCAGTAAAACCATGCAAAGTCAACCCAGAGGAATATCTAATATAAGTACTGCCCGCTTTAGTATAATTTATGCCCGCATCAGTATCAGTACACTCATCAACCTTAACATTCGAAACAGGAATGGTCAATGCAACACACGCACCATTTCCACAAGTGTAACCTTGTGGGCAAACGCCTAGGGAAAAACTACCTGTGTTAGTTGGAGTGCAAAACATTTCATTCACATAACCAAATACATCACAAGAATCAGAAATCATGTAAGTTCCTGATGAATTAACAACCGAAACCGAACCTACAACATAAAGATCATTACCAGAATCAACACAAGAATTCACAACTGGCGCACAACCCGCACCAACACAACCAACACCAACCTGCGAAGGCCTACAAGCACCAGCACTACAAGCAGTACCTGAAGGACAAACACCCTTCTGAGAACCAAAAGACAACTTATCAACACAATAACCCTCAGAAATAGAACCATCAGGATAACAAGAATCAGTAAAACCATGCAAAGTCAACCCAGTCGAATAATGGATATAAGTACTACCCGCCTGAGCATAATCTATACCCCCATCAGTATCAGTACACTCATCAACCTTAACATTCGAAACAGGAAGAACAGGAGAAGCGAGACAAGCACCGTTACTACAAGAATAACCTTGCGGGCATTCATACAATGCATAACTGCCTTTGTTAGTTGGAGTGCATATTACTTCATTTAAGTACCCGAAAACATCACAAGAATCTGCAATCAAGTAAGATCCTGATGAATTAACAACCGAAACCGAACCTACAACATAAAGATCATTACCAGAATCAACGCAAGAACTAGGGACTGGCGCACAACCCGCACCAACACAACCAACACCAACCTGCGAAACCTTACAAACTCCCTTATCACATACTGTGCCAGAAGGACAAACTGCCTTTTCAGAACCAAAAGTCAACTTATCAACACAATAACCCTCAAGAATAGAACCATCAGGATAACAAGTATCAGTATAACCTTGCAAAACCTGACCTGAAGAAAATTTAATATAAGTGCTACCAGCTAAATTAAAATTAATGCCACCATCCGTATCTGTACACTCATCAATCTTAACATTCGAAACAGGAACTGGCACGGGCACTACTGCTGGCACAAACACTGGCGCTGTAACACAAGCACCATTAGTACAAATCGAATCATCGGAACAAGTGTAAGATGACAAAGCTGAATAATGATTATCAGAAACACAAAAATATTCGCCAACAACTTTGTTAGTTCTGCAATAATCAGAATATGTTGTTTTAACACCTGAATCTGTTACTGTCGTAACACCTGCAACATCGTAAGTAAGGCCACCATCAGAATCGGTACACCTCGAAGATGGAAAAATACCCTGTCCACCAGAACAACCGGATAAAACTAGCATTAGAATAACAGATGCGATCAAGCAAAATAAATACTCTTTCTTATACATTGAGAAAATATCCTGGATTTTACATTATATAAATGTTTAGATTTTAAAAAAACAAAAAAAACTAGCAAGCTCCCTTTAGAGTTTCCATGATTGTCTTCATGTCCCTCTTCTTGCAGTATGCCTTGAACCCATCCTGCTCTATCTCTAGTGTAGGTGTATTCATTGTACCATCCCCCTTTGTTTTTATAACTGAACCGGACTTATAAGCATTTGCTGTAACTCTTAGTTAGCAACCTCCAGATACACACTCTGGCGTAGTACATCCTTGTACCTTGGTTCTTTAGTGATATTATGACAGTGCAACTATGAACATCGACTGCGCCCAACCTAAAGGTGAGTTCTCATTGTGCTCATCCGAGCCTGCGAAGTACAGCTCAGGCAATTCGCCTTTCGCGTTCATGACTTCATAAGTTTTTTTCATGAACTGCTCATATTTTGCTTTGAAGCCTAAATCCTTGTAAATTTTTGCAAGCCAGGGAAAGCCCATGGTCCATTCTGCTTCTCCGGCTCTGTTGTAATATTGGTCACCAATGTAACGTAATACGCCTCTTTTTCTGACAAGATGCTTTTCCACATTGTGGAGTATTTTCAACTTCATCTCATCGCTCACAATATTGTAAGGATAAATCAAAGACAGCAAAGCTAAGTCGACTTTCTTTGTCTTTGACTCATATGGAAGCAATTTGTGAAGAGTCTCCTCACCTTTCTTTATCAGCAAAGGCGGCACTATCACTTTATGTGAGATTGCCTTCAGGCCAGCAACGCAAGCCCCAACACTTGAAGCGTGCACTTCCATGTTCTCCTCCCACATTCCGTTGTCATGGTCATGCCAGTACTCGACGCTCTGCAAATAAAGTACGAGCTTCTGAAGTATTCTGACATCATTGAGATTTCTGATTACCTTGATGCCTTTCTTGTCAAGGTCACCGACTTTAAACAGGAACGCGCCTATCGCATCGTTCTGCTTGTTGCCCCATTCTTCGCTGAACTCATCGAAAGTTTGAGGGTGAAATCTGGCGTGAATATACTGAAAAGCGTGATGCGGCTTGTTTTTTATAGCGTGGTCTATCTTTAATTCGTGCTTTAGCAGAATGTCAAACAATGCATGATAAGTTTTTAGGAGAGCCTTTTTTTCTCCTGTTGCTTCTAATGCGAGAGACTCGTAAATGTTATCCCTTAGCCAGGCCTTGTCATAACCAGTGCTGACGCTATTCTTTGAAGCACCGAAAAGTCCGCTTGGGTATTGCAGACTCCTGATTATGTGCTTTGAAGTGTTCATGCGATCAGACATTTTTGCACGATTCATTTTTCACCATCCCCAAAGTAACCTGCTTGCGCCTTCAAGCGATCATAAAGTTCTCGCATTGCATACTCATAAACAATATCCTCTGTTCTTCTGAAAGTAATATCAAAAGATTTTTCGCGTCCTAAAATTTTCATCCCCATATCAGACATCTCAACATCAGTCATCCCAGTAAATCCTGCGATAACTTCGGCAGCTTTTCTTACAGGGATGCGGTATTCAAGCATACCTGATACAACATCCGAAATGTTATAATTTACATCAAAACGATTTGCCATTGTACACCTCTTGATTGATTATAATACTAGGTACGATTCTTTTGGAATGTTTTTGCCAAAAAGCTCTTCCATTGCTTCATTAACTATAGGATCCATTGGAACAGACTCAGCTGCAGCCTGATTACCTATCGTTACATATGATATTGGTGCTAGGGCTGAACTCAGCCTGACACTCGACTCGGCTGTAAGGTCTCTCGAATCATAATTTATGTTACTCATCTCTACCACCCCTTGAAAAACTAATAGAATATTACATTTATAAGTTTTTCGCTACTGCAGAGTAACAATATAATTTCCAATATGGAATATAGTATTTTGTATACTTTTAACATGAAAAATTTGAAATAAGTATAGTATTTTGTATATCAGAAATATACCTTTTTGTATATTTCACTCATAAAATCAATCAAGTCCAAGTCCTTCTATAATCGCTTTCTTGCTGAACTCTTGCAAATCGCCGTAATTCTGACCCACTCCAAGGTATAAGATAGGCTTACCAGTAACATAAGAAACGGAAATAGCAGCCCCGCCTTTCTCATCAACATCTGCCTTCGAGAGTATGATCCCATCAATTCCTACAGATTCGTTGAACTGCTTTGCTTGCTCAATGCAGTCATTGCCTGTAATGCTTTCGCCGATGAAAATCTTGAGGTCTGGAGCAGAAACACGGGCAATTTTCTTAAGCTCATCCATCAGGTTTGTATTTGAGTGCAATCTTCCAGCAGTATCTATGAGCACGACATCGATATTATTTGCTTTCGCGTGTGCAATTGCATCATATGCAACAGCTGCAGAGTCAGAGCCGTAATCATGCTTGATCAGTTTTATTCCAAGATTATTTGCATGGGTTTCCAACTGCTGGATTGCCGCGGCCCTAAATGTGTCACCTGCTGCCATCACAATTTTGTAGCCTTTCCCTTTCAACATGTGAGCAACTTTTGCAATTGTAGTTGTTTTCCCTGCACCATTAATTCCGAGAAACAAAATTACAAAAGGCTTTTTCTCACTGATTTTTTCTGCAAGATTATAGACCGGTACTTCGAACAATTCTTCAATGCTTTTCCTTAATGATTTAATTATCACTGATGTTACGTCTGATTTTCTCAATGGAATACCCACAATGCTCAGCTTCATATCCGCCTTTATTTTTTCTATGACCTCTACTGCCACATTGTTCTCAAGAAGCGTGATTTCTAAATCCCAGAAAAGCTCTTCAAATTTTTTGTCTGATAATTCGACGTGCGTGAACTTCTGGGCAATTGCCTCGAAGAAACCTTTCTTTTCTTCGACCTTAGGTTCTTCATGTTTTATTTCTTCTACTTTTGGTTTTTCCTTAACTACTTCTTTAGGAATTTCTTTTATTTCAACTGGCTTCTTTTCTTCCTTCTTGCCGAAAATTTTTGCGAAGAAACCTTTCTTTTCAGGCTCCACTTTTTTCTGGACCGGTTTTAACTCTTCTTTTGGTTCGAGTTTTTCTTCAGGTGTTTTTATTTGTTCTTTGACTTTTTCAATTTTGACAATTTCTGCAGGCTTTACCTCTACTTTTTCTGAAAGGACTTCTTCTTTTTTCGGAAGCTCAACCTTTTTTTCTGCAATAATTTCTTTTTTAGGTTGAACTGGTTTCTTTATTTCCGGCTTATGAACTTCTTTTTTAGTTTCTGGCTTTTTATGCTCAGGCTCCTTTATTTGCTCTTTGTGATGCTCTATTTTATGCGCATGCTCGTCTTTTCTTGGTGGCGTAGGATGCGATACTGGATGTTCTTTTTTCGGCGGAACTTTTAGCGGCTCTTCAAGTTCTTTCGATTCTGTTTCAACTTTCTTCGAAAAAGAAGAAACGACGCTTTTGAGCTTGTCCTTTAGAAATTTGAACATTTTACTGCGTTATCAAGTTGTTGAGCTCGTCTTGCAACACCTGTGCAGCGTCAAAGAGTTCCTTATTTTGTTTCTTGAGCTCTTCGCGGTGTAGCCTTAGCTCAGCATTCCTATCCTGCAACAGTTGCCTAGTCTCATCAATTGTTTTCTCGACAATCACATTGCTGCCAACATTTACGAGCAGCGTTTCCGAATTACTTAGTGTAGCTCTTGCAAATATTCCTTCTGAAACCGGAACGAGCAAATTAGAACCAATTTTTGAGTCCTTAAGATCCCCAAGCCCATCAGCCATCCGGTCTAATTCAGATGATTGCTCGTCGAGCATTTGCAATTGTTGCTGTACCTGCCTTAAAGTCTGTGCTATGAGCTGAAGATGCATATATTTTTCCTGAATTTGTTCTTCGGTTGCCATTACTTCCTTCCTTTGTATAGCTCGCTTACTGATTCTCCTATCGCGACCCTTCTTATTGTTTCCCCAAGCAAAGTTGATGTTGAAAGAATAGTCATGTTAGGCAGCTTTTTATCCGGAGGCAATTGGATTGTATCTGTCGTCACGATTTCCTTTACGTCAAGCCCTTTGAGCCTGTCAATTGCCGGTGGCTGTGTTAGCACTGGATGAGTGAAGAATAAGTAAACGTCTTTTGCGCCTGATTTTTTGAGTGCCTGAACAGCTTCAACAACGCTTCCTGCAGTGTCTACAAAGTCATCGAATATAAGACAATTCTTTCCCTCAACATCTCCTATGACCGCCATTGCCTGTGCTTTTGAATAGTGGCTGCGATGCTTGTCGATAATTGCTAGTCCCGCATTTAGGTTAACAGCAGCATCCCTCGCTCTTTTTGCTCCGCCGACATCTGGAGAAACAATTACAAGATCCTCTATTCTTTTCTGCCTGAAATAATCAGCCATCAATTGATCTGTGCTAAGATCGTCGACTGGGATATTGAAAAAACCCTGAATCTGCCCTGAGTGGAGCTCAACAGTTATTATTCTGGTTGCACCCGCCTTTTCGATCAAGTCAGCGACGAGTCTTGCAGAAATCGGCTCCCTGCCCGTCTTTTTCTTATCTTGCTTTGAGTAACCGTAAAATGGCACGACAACATTTACAGATGCAGTTGATGCCCGCTTGAAAGCATCTATCATCAGTAATAGTTCCATAAGATTTTCGTTTGCCGGTATTGAAGTTGATTGGATGAGGAATACATTCTGCCCTCGCACAGATTCCAGAATCTCAACTCTTGTTTCGCCGTTCGGGAAAGGCCCGACATCAATCTTTCCCAGCGGCCTGTGAAGATAATCTGCTATCTGCTGGGCAAGCTGCTTGTTTGAATTGCCGGAGAAAATCTTCAATGTGCTGTACATGCATCGAGGGTATTGCAGCCATTTTTAAATCTGATGGTAATTAAGGCAGATAATGAGTTTTTGCCAAAAATTAAATCAATCTAGGCTCATTCCCCGTAGAATCTGAATTTATAACCTTGTTCAGTTAATTGCGAATGAACTTGTCTTCCATGCTCAGTGGGTTGCATATATCCCTGATATCCTGTAACTTGATTTTTTCTCTCATTAAAAGTAGCAAGGCCTAAATCGACTAAAGCTTTTAAATCTGAATGGTAGCTAGTAATCCAAAATTCATCTTGTAGCCTAGGTGTTTCTTTTACGATTGCATTTAAACCATTAAGACATAGTCTTAATTCTCGGTCAACTCGGTGCTTGACTGCTGGGATTACTAAATATTGGCCTAATAGCTCCCCAAATATTTCTGGCTCAACCTTAGTGTCAATCGAAGTCATGTAATACCACCAGTTACGAGGATTGACTATTATTTTATAAATATATTGACAATTATTACGATAGATTTTCCTTCAACCTTTTCCTCATCTCAGGAAAATCCTCGGCGTTTATCCAGCCGCCGCAGGCGTGCTCATGCCCTCCGCCTTTTCCATCGAGTCCGGCAAGTGCTTTTGCGAGCGCGTCAGGCAGATTCTTATTGCCTCTTAAGCTGAACATGACTTTGCCGCTTTTTTCCCTGCCGAGCAAGATTATTCTGTCCGGATGTCGTGCATACATTTCATTCGCAAGGTCTTTGGTCAGGCTGGTGTGGTACTCTGAATAAGTGTAGACGATGAAAGGATCGCTGCTCCTCTGGCTGTCTGCGAGCCTTAACTGTGCATCATATTCTCTGTTGACTTTATTGTATTTTTTCCATAATAGCTCTCCTTCTTTAGTCGAATGGGAAAGAATTTCTTCCGGAGAATTAATTTTTTCAAGTGATGCTATACTCTTCTTAACATCTGAGTGGCTTCCTTTCAAATTAAATGAGAGCACCTTTACTAATGTTCCCAACTGCGTTTCAAACAGCAAGTGAGAAGGTGTGTAAGGAGGTGTTGCTATCTCCAGTTTTTCTATACCCTCAGGAATCTCCCAATCAGAAACGCTGCCGACTGCGCCCAGCCAGAAATCAGAGTTTGTTAATAAGTGGCAGAGCCAAGATGCAGGCTTATTATCTTTTTGGTCATAATTCTTCGGATTGATATATATCGTTCCTTTCTTAGGATTTGGATCGTGATGGTCAATCCAGATTATTGGGAGTTTAGCTTGCTGTATGAAATCCTCCTCGATGTGCGCGATATCAAGCACCACAATTAAGTCTGACTTGTGCTCCTCGACGCGCGGCAAGAAATCAGCCGATAAATATGGCGAAGCCTTTACCATGTGGCCGTGCCCTTTCTTGAAATAGCGTTTCAGGATTAAATACGCGCACAATCCGTCAGGATCGTCATGATAAAAAAAAAGAGGGTCTGCTGACTCTTCAAGAAGTTTTCTTGCATCGTCGAACAAATCATTCATTCCCATAAGATTTTTGAAAAAAATGAACAGTTATAAACTATTGCATTAGATTATGTTGTATAGAAAAAAATTGCGCTCAATTGGCGCGCGGCCTTATTGCCTCCAATCATCACCTAACAAATCCATTTATTTATTGAAAAAATAGTAAGTAATAAAGTGTTTGGAAAATTATTTGAGATTTTCACGACAGTGATCTATGTAAGATGCCGAGGGAAGCAGATAAAGAGCGCCTCCATAGGTTACTTCAAAACCAAATCCTTTTTCAACAGCTTTATGCGCAGCAACTTGATTACCTTGCCTTCCAATTCCTACCCATTTTCCTGATTCGGCGGCTCTCATCAACATCGGAACTAATGCAATTTCTAATTCT
>JBBSVZ010000037.1:0-1093 GCA_038046545.1 Nanobdellota archaeon | reverse complement strand
GGCAAACAACTTGGTTTACAAATGATTTTGTTGCGGCTACACATATTTCCTGGCCTGCCTCGATGTTTATTGAGACGTTGCTCATTCTCTGGATTGTTGAGTATGGCACATTAACAAGGGAAGCAATTTTTGCTCCTTTGTCCTTCATACCATGCAGGGCTTCTATTACATCCATTGTTTCTCCAGACTGCGTAACGGCTACTATCAGGGTCTCTTTGTCTACCAGATAGAAATTCCGGAACTCACTGGCTATTATGGCGTGGGCTTCCACACCAACTTTGTTCAAAAAATAAACTCCAAGGAGGGTTGCATGATATGACGTGCCTGATGCCACGAAAACAATGCGCTTTGCTTCTGTCATCAATTTCTTCATCTTTTCTAAGTCTGAGTTTTGCTCTGTATTCAAGGAATTAATTAAACGTTCTACAACGGCGGGCTCTTCATAAATTTCTTTGATCATATAATGATCAAAGTTCTTTTTCTCTTCACAGCCCGACCACTTGACTGTGATTATGTCCTTGGTAACGGGTTTTAGTGTGTTTCCAATAAGCCTGTAAAATTCGTAATCTTTTTCAGTAACAATCGCAAATTCATCCTCGTTGAAAAATATGGCTTTGTCAGTCTTGTCGGAAAAGGCGTAAATGTCACTGGCTATGACATGACCATCTTCCATCAAGCCTAGTGAGAGCGGCGAGCCACGCTTGAAGGCGTAAAGATTCTTATCGCCTTTTATCATTACAACCACAGAAAATGTTCCCTGAGCATCTTTCATGAAATCGGTTATTGCATCTCGAATTGGTTTTGTCCTAGTTTTTTCTTCAAGATAATGAGCAATAACTTCTGTGTCTGTCTCGCTAACGAATGTGTGTGATGACAACTGCTTTTTTAGTTCCAGATAGTTTTCAATTATACCGTTGTGGACGATAGTTATATTTCCTGTGCAATCTTTGTGGGGGTGTGCATTCGCTTTTGTTACGCCACCGTGGGTGGCCCATCTTGTGTGGGCTATGGCTAAATTACATTTGCTGCTATTGACTTGTTTTATTTCACCGACCTCTTTTTCCAGCAGGCCGGTGTCAGTTGCAATTCCGAA
>JBBSVZ010000036.1:0-1409 GCA_038046545.1 Nanobdellota archaeon | reverse complement strand
AGTATTCTAATTGTCTAATGCCTGAACAAGATGAAGAAGTTGCACCCATTTCTAAAGCTGAACTTTTAAACGCAGTCAGGCTGATTGTAAGGCAACTAAAACAAAAAAACGAAGTTACAACCGAAGAGCTCAAAGAAATTCTTTCAGAAAAAGAACAAGGACAGCAAATCCCGCTGGAATTATTCCAAAACGAAAAATTAAGTTCACTGGAAATAACTTGCAAATATCTCCACGAAAATCAAAAGCTTAATTACAGGCAAGTTGGACAGCTTCTCAACAGAAATGAGAGAACAATTTGGTCGACATGCAAAAATGCTAATAAAAAACTTCCTTCGGAATTCCTAATAAATTCACAATTTCCATCATACCCTGCCAAAATTTTATTTTCAAGAAAATATTCTGTTCTGGAGGCAATTGTTCTTCACTTAATACAGACCTACACAGTAAAAGAAATATCGAGAATGTTGCGAAAGCCCTATTCGACTATTTGGGCAACGCTTAGCAAGGCGAAGAGGAAGCAAAATGCGTAAACTGTTCCTCCCGCTATTAATGACCCTGCTTTTAAGTAGCATACTCATCTTTGCACAACAGCCAGAAGGCCCGACAATAACTTACAACCTCACTGTTAACGCGACTCCGAGACCTGCAACTCAAATAACGACTGCAGGCGGGACATTCACTTTCCTAAATCTTAATTCGACAACTCAAAATTTCAGATGGAAAGCTTATGTCGGAAATATTACTGGTAACCTCGTGCTGCAGGATGCCAACGGATACAACATTTATGATTGGAAACTCGTTACAATACAAGGTGAGGTTTACGTTTCAAGAAATAACACAATTAACTGGAGCGATATTAGATGTGCAGACAACGAATCAATTGCTCAGGAACAAACTCAGTTGAACATAACGACAGCAAGAATAGACAGTATAAACTCAACCTTCAACCAAAGCGTCCACAAGGAATTCTATGTTGGACTTATAAAAATTCCTGACAGCAATTGCCCGGCAATTGCCACTTATGTGAATGGTTCAAGACAGGCCACAGCTGCTAATGCATCGTTCCAAGAAATCCTATTACGAGATACTCAACCGCGCCTTGTTTATGTCTCTCCTATTGAACAGGATGCATACAGTTATGCAACTGGAAATAGATTCGATTTCCAGATGATCTTGCCAGATTACGGCTCAGAAGCAATTTCAAGCAATGTTCCGTATTACTTTTATGTGGAGTTGAGTTAATTAATAGCAAATTCATTTTACAGGAATATATACAACTTCCTGTTCAAGGTAGCCTCCAAATTCCTGTGACCAATATGGCTCACCTTTGGGTGAGTAAGCAAGGCCAAGACCTGTTGCTGTAAAATCTGCCCGAAGAATATTAAGATAGATTGGTGGGCATTGCTCAC
>JBBSVZ010000035.1:0-6666 GCA_038046545.1 Nanobdellota archaeon | reverse complement strand
TCAGAACTCATGTTTCTGACATCCATAACGACTTTGCAGACTGGGTAGAAGATGTTTTCGGAGAGCGGATGCTAGCAAATGAACTTAGAGTTGCGGATAACAACATGGAGTTGATGGATTCACTCAGGAGATATCTCAACAAGCCGCAAGAGAAAGCGCAGAAAGAAAGTGTTGAAGTTGTTGAGGAACAGCAGAACATCAGCGAAGTGATTGAGGAAGCTGCAGCTGACTCAATTCCGGAGGTTTCTCCCTCAGTTGATTATCATGAAGATGCTGCTCCAGTCATAGAGAACGAGGTTCATGAGGCATCAGAGGTTTCTGAAAATCCACTGACCGTTGAGGCTGCATCAATAATCCAAGAGGATAATATTGTTGTCGAGAATCCTGAAGATGCGCCAGTGGTGGAATTGGGCAGTGAAACAGTAAATAAAGAATCTCAAGATTTAAGCGATGAGTCTCAATTGTTGCAAGCCAGCTCTTCCTTGACTGTTGCTGCTGAGCTTCCAGCACTTGGGATTAATCTTCCTGGTCCTAAATATGGAATCAGCAAGACTGCTAATCCTTTCGTTTTGCAAGTTATGATGATGTACAGGTACTTATTGATGATACTGACGCTTGGAAGGTTCAAGCTGGAGCCTGTGCAGGAGAAGCAAGACCTTACGCCGAAAATTACGACGCAGGTAGAGATTAACTAATTGTTGCCAAAAAGGATACGCCAGGGCCCGGAGTTTCAAAGGCTGAGACGAAACCTTTTTGAACCGGGAAGTGCTAATGCACACTGCGGTCTCAATGCAGCGCCATACCAGGTTAGGCGACCCTGGCGCAATCATTTGTAAAATATAACTTCTTAATATGTATATCTGACAAATTTCCGCAAGATTTCCGACGATAGTTGCAGTTTTTTCGAGAATTATTATGCCCATTTAAAAAACAATTTTCTAAAAAAATAATTTCCGCTCAAACGGCGCGGAGCCTAATATCGCTTCCTTTTGCAATAATTGGAGAACTAAGGAGATCATCCCGTTATAACTGGGGGTTAATTGATAGATTTAGTAAGTCTATGAGTGCCTGAGGATTGAGACGAATTCGTCTATTATTTGTCTGGATTTTGAATCAGATTTTTTGCAATGAAGATAAATATAGTGCTTATTTGTATCCAGGCCTGCAATGACGCCATTTGCTTCCATCCAATCATCTTCATACTGATAACTTTGTGGCTGAAAATCATGTGCCTCTTCTGCCTGCGCATTGTAAAATCCTGTAAACGCCTCTGCGAAAGTTTCGAATTTATGATAACCATCAAAACTAAAAAAATGGTAATCTAATTCTACTCGATAAGAAGAACCACGTTCTTTGAATTGAACGCTATAATATGCTGGAAATTCTGAATCGTTAGTTTTTGATTTAGGCATCAAATCCCTTATCTCTTTTGCAAGAATAACTTTTTCCAAAATCGATGACAAATTCCGAATTTCATTATCTGAATTCATTTTGATCAACAATAATAGTGATATCCATTTTTCAGCTGCAAAAAGTACAAGCCGGAAGGACCGCTAACAGTAACTTCGTTTGTCCATCCTATTCTTCCGGGAGCTGGTTCTATTTCTCTTGGTGGTTGTATGCATACTTCAATATCTTCGTCATCAAATCCTTGCATTCCAAAGAAATAAAGAAATAATTCTAACTTTTCCAATGGTTTGCTTGATTTGTCTGGAGAATATTTTGTCTCTGGTTGGAAATTCATGATAAAATCTTGTCCTAATCCTTGTACTATATAATTTCGTGAAATACCTTCGGGTAATTGGTCTAGAAACGAAGAGTCAGTTGTAATTATTACAGGAGTATGTTCAAAAAATGTTTCGCCTTCAAAGAGGGTTTCTAAAGCCATGATTGCAGTAATCTGACCTGATTTATAATTTTACTGGTATTAATCATTTATTAGTGATTACAAATTTATTCTTAGAACACGCAAATTTTATATATCCCCTTATATCATAAAGGATATAATGTTATATGGCTTTGGTTATTTGAATGTTAGTATACTTCTTTGTACACTGGCTCTGGTGATGCTTTCTTGATAGGCAATGACCTTGAGCTAGATATTATTACCTTATATGCCGACGATCTGACAGCCGGCTTCACTATCCTGCAAATTTCGAAGCTTCTCAAGAAAGCCTATCCTTACATCAACAAGAAATCCAATGAATTCATCAGCGAAGGAATCTTCCGCAAAACTGTTGTTGGCAAATCTTATCTTTGCCGCTTAAATCTCGCAAGCAATCAGACAAGAATTCTTCTGGCACTTATCGAAATGAAGAAATTGGAGTCAAGGTTAATCCAGGACCCGAAAACCGAAGCATTAATTTCAGAATTAAAGTTGCTTAGACAGGATTTAGGGATTCTTAGCGCAGTCGAAATTGATAAGCAGATAGTAATCATAGGAGAAAATCTTTCTCCATACGAAATACAAAATAAGGCGCCTTTGTTAGCATCAATGAATTTTTCGATTGCAACTCAGAATGAGTTCAGGCGAATTCTTTCTAAAAAAAGCGCGAGCCAAGTTTTTCTCGGTTTTGAAATATATTTCACCCTAGCGGCTGAAGCATTAGAGGGAAGCCAAAGATGAGTGGCAGAATTAGAAAACAGATGCTAATCCCTTTCGGGATTATTTTGTTAGCAATTCTTCAGCTTTCAATAGCAAATTCAGACTTACTGGTTCTTGAGAAGTCGGTTTACCAGCTTGGCGAGCCTGTTTACTTCATAATTAATTCAAACCTCTCTGACGTTTCGCTCTTCTTGAAAATTAATAATCAGCTGTACAAGTTTATTGAGCCCGGCAATGTCACAGTTTTTACACCGAGCGCAGAAGGAAATTACACATTGGAATTATTAAGCGACAATTCAGTTCTTGAAACGAAAGAATTTATTGTAGCCAAATTCCAGGAAAAAAAACAAAACTCTGGGATTTTCATTGCCAGTCCAAAATATTTGAAAGATGAAACAGTCCAAATAACAGTGACGACTGATATCCCGAAAGACTTGTTGATTAAATCATTAGAAAAAACATACAAATACTTTGATGTCGGATCAGAAATAATACCTTTTCACCCTCATGAGACAGGTCAACACGCTGTTGAGTTGTGGGCAAAAAATGGTGGAATCGAAGACACGAAATACTTCGAGGTCGAGGAAAGTCGGCAAATCCCAATACAAAATGATGAAGTCAAAGGGATAACTCTTAAAGACCATCGAAGCAATAAAAGATCAGCTACCCTGAAAATTCTGCCTTCAGATAATTTAAGCGCAAACTCAGATGTTGAGTTAGCTCTTAACGGAGAATCTGTTAGAAAAATCAAGTTCACAAATTTTAATCTCAGGAACTCAGGCGAACTTGGAATAGACGAAGTTCCAGCAGTTAAAGTCAATATCGGAAAAAAAACAGCAATCAAAGCTTTCGCCATTGACCCGAGCCAGTTGAATTTTTCCAACGCGACTTTCACTTCAATTGCAAGTGGCAAAGAACTATACAAATGCGCAGAATGGAATTTTGCCCAACAAACTTGTGATGGCTCATGGAATAAAATCATGGATTTGCAGCCTGGAGTTGAATACTCCGTGCAATTCAATTCCAGCGATCCTGCCTACGCAGAGACGGGAGTTGCATCCATCAACTCAAAAAAATCAATTTACAAGCCAGGCGAGACAGCAGAATTAATTATTGTTGTCCTCGATACATCAGGGCATTTGGTTTCTGAGGCAAATGTGGCAGCAACAATAACTTCTCCGTCCAATCAAGTATCTCAAATCAGCGGAATCCAGGAAACGGGGAGAGGCATTTACGAGTTCTCATTCGCGAACACATTGGAAGAAGGCAATTATTCAATGGTTGTATCTGCCATAGGCCCTTCCGTAAATAGTTCAATGATTTCCTATTTTACTGTACTTTCTAGTTATCCCTTTGATATTTTGAGAAACACCCCCGTTACCACAGATCCGTGGAAAGGAGCATTCTCATCAAGCGTGCATATTATTTCGTTTACCGGAACGACCAGCTTCTCTTTCACTGAACGTCTGCCTTCAAATTTCACAGTTACCTATGCAGGGGGCGCGATAGTGTCATCGTCAGTTTCTGGAATAACCTTAACTTGGCAAGGTCTTTCAAATGAGTCAATTGTAACTTACTCTGCAATTCCTCCTATGATTACGCCCAACTTATACGAAATAGGGCCTGGCCGAATCGATTACCCAACTGGATCTTTTGATGAAGCAAGAGTGTGGTACCTTGCAGTGGATCCAGCGTTCATTGAAAATAGAGTGAATGCGACTTTAGGCACCTCAGGACATGTAAATAGCAATAACTGCGGTGCTGCTGGTGCAAGCAACGTACTGTTTAGCTCTGGAAGTTCTGTTATTGTTGGAAATGATGCGACTGGCAATGGCAGAGAATTCCAGCTTTACCTTGACTTTAACACTTCAAACTTGCCTGATGATGCGGTAGTTTCTCAGGCATCACTTTACGTTCGTCTCGTATCCGAGACCGGTGAGGCAGGAGATACTATTGAGGCTTATTCCTGCAATTATGGAACTACACTTACCAATGGAGATTTTGGAACTACATTGGGAACAGACCAGGGCATTTTTTTTACAGGTAGCTCAAGTTCAGGGCAGTTTCAGTCGCTTCGACTCACAAGCCTTTCGACATCAATTAATGCTTCAGGAAACTCCCAATTTTGTTTTCGAATAATCGGAGGCTGCGTTGATACTGATGACCAGTTCGTGGTTTATGATGGTGCAACTGCCAATGTTCCTTATCTGTTAATCAACTACACTACTCCTCCTAACGTATCCCTTAATTTGCCTGCACTTATTTATACCAATAGCACATTACCGCCAATCACCATAAACTTCTCGTGCAGCATTACTGATGACCTCAACTCAACAAATCTTTCTTTGTACATCACAAATTCCACAAATGCTAGTATCGCATATAGAAATTCTTGTTTAATCCCTTCTGGAGCCAACAGCACTTGTTCATGGCTAGTCAACCTTAGCAATGGAAATTATACTTGGAGCTGCTTAGGTTACGACAGCTATAACCTGACTGACTGGGCTGACATTAACAGGAGCATCGTCATCAACTGGACCCGATCGCCTCCAAATGTATCGCTTATTATTCCAGCTGCAGGTTATTCAAGTGCTATTAGCCCGACTCAGCTTAATTTTACATGTAGCATTACTGACGAAATGAATGCTACGAATGTCTCCCTTTACATTACGAATAGCAATAACGCGAGTTTTGCATTCAATAACACTTGTTTAAATCCTTCTGGATTCAATACGAATTGTTCATGGCTGATTAATGTCACTGACGGAAATTACACCTGGAACTGTCTTGGGTTTAATAACAAAAGTCTTTCAGATTGGGGAGATCTTAACAGAAGTTTAGCAATTAATTCTGTAAGCGCACCACCCTCTATATCATTTGTTAACTGTTCTATCGATGGGGGCAGCTATGGAAGCTGCACCAATGCGGTATATGGAAGAACAATTACAACTGTCAGAGCAGGATGTAACTCCACTGGCGGCGGGCAAGTTAATAATGTAACATTTACTTTGACAAACCTAAATGATAACACCGTTTATTTCAATTCAACTGTTTTGTCTCCCACTGGAGGGGGTTATTGGGAATATAATGCAAGCGCCAGAATAAATGACTCAGGCGAATTCAACCTGAGTACGACTTGCCGACAAAATCCAACTGCAGAAAATGGCACAAATTGGTCGGTTGCCTGGGGTAATCTATCAATGGGATGGTTTTCTCCGTTGGCGAATGTCAATGTTTCTCGCAATTTGTTTTCTTCTTATACTTTGGTTGTTAATTGTTCTGGTGGTGAGTGTGGTTGGGTGAACGCAACTTTGGATCCTTCAGTTTCTGGTTATTTGAATGCAACTAACGAAACGCATCTTATCGTTCCAACTGAGGTGTGGACCCAGGATGGTTCTTTTTCGGATACTTTCACTAATAATGGAACAGCGAGCGGCATTGCTGGATACTACGTTTTTGGAATAGATAGCGGAGTTACTGAGACTCCACACAACATCACTTTGGAGTTCGTTTATAATTTGTCGTCGCGCGGTTTTACTGGCTCGAGGATTACTTCTGCGAATTTTGCGACTGAGCTGTATTTGACTGGTGGCGGTTTGGTTGGTCCTGAGAACGATGCAGCTGAAACTATGACTATTAGTAATTCATATGTGCAGTTTTGGAATGGTTCGAGCTGGATTAGCGTTGGGAATCCGTTCATTAATTCTACTTCCACTTTCGAAACAGGCAATGGCACTTTTTGGGATGAGACGACTGATGCTAATGGTGAGCGACCTATTAATAAGACTTTGTCGGCTAATTTTTCTGATTCGTTTGTTAATAGTTCGGGTTTGTTTCGTGTGCGTTTGTTTTTTCAAAATGTAGTGATGGATGGTTCTACTAATTCTGATGATGTGATTTTTAATTTTGATTATGCTTGGTTGAGTGTTGTTTATGATAAGGGTGTTATTCCGATGGGTTCTGGGATGCCATTTTATACGGTGAATCAAAACCCGAGTTGGTTTCTGAATACGAGTTGTCTTGGCAGTATGCAGGCGAATAATAGTTGTAATGTTACGTGG
>JBBSVZ010000034.1:5086-11298 GCA_038046545.1 Nanobdellota archaeon | reverse complement strand
CTATCGAGGAAATCTTCATCTCGAGGTTTCTTTTCCTCAGAAAAACCTTGAAGCTCCCAAAATAAAAAACAGAGAGGATAATTGCTATGCTCACTCCAACAAGCACGTAATAAAGCGCCCAGTAATTAGTCTGCGTGGCAATCTCGAACGTTTCCTGGCTTTCCGCGGTTTTTCCGTCGGCATAAGTGACTTTGGAGTGGAATGAGTATGTTCCGGATTTCAGCTCATCTGGCAGCTTGAACGGTCGCACGAAGTTGGCCTGCGTTTCAACCGCAACAGTTTCTTTTGTCTTCAATATTGTTCCACCGCTCGAGTCAGTGAACCAATAGTCCAAGATTACGTCGACTCTTGTTGCCTGAGCGAGGTTGATTATCTTAATACTTGTCAGCAATTCGTCTCCTGGTTTCACAGTCTTGTAGGACTGCGGGATTTCAACCTTGAAGTTGATTGCGTCATCAGCGACTGCAATGCCGAGTAGCAAAAATGCAATTATCAACATGCTAAAAACTATTCTCATTTCTCCACCTTATCGAAAAAATTGAATATCTTTGTCAACAGCTCTTCCCCTTTTGTTTCAGGGCTGAATGCAATTATTTTTAGCTCGTTTTTTGAGAACTCTGTGATTTCCTTGACAAACTTTGCGACCTTGTTCTCAGAATTGTAAATCAGGAGAGTGGAAAGCGCATCAATCGCAAGGAATTTTTCTCCAGGAATATCCTTGATGAATGATGCTATCGCAAGGCTCAGGGTATCGAGATCTTCAGGCTTGACATGCAAGACGTCGTCCCTCAGCTGTTCTGTTGTGACGCAGTCGATGAAGAACATCCTGCTCGTGTCGATTCCTGCAGCAGTGAGCATTTCTTCAG
Organism: Nanobdellota archaeon; assembly: GCA_038046545.1. Taxonomy (GTDB): domain Archaea; phylum Nanobdellota; class Nanobdellia; order Woesearchaeales; family JBBSVZ01; genus JBBSVZ01. The sequence goes on along the minus strand of JBBSVZ010000034.1, from coordinate 10,432 downwards.
TGCTTTTTTGTGTTTTGTTAAGCGAAACATAAACCCCGACTAGTCCGGCAACAGGCTTAATCTGCTCAGATATTTTTTCCTGAAGCTTATCGACCGGAGTGATGTAAAGGATGGAAGGCATTGGTCCTCAAACGAGTATCTTCTTGACCCGCTCGATTAGGTCAGCTTTTGCGAAAGGCTTGGTGATGTAATCCGAAACGCCCTCTCTCAAAAGCTGAGCCATTCGCTCAGTAGAGACAGGTATTGCGCTCAGAAAAGCGTATTTCGCGTTAACTTTCGTCTTTATTTTGGCATATATGTCCCAACCCGACATGTCGGGCAACATCACATCGAGAAGTATGAGGTCGAACTGCGAACCCAACGCTTTTGCTATGCCTTCCTCGCCGTTTGCCGCGGTTTCAACTGAATAACCCTGCCCTGAAAGGATTATCTTTACCGCGCTTGCTGTGTCTGGATTGTCCTCAACGTAAAGAATCCGCTTCATTTCTCCACCTCTTTTTTTATTGGCTGCATTGGCAGCTTAAATGCGAATGTTGTTCCCTGCCCGACTTTGCTCGTAATTGTTATCGAGCCATTCTGCAGCTCAATCATTCTTTTTGTTATCGAGAGGCCGAGGCCAGTTCCTCCAAACTTTCTGGATATTGTCTGGTCAACCTGATAAAATTTCTGGAACAGGTTAGGAATCTTTTCTTCCGGAATGCCCGAACCAGTGTCAATGACTTGAAAAGAGGCCATGCTTCCATCCTGCTCGGCAGTTATTGTAATTGAACCCTTATCTGTGAACTTAATCGCATTGCCTATGAGATTATTCATTATTTCATCAAAGCGCATAGTGTCTGTAATCATTGTTGGCATCGGTTTCAGCTGCAGCTTAAGCGCTAAGCCTTTGTTCACCGCAAGTATATCTAAGTTTTCTATTATTCTCTTGAGGGCTTCTTCGACTTTAAGCTCTGTAAAATTGAGCTCGAACCTCCCTGCGTCCAATCGCGAGATTTCCAGGATGTTGTTTATGATTGTCTTCAGCTGGTTGCTGTTGCGCTTGATGACATCGAGCCCCTGCTGCTGGTCGGGAGTGAAGCTGCCTTTGTAGTCATCAAGTATCTCGATGTAGGCAGAGATTGCTGTGAGCGGCGTTTTCAACTCATGCGAGGCGATGTTAAGGAAGTCTGTCTTCGCTTGGTCGAGTTCCTTCATGTGCTTATTTGTCTCAGTAAGGTCCTCCATTATGTTCAGAGTTGCAATTCTCGCTTTTTCGAGCTCTTGGGACCTTTTCTTAAGCTCCAATTCGTTTTTTTTCAGCATGCCGATGTCCCTGAAAATTGCAATCACTTCCTCTGCAGATGACCGGGCAATCCGCATTTCGAAATGCTTGTTAACTGGCTCAAGAAAAAATTCGAAATCACACTTTTCATTGCTGCCAATTGATTTCTTCACAAGCTCTTTCAGCCTCGCAGAAATTTCTTCAGGGAGGCCGTCGCAAACCTTCTTTCCCAACTCCGGCTTCAGAAAATCAGAAATCACATTGTGCTCGTCCCTGAAGTCAAGAATCGTGCAGTTCGCACTAATCCTGAAGTAAGCGTCTGGCATTGACTTAAGGATGGCTTCGTACTCTCCCGAACTTTTTTCAACAGTGTCAAGCGTCTTATTTATTGCCGCTGCCATACCTGCAAGCTCGTCGTTCCCCCCAATTTTTATTCTGGCAGCCTGGTTCTTCTTAACAGCGATTTCCGATAGCTGCCCCATTATCAAGAATAGTCGGGAAAGAATGACCTTATTGAGTATGAAAAGCAATGCAAGGACAAGCAGCAGCCCAAGCACGATTAATGTAAATAAAAAATAAAGCAAGGCCTTTACACCTAAATTGTGTATTGAACGGGGCAGGTACACGAATAAAACGAAAGAAGACTTGCCGTCAATGTCTTTGATGACTGTGAATCCGCTTATGCTTGACCCATTCAAAACATGTGTTTCGAATTCTCCTTTCTGGTTTGTAACCAGCTCAGCAATGCCTTCCGGCAAGTCCTGGCTGAGGTCAATAATCTTTATGCCCGCGACAATCCTCTCTTCCAGCGAATCCAGCTCCTTCTCTCCGAGCACTTTCCCCATGACAAGCGAGCCTACAACAGGGCCTTCGCCAGTTGTGTGGACAATTGGTTTTGAGGCAACCAGCATGATATTATGCCCTGTTTTGATTATCCCAGAGCGAGTGCTGTCTGCTCCCTCATGCGACAAAAAGAACTTGCCAGGCAGGAAGTACAGCGCAATTTCCTCCTTGGCTGCCGAGGGGTCAGCACCTTCAGGAATCCTAAAATAAACGGTGTTGCCCTTGGCATCGAATAGGCCCATGAAATCAACGTTCAGCCTGAAGAGCGTATCGTCAGAAATCTCTGTGGCCGTGTAATTAGTGGTGCGGGTTTCCATGAACTCGTATGTCATGTCCCAGGCAGCGTAGTCGCTGGCAGTCAGCTCAAGCGCTTCAAGCTCTTCTTTGATGTCTGCAACACCACGCTGGACATTGTGCCGGGCGTTCTCGGCTTCCAAGCCATCAATGTTTGAGAGAAGGATTAAAGAAAGCACGGCAAAAAGCAGTGCAGAGGATATGATGATTGCAATGCCAACCCCGAGCACAACTTTGGTGTTTATGTTCATTCTTTCCCCTTAAGTTTGCTCTCGAGCTCCCCTATTTTTTTTTTCAGCTCAATCATCCTCAGCTCGCGCTCGAGCATCAGGTTGTTGAAGTGCTCAAGCTCGATGTTTTTTCGGTTGAGCTCAATTTCTTTTTGCTTCTTCTCATTGATGTCTTTCACATAACCTGCCATCCTGATGAAGTTTCCTTTTTCATCAAAATAAGCGGTTCCCTGTGCCTCAAACCAATGATAAACACCGTTTTTCAGGCGCATTCTATGCTCTGTCTTGTATGGCACTCCTGCTGAAAGATGCGCTGTGATATCCGCAAAAACCCTTTCCTTGTCATCTGGATGGATTAAGGATGCCCAAAAACCAAGCGTGTTAAGGAATTCTTCATCGGTGTAACCCGCCATTTTTTTGAAAGTTGGATTGAAATACAATTCGGTATTTGGATCCTGCAAAGCTTGCTGCCAGCTCACTCCGGCCTTGCCTGGAGAATCCCAGATTCCTATAGCTGCTGCTTTCACAGCTGCCTCGAATCGTTCATTAGTCTTCTGCAAGTCTTCCTCCTTTTTATTCTTGGCAGTTATATTATCGTATACAAGCGCAATACACTGCTCTGGCAAACCAAAAGCAGTAATACGAAAAGTATTTGTCATTCCTTGCACGTCAAAACCAACCTCCCCGATAATCCTGCTACTTCCATCCGTGGCAATCCGAGCATAGGCTTCCGCTCTCCCCGACGTTATAGAGTTTGGAAATAGTTCTCCTATGTGCTTCCCAATTATTTTTTCAGGATCCAGCCCAGTCATCTCCTTTGACGCTGCATTGGCAGCTAAAAGCCACAGAGACTTGCTATCCGCTGGATTGTCCAATTGCCAGATGTAAACTCCAAGAGGAAGGCTAAGAAGAGAGTTCTTGAATTGAACCAGGTAATCCTCGGCTTTTTCAGTCATTTGGGTACCTTCTGCCTGAGCTCTTCCATCTGCTTCTTGAGTTCATTCATCCTGATTTCGCGGTCAACAGTCAATTCCTGGAATTTCTCGAGCTCCTCAGTCCTTGACTTCAGCTGCGTTTCGGCATTCATCCTTTCAGTTATGTCATTTAGAATTCCTACAAAATTGACTAGCTTTCCAGTATCTTCAAATACGGGCGCCATTGAAAGGGAAGCATTGAACATTGAGCCGTCTTTCCTGTAATCTTTAAGAATAACCTCGCAGCTTTTTTTATTTTTAATCGCTTCCCTTAGAACAGTCAATCCTTCTTGTTTGTAGTCTTCTTTGTGCAGGAATCTAAGGTTTTTGCCTATTACTTCCTCCGCAGAATAGCCTGTTACTTTCTCGTATGCAGGATTCACATAAACTACTGGATTATCCTTGCGGTTCGGATTAGTGATAACTATCCCGCTGGTCGCAGCAGAAAATGCGCGTTCATGGGCACGCAGCGAGTCCTGCTGTTCTTTCAATTCTTTTGTTATCTGGCGGGCATAATGAAGCGCCCTTGCCTTTGAGGTTGTTGCAGAAAAGATTAATCCAGAAAAAAGAAAGCTGATAAAAAAACCGACAAACAGAATTGCGGCAGGAAGATAAATATGAATAGGATCATGCTCCACTAAGCTCTCAACAGCAGTAAGGACCAAAGTCCAGTTTTGAGCGTCAGCAACCATAGGAAGAGTGACGGAATAAGCGATATCGTCCGGATTGTACGACCCAGATGCCCAAACAAGTTCGTTTTTGAAGATTACTTTCTTCTCGCCTTCATAAAGCTCGATAACGAATGAATCGTTGTGAATAGCATCAAAATTCAAGCCTTTGAACAGGCTATCATAACTGTCAATAACGCCTAAATAACCAATCGAAGCGTTTCTGCGCTCTTCAACAGTTGACAGCGGGACTCCATTTCGGTACACAGGAATAACCAACAAAAAGCCTTCTTGCGCACCATCATCTGTGCTGATTAAGAGCTGGCTGTAAGTCTTATGATCTCCAGAGTCGCGTGCAGACTCCATCATCAGAAGAACTTCGGGCAGGGAGCCCAAATCAAAACCAAGACCAAAGTTTGAAGGATTGTACTCTTTAACATATTTTATTGGATAATAATCCGTTCTGTTTTGTGCAGGATAAATAGCGTAATTAGAAATACCAGCAAGGTCCAGAGAAATATCTTTCCTGATGCTTTCAACGAACTCGGCATTTTGGCTTGCGGGCACAGATTCAACGTAGAAAATCAATCTGGACTCTGGCAATCGTCTATATTTGCCGATTGCCAATAAAAATTCCTCAAACTCGTTCCTCTCAACAGACTTGCTCGCAGCATACAAGCCGTTCAGCCCTTGAAGCGAATGCATGTAAGATACTATTTTTGCTTCGCTTGACAGCATCACTTCGAATGAAAGCTCCTGAAATTCTTCCTCATGCACATGTATTAGACTCCTGCGGGCGAATTCAATAACACTAAAAGTTGTAATCAAGCAGATTATCGCCACAAGGGCAGTGGCAATTAGCCCGAATTTCATTTCCGTCCAGAGAATCGAATTACCGCTCACGAATTCTCATCCCGAGAAAGCCGCTTTTTGAAAGCCTTCAGTTCAGAGAAGTACCTCTCGCCTTTCTCGCCTTCCTCTATTACCTTGCTAAACAGCTGGGCGGGGCTGTTCTTCACAAGGCTGTTGTGCGAGAAGGTGAAAAGCTCCTGCGTCTCGATGAAATCGTGAAGCCA
>JBBSVZ010000034.1:0-5076 GCA_038046545.1 Nanobdellota archaeon | reverse complement strand
CACTTCCTGATTTTCATGGAATGAAAGAATTCGTCAAGCTCATTCATGTCGCGGAAGCCGTACAGAAGAATGTGGGTTGAGCTGGTTTTTGGAATCCGATAAACAGAGATCACATGAGGATTCCTTAGCAATTCCTGCTCGACCTCAAGCTCGCCCTTGTCCCTGCCTTCTCTGGTGAGCTTTGCTATGGCTATTGCGAATATCTTGATTCCCAGCTTAGAATAATTCAGGTCAGCGGAATAGCCTTGAATTACAGTGGTCTCTAGCTTCCTTCTAATCTTGCCAATAGCCTGGCTGGTTATCCCCAAAACTGAGGCTATTTCAGAGTCGGATGCGCGGGCGTTCCTTAGAAGCTCTTTCAGAACCCTCTTTTCGTTCCTTGTCAGCTCAATATCTAAAATCACCTCTTGTTCCTGTTTCATTATGAAACTTCACCTATTTAATTGTTGGTTTAATTAGCCTTGACTTTTTCCAGATTAGACCGCGTTGCAGCAAGATTTTCAGATATCGCTATTTGTGAATTAACTTTCGACTCTTTGCTACTCTCAGGGATTACTTGCGAGTCCATCGCAAATTTCTTGCTCAACTCAAAAACATGCTCATCAAGGAGCGATAGAGGCAGCTCTGGAGCATCACTTTGCCCATCCTTTGGCTTCTTATGAAGCGAAATCAAAACAAGCCCCCCAACAAGAAAACCGCTTGCAACAAGAACAGCAACAATCATAAGTGATGAACTGGAATCTTCAGGCCTCTTGACGGTAAATGACCTTTCAACTTCTGCAGGCTCTTTCTGGCCTTCATAAATAAGGACTGTGGATAATGAATAAGAACCGTCCCGAAGCCTGCTTACATCAATCTCTTTTACAAACTCGAGCTGGGTTTCAACTACCTTCTGGTCTTTCTCAGCGAATACCAAAATTCCATCAGAATCCTTTACTGCGAAACTGAGGTTGACATCAGTTGTTCCCTCACGACCGAAATTGATTAGCAAAACCTTGACGAGAACTTGCTGCTCGGTTGTAATTTCATTAATTGTTAGCTCAAGGCCAATGTCGAAGAGGGAAACACCTTTTTTTACAGGCTGTTCCGGTTGAGGATCATCAGTAATTTTATCTTTAACATAATTTTTTTTAATCGGCTCAATAACAGGGGTAACACTGCCCCCCAATGTAGACCCGCCTGATGAACCTCCGCCAGAGTTTCCGCCTATCGAAGGGTTGCTGTTCGAATTGTCAACTGGTTCCGAAATGTTCCCTTCAAGCCAACCAAGCCTTCCGGTGTAACTACTACTGTTAATTGTTCCTGACGCGCCACCACCTGATGTCCTGCCCGCATAAGAAGAAGAATCAATCTGACCACCAGAAATTGAGTTGGAAGTGACGTTAATTGTGTATGACTGGCTTTCTTGCGCAAAAACAAGCGTTAAAAGTGACAGCAAACAGATTGATGATGCAATGCATCCCTTCAGGAAGCGCAATCTTCATCCCTTCCTTCCAACTTACAAATTCGCATTTTCAGCGCTTCAAGCTCCAAACTTTGAGATTCTAACTGACTTTGCTGTTCCTTAACTGCTTCAATCAGGACAGGTATTAGCATCTGGTAACTGACTCCAAGATACCCGTTGCCGACATCTTTTACGGCTTGAGGAAGGACTTTTTGGACGTCCTGGGCGATAACACCAGCTTCTTCCTTGTCTGAACCCTTCATGAAGTATGTGACGCCATTAATTCCCGACAAAATACCAAGTGGGTTGCTAATACCGCTTATTTTATCCTTTAATCGCGAGTCAGAAACATCTGTAAGGATTCCAGTATATTCTATATCACCGTCAATATCTAAAGAAACGGTCGGGGCATTCATTCCAATGCCAACTTTGCCCATAAAGATTCCAGAAACATTATCGCCATTGCCTCTTGAGACTAAAGCACCACCTGCCAAAACGTCTTTCGCAGCAGAAACGCTCTGTGCAGAAAGATCATTATTTACAATCACACTGCCTCCGACATCAAGGCTTGCGATAGAAACGGGTCCAAATCTCGCTGAAGGCACGTCAATTCCAGACAATTCAAACACAGAAAGTGAGCTGGCATCCCTTGAAGCAACAAATGCATTTTTTCCGGATACAAAAACATCTACTGGACCTAACAATCCCGCGTTGGTTTCCTCTACTGTATCGATCAGTACTGGATTCGCAGGATCTGACACATCAACTATTGCCAGCCCGGTACTACCTGAAGATGCAATTAATGCATATTTCCCTAAAATAGCAACAGACGACGCACCCGCAAATCTGACAATGTCGACCAACACCGATATCTCGGTAGGATTCCGTATATCGCTGATGTTTATTATTGTAAGACTGTCAGAGTCTAATGAAGTGACATAAGCTAAATTCCCATCAACTGCTAAATGAGAAGGCCCTTCTAGAGAAGTGGCTCCTATGCTATGCACAATTACGCCGGTTTCAACCGGAGCATAAGGATTAGATATGTTGTAAATTGATAGAGCATTGTCGACACCACTTGTTACAAACGCGTAATTCCCCCGAACAAAAACGTCTGTAGCGCCATTGAGATATGTAGCGTTTACATTGTCGACCAGAACTCCCACCTCTGTTGGCGAAGAAGGATTTGAGACATCAATAATTGTAAGGGCACTGTCTTCCTGGGATGTCACATAAGCGAATCTTCCCGAAACAAAAACAGATGTTGCTCCGGCAAGATTGGTAGCGCCAACACCGTCAATAAGAACTCCAACTTGGGTTATCCTTGCCGGGTCAGAAACATCGAACACAACAAGTGAATTATCATAATTTGAAGTTAAAAAAGCATATCCTCCTGAAACAAAAATGTCAGAGGGATTGCTCATATTCGAGGATTCAATTCCTTCCCTCGCAAGCCCGATCAGATGTGGATTACTTTTATCTGTAATGTCGAAGGCCATAAGTGTGTTGTCGTTGATAGCTGTGACGAAAGCTGTCGTTCCTGTCACGAAAACCGAATTGTCCCCGTCAATAGAAGATCCTCCGAAAGAAGAATTTACACTTTTCAATAGGCTGGCAGAAGCATTCTTAACTAAGATTGAACCAGATGAAACGACGAGCTTCTCATCGGGTGAGGGGTCACCGATACCAACAAAACCATCGAAAAAGGCGGCTATAGACGAATTACCAGAGCTTGGTTGAATCAACAATGGACCCAGCGAAAGCATTCCTCCAATTCCTGCTGTAATGCTGGCAACAGAAATATTCGTATTATTCGAAATTGCTCTGCCGTCAGTTGTTCCGTTCAGAATTCTGCTTCCGTTGATTAGCCCTATAGGCGCGGTGAAGGGCCGTCTGTCTATATTATCGCCTATAGGGCTGCTGAAATTTACATCCTCGTCATTTATTGTGTAGTCCTTGTAGTACGTCTTACCAGCTTCGAGAACCAGTGGAATTGAATCATTAGCCCCTAACGTGATGTCCCAAGTGCCGGAAGAAATCGCAGAAGCGAAAGTCTCGTTGTAAATTAGATTTCCGTCTTGAGCTGAGTCGTAGACCAGGACTGACAAAGAGCCGTTTGATAGCGCGATCCCTGTGCTTCTGATGCGGACACCGCTTCCCTGGTCAGCAAGAAGTTGCGAATCAGCTAATGCGCTCGAACAAGAGATTACAATTATTAAAATGATAAAAAAAAGCCTGGTTAAAGAAAGGCACTTTTTCATTGATAGCGATTGTATCATACTAGTATACGATTTGCTGTACTAGCATTTACTTTTGTTTTACAAATTTATATAGCTATGGTTGAAATATGAAAAGAAAATAAAGAATATAAGTTCAAAATGAACTATGCTTGAGGCTTATAAAGGCGCATCAAAGCAGCGTTTGATACAACAGATACTGAACTCATGCCCATAGCAGCGGCTGCAATCATCGGATTAAGCAAAAATCCTGTAAATGGATATAGAATCCCTGCAGCGATAGGAATTGCTGCGACATTGTATGCAAAAGCAAGGAAAAGATTCTGCTTTATTTTCCCAAGAGTATACCTACTAAGCTGTATGGCTTTGACAACATCACGCAAATCATTCTTGATAAGAACAATCTGGCCGGTTTCAATTGCGACATCAGTGCCAGAGCCTAGCGCAATACCCAGATTTGCCTGCGCAAGAGCAGGTGCATCATTAATACCATCGCCAACCATAGCAACAACTTTGCCTTGTGACTGAAGTTCTTTGATTTTGTCTGACTTGCCACCCGGCAAAACTCCTGCAATAACATTAGTTATGCCTGCCTGCCTCGCTATTGCCTTCGCAGTACGCTCATTATCGCCAGTAATCATGTAAGTAGTTACACCCATCTTGCCAAGTTTATCAAGCGCCTCACGACTGTTTTCTTTCAGCCTATCCGCAATCGCAATCAATCCCGCAATTTTTTTGTCAACAGCGACGATTACAACAGTCTTCCCCTGCAATTCGAGTTCCTGCAATTTCTTTTCAATAGAAGCATTTTTTATTTTGTGGATCCTCATCAAATCCCTTGTGCCTACAAGAATTTTCTTCCTCCTGAAAGAGGCGACAACGCCTTTTCCAACTTCTGCCTTAAATGATGTTGCTGATGGAACTTTCCCCGAAGCATTCAAAATAGCATCTGCAAGAGGATGCTCAGAACCCTTCTCAGCAATTCCCGCGTAAAAAAGAATTTCTTTCTTTTTCAACCCAAGCTCAATAACTTCAGTGACTTCTGGCGTTCCCTTAGTCAAAGTTCCGGTCTTGTCGAAAATTATTGTGTCAATCTTTTGCGCTATTTCAAGCGCCTCGCCATTCTTGATAAGGATTCCGTTCTCTGCTCCCTTCCCTGTTCCGACCATGATGGCAGTCGGGGTTGCAAGGCCAAGTGCGCAAGGGCATGCGATTATCAGCACGGCTATCATCAGGTTAAGGCTGAATGGAAATGCTGCCACAGGCAGGGTCATAAACTGTGGGGCAATGAAAAACCAAACTAAAAATGTCAGGACTGCAAGCCCGATTACTGCTGGAACAAAAATTGAAGCTATCTTGTCGGCAAGTTTCTGGATTGGAGCACGGCTTCTCTGC
>JBBSVZ010000033.1:0-1101 GCA_038046545.1 Nanobdellota archaeon | reverse complement strand
TTTGAAAAAGACCGCGGAAAATTCTTTCTTGCCGCCGTTTGAAGATAATGAAAATGTTGGATATAGTGGGGAAGAAGCTCTAATGCTTCAATGCCCGGGTGTTGAAATTGGTAGACATTTATCCTTGAGGTGGATAAGCCCGAAAGGGCGTGCAGGTTCGAGTCCTGTCCCGGGCACATCGGAAATTGTGTTATTATGAACTTAGTTTTTTCTGAGAAGAATCAGCAAAGAACCCGGAGGAAAACATCGGCTCGCTTGCCCGTCCGTAGCTTCAGCGAAGGTGGGAACCACACTTTAATTTTGGGGGAAGAAAATTTTTTAATCATAAAATCTAAAATAATTATTAACTAATAAATATATGGATATGAACCAAAAAGGATTTGCAAATATTGCGTTGATCGTCGTGCTTGTTGTCATCGTTGTGGGAGCAGTTGGATATTTTGCTTTTGTTAAAAAGTCGGAACCAGTTGCTCAACAGCAGACACCCACTCCTAATCAAACGAAGACTCCTGTATCTCCTACACCGACACCAAAAGATGAAACCGCAAATTGGAAAACATACAGCAACACACGTTATAGTTACACAATCGGATATCCTTCGAATTGGTATATAGATACAACCTATTCGGAAAAAGATTTTACTCAAAGAGGTCCGGTAGAAGATAACGAATTCATCGGCGGCGATACTGGTTTTTCTAATTACCCAAATGCGTCTAGCTACAACATGGAAAATCCTGAGCCAAAGGATCTGTATTCTGTAGGCTTCATGATTTATAAAATTGAGCCCAATATCAGTTACGATCAATTTATTTCCTCTAAACATTTTGGATATGATAAAAAAGAAAGTATAAGTATTAACGGAATAAGTGCCCTTAGATTGACGGGTGTTACTACTGACCACCCTGTTGGAGTTACTGTTGTTAATACTCTCGTCAAAGTAGGAAATAAAATGTTTGTCTTCAATTACAGCGGCAGTCCAATTCCTCAACAAGAAAAAGATATTGCCAGCAAAATTATAAACTCGTTTGCTACAAAATAGTTTTCAAAGAATTTGCCGCCAAAGAAAAACTTGAAATTGTTGCTTCGCTATGCGAAGCCCAA
>JBBSVZ010000032.1:0-3103 GCA_038046545.1 Nanobdellota archaeon | reverse complement strand
TCTGCTCCCACTCATCCATACCCATTATTGTACCATCAACTTTTCAGGGTAAAAACCATCAAACGCTAATATTCCGTCCAACTTAAACTTCTCAATCACTGCCAAATTGGAACTGTCCACAAACGAACTTTTTTTCTTGGTTTGTTTCAAAAAAATCTCCCACGACCTTTCTTCCAACTTTTTATCCACCCACACTGTTCTATGAATATCCATCGCCAACAGCTTCATAAACTCCTTTACTGCCTGCATTCCTACTCTATGACTCACTACCGTTGCCGACTCCTGTCTCACTAAATTCGAAATCCACAATTCCACTTCAAACCCCTGCACTACCTGTAATTTCCCCATCGCCGCTTGATGATTTTGATCCTCCTCCCGAAACACGGCCACTAAAAAATCAGAATCTACTAAATATCTCTTCATTTATATATCTCATCTACTCGGGTAGACAAATCCTTCGGCCCATACTTCAATGCCCCGGACAAATTTTGAAATAATCCTTTCCCCTTCTTCACCTTTTTCCCTTTACCTACTTCATTCCACAACCCCAACCTCAATATCTCAGAAACATTCATTCCCCTTGTTGCCGCCTCTAACCTAGCCAAGGAGTACAAATCATCCGGTAAATATACTTGTGTTCTAATCATGCTCCCATTGTATGTCGTATGTTGTATGTTGTCAAGAGTTTACCTGAACAAGTTAAGATACATATGCGACATTAGGTAGTTGTGGAATATTCGTCCAGGTCATATCCTCTCTGGAGTTATATCAAGGGGTTTAAGGGGGTGATGAAAATGATCCCAAGCCTACGTCGATTTGAGTCCAGTGAAATCGCGCAAAAACGAATGGATATTATTAACTTTTACAACAAACACGGAGAAGCCGCTACAAAGGAAGCTTTTGGAGCCGACCGGAAAGTAATCTCCCGGTGGAAAAAACGGCTGGCTATATCCCAGGGCCAATTACAGTCATTAATACCCGTCTCTACCCGTCCGCACCAAGTCAGAAAACCCCGGACGTCTTGTGAAATCGTTGAGTTTATTAAAGACCAAAGAACCCAACATTTTCGGTTGGGAAAAGACAAACTCAAGATATTTTTAGACCGGTTTTGTGAAGAAAAAGGAACACCCACCATATCCGCTTCTACCATCGGCAACGTTATCAAAAGGCACCACTTCTTCTTCCAAAAAGCCGGCAGGACATATCATGACCCTTCAAGTAAATGGGCTTTAAGTGGAGCCAAAAGGAAGAAAAGGCTCAGAGTCAAACACTCTCCCAAACTAAACTATTGGGGTTACATTAATTCCGACTCGGTAGAAAGAGTGACCGACGGGATTAAAGATTATTTTATCTCTGCCATTGATGTCAAAATGAAGTTTGCCCTGACTCTAAACTACAAACGCCTAACCTCACAAAACATGACCGATTTTTATCACCGGTTTAAGGGCGTGTACCCCGGAAAAATAAAGGTCTGGCAATCGGACAATGGAAGCGAGAACCTGGGATTGTTTGACGGGCAGCTAAAGAAAGACCGGATTCCCCATTATTTTATATATCCCCGATGTCCAAAAGTTGATTCATACATCGAGCGCTACAACCGGACAATCCAGGACGAGTTTATCGACCCCAATTTAGAAGCCATACATGACAAAGGGGTCTTTGGGAGGAAACTATCCGAATACCTGGTGTATTACAACACCCAAAGACCCCATCATTCTTTGGACCTAAAAAGTCCGCTGCAATACTTTATGGAGAAAGGAGGAATGTCGCAAATGTCCTTGACTTATACAGCATCCGTATTGAGTCACGAGAAAATCCTCCCGAAATGGGATTCGTTGAGTCAGTCTAAATCCTCCTGAACGACTAATTACTTTTCTGCCAGTTTTTGTCCCAGTCGGGTAATTTCCAAAATTAGTTTCTTGGGATTAAGTTTTTGAAATCTATCTCTGAGTTTTTGTTTATTTATCTCGGGAATTTCCGGACAAGAGAGGACTCTCTGGCAAGCTGTTTTGGGAACGTCGTATCTTCTGGTTAGTCTGGTGCCGTTTCTAACTTTCTCTTTAAGCCGCATAACTGACTGAAAAAAGTTTTGGTAATCAGAAAGCAGGTCGTAAAGCTGATTTAAAGTTTTTAATTGGGAGTAAGTATCCAGTCTCTGGTAACCTACAAACCTTCTGACTACTGAGAAGTTCTGCTGCTCAATATAATTTTGGTCATTCTTTTTTTCCTCCCGGGATCTGGTGTAAGTTATTTTGTTTCTTTGGGAATATCTGACTAAGTGGTAATTCACAAATTCACCTCCGGTGTCAAAGTCAATTCCTAAAAGCGGAAATGGTAATCTGTGGCGGATTAGCTCTAAGCCGGCAACGGTATGCTTTTCACTTTTACCCATAAATCCTCGGCATTCATTCCAACCTGTAAAAACATCAGTGGTGTCTAAAGTGTAGATATAATCACCTTTATTGTTCTGGTCACAGTGATGAACACCATCAATTTCCAGAAACCCAGGTCTTTTCTCTTCATCCTTCCAGTCAGAAAAAGTGCGAATGGGTATCTGTTTTTTGAGTAAAGTCCCGGGTTTAGTTTTACTCCGACTTTTTATACCAATCCGGCGTCTTTCATGTTTCAGCAACCTGTCAACAGTTCTGGCCGAAACGGCTAAAAGTAACTTCTCCTCAGTTTCGGATACCACCCAATCCTCATGCTTTTTTAAAGACTGCAAATATATGGGGATCATGGGAACCAGTCGGACGCCGCAAGAATAGTTGGAAATCACCCATAGCTGTTTGAGCAGTTTAAACACTAAAAGATATGGTGAAGATCTTTTTCGTCTGATGCGTGATTTAAGAGGCGGATGGAGCAATATTTCCTGTAAGTGTTTACGGCTGTAACCGGTAATCTTTACCAATTTTTCCAAAATCTGACTTTTGTCTTTTTTCCTGCCGTTTTTATACTCTTTAACAAAGGCTTTAACTACTAAACTTCTGTCCTTATTATGCACATTTTTTCACCTCCTTTGGGGCAGAAACTGATTATAGTTTCAGGAGGATTCTTTCGTGACACAACGAATCACTTTCAACCGGAAATTAAGTGACTCAAATCG
>JBBSVZ010000031.1:0-26902 GCA_038046545.1 Nanobdellota archaeon | reverse complement strand
GACCTGATTTTCTGCTTTGTCCGACTTACAGCTTTTCTGACTGACTTCTCATCGTAATCATACCTGAATGCAGACTGAACAGTAACGGTTTTGACGCCTGGATAAGTTTTGAAGAATTCGTCGACAGTGTCCGGAGAGTAAAGACCCCTTGCCAAAAGAGTGCCAACTCCAATAATTGGATATATTTTTATTCCAGTTTCTCGCTCAAAAAGATAATTCTCTGATATCGCAACTTTTGCGCCAAGAGTCGCGGATATCAACCCGCCCATCATTGCAGGATCGCTCCGTGCAATCATCGTCCTCAAGTATTGTGGGACAAAACCGAAATTGTTTTTTATGTCGCTGACGTAATCGTAAAGCAGCTGCTTGAATTTCAACATATATTTTGGCTCTTCCACTAATGGAATGACGCTTATGAAATCGTGGTTGTGAGTGTCATTCCATATTTTGTGTTCACTTTGTGCAGTCTGGTGGAAGCGTTTTAGCACTCTAAATGGCTGGTGGCCATCAACTGTCATAGGAAGAATAGCTTCCAACAACGGAGGATGCTTCAGCTTAAACTCGCCCTCGATGAACCTGGTAGAAGTCAGAATGGTCTGGAATGCATTTGGAAGCCTGTAATCTTTTTTGTGTTCAGGATTAGGAACCCTGAAAGTGATGAAAATGTCTTTTCCAACTACTTTTTTCTTGTAATAGCCCATATCCAGGGGGATAAGCTTCATGAGCGGAGTAGCCTCAGCTGCCTTACCTTCAGCATCCAGCATCACTTCATCCAGACCCAGTTTCTTGAACATGTAATGGAACTCTTCAATCTCGTCGTTTACCATTATTTTGGCCGATGGTGTATGAAGAAATCTCGCTTGAGAGGCATTGTCAGGATGCTCAGTCCCCATCACAGCAGGAATATGAGTGCGCTCTTTCAGGTTGAAAGGAAAAGGAGGATTCGCGGACGGCGAAAGATCAGACATATTCCAAAAGAGTTTCGGCTGCTTTTTTAAACTTATATGTTTAGGAAATATTACGGACTGTTTTTAAACGAAAGGAAAGATTTCCGACCAAACAAGAAACCTTCCGAAAATTTCTAAGATAGGTATATGAAGAAGCTTGATATCATAATTATTATGCCGGCGCTGGCAACTTGGTCGCCACCCGAGCTGAACCCTCGGGGCCCGTAAGGGTATCCCGGTTCAAAAGGTTTTCGGTTCAAAAACCTGAAAGTCCGGGCGCCGGCGCATTTTATTTTGAATTTGTATGTTTTAGTTTATTATATAATATTTCAACAATGCAGGCAAGAAAATAAACAAAAATTAGATTACCAATTAAAGATATCCAAGAAATAATCCCTGTTTCAAAATACCTGAGGAAAAAAGAGTTGCCATCTTTAGTGGCATAGGGATAGCCAAGAACAATCAAAATCAAAAGTGGCTGAAAAAATGGAATTAATTTGGGCTGATAAGTGCTGCCCACCATCATTTGTACCATTTCCCAATGAAAATAAGGAAGAGGAAGCAATAAAATACCCAAGATAGTCAATATTATCTTAAATTTTGTAGGTTTTAAAAAATCCAGGTTCATGACATCATATTGCAATATAAGTTTAACAATATTATTAAAAAGAGCGGGCCTAGTGGGATTCGAACCCACGACTTCTAGCTTAGAAGGCTAGCACTCTATCCAAGCTGAGTTATAGGCCCATAGGCTTTAAAGAGTTAAAACTGTTTTAAAAAGGTTTGTAGAGTAAGCCTTAAATAGGAATAATCACTACCCCCCAGTAATAATATGAAAATATTTAATCAAGATTTGAACACACTGGAAAGGAGGTTAGCAGATTATTATTCACTTCCTCTGGACAAGCGCCAGTTTTCAGGCTCTTACGAACTCAGTGAAGAGAATAAAGAAAGGGTAATAGATGATAAAAACAGGATCGTAATTCCAGCAGAAATTCGAAAAGTTGTAAGAAATATCCAAGGAGATTCAAGAATTATAGCCTTGACCTTAAGCTCATATTCTGGCAAACCAGCAATTGAGTTCATGCCCGAGATTGTTTATTGCGAAAGAGCTTATCACGTCCAAGAGACAGGAGATCAACAAATACAATATTTTTTTGGAAGCAAATACCTAATTCGGGAATATGATAAATCAGGTAGAATGGTGGTTCCTCCGCAGCTTCGAGGACAAAGCCAACTAGTTGAGGGCAACTTAGTGAACATTTTCGGAAACGCACGGAGCTTTCTCGCCTATGGAACACCTGTAGAGCATATCGAGCCTGAAGACTTCATTAAAAATGCAATAGATTTACGTTAAATATTAAAAAATTCAGAATAGAGTAAAACCTTATAAGCAAAAAAAGGATTTAATGTTAGAAACTTCTGTAGCTTTGACCAATTCGTAGTCTACACCTGGCTTTCCATCTTTTTAATATTCTCATCAAGAGATGTGAAGAACTGTTTCTGAAAGAACATTGAGTAATAGAGAGAAAACATCGAGAATCCCCTGTACTTGTAAACACCTTTCCATTGCAGATAATTTCCAGCTGTGGTCGGGAAAATTTCCACAGTCACTGAACCTGTAAACGGGTGCCCTCTTGCTGGCGAATAAGCAAAGAACCTACCATCACGGATGTTCTCGAGTGTGTAGGGATATTTCTTTATTCCAAATGGCGTCGTGTAAGTTACTACCATCTTAGCGCCACTCTTGAACTCTGGAGTTTCGACATAATTAACTTCAGGCCAGATTCTGCTGTTTCCTGAATCAAGTATCCCCTGCTTTAATTCGTTCCATAATACGTCGGAAGGAATCTTTGTATTAATTTGATGGTCGAAGTAAATTGTTTTTTCAGCCTGAATCCATAAAAAACCAAGTACAAATAGAATAATCGTCAAACCGATGAATACTATTCGCATGTAATACCCTCAAGCATTCAGTCTATAAAATCATTGTTCTTTATCTTCTCAGGCAGGTACTTCTCTGAAATAAAAGAGATTCCCCTAGCTGACATGGCTTGGATTTCTGCCTTTGCTCCGTACTTCTTCATCATCTTGAACTGTCTCTGCCATGCCTTGCTCTTCTCAAACCACTCATAATCGGCCATCTGTTTCAATCTGGAAACATCCACATCCTCAAACTTGATGAAATGTTTTTGCAGGCCATACTTCTCTATATCATCCGCAGTAATTCCGAGGAATTTAGCGGTTGGAATTGCCTGCTCATCAGAAATGTGGGCAAGACTAATCGAGCCGAACTTCAAGACTGAGTAAATGTAAAACCCCCACGGGTCGAAATCTGCGAGAACGTAAATAGGCAGCTTGTGCTCGGTTGACAGCCTTTGAAGAAGTCTTCTAATCCCTCTGGTAGTCTGGCCTTGTGATGACATTATTATGCAGTTCTGCTTCTCCCAAAACCTATCCTCGTGCAACCTCTCCCAGACAGCTGCTTTTTCCATGTAAATTACGAATTTTGCATTGACTTTCTTGAATTCTATTTCCTCGACATTTGAAGGAATTGACCAGCCTCCCGAGCCTAATTTGCTCCAATCAATTTCATCACCTTGGTCCTCAACAATAACTTTTCCTGCAACAGATCCCATCTTGTTGGCGTTCATGTTCAGCTGTTCCCTTGACAAGTCTGAGATTAACTCCAAGTCCTCAATCGCCTTGTCTGTTTCCTTCTGCTCGTCAACTATGTTTATGCGCGTGTTGGGAATAGTGCGCTTGGCCATGTAGAAGACGTCTCTGAGGCTCGCGTGCTTCTTAACTTCTATGAGAGTCTTAGCAATTTTTGCGACTTCAAGAGTCTGAACAAACTTGCGGATATGGGCAATGTTAAAAAAGAATCGTGTGGCTTTTTTCTCGCCGAGAGTGAGGGTTTTTGTTGTTGTGTCGAACTTAACATTTGAGAGTGCGCGAATACCAATTTCTATTGACGGATTCTGGCCTTTTTCTATGTCAAGGGCAAGCTTATTTCCTAAGTCTGCCAATTTCTTCTGGGCTTCTTCTGAGGCGTTACTCTTCTTCTTCACCGGTCTTCATCTCCATCTTGAAACTTTCATCCTGCTCGCTGTCATCAACTGCCATCGTACCTATTAATTTTTGAATATCTTCCTTCTGTGTCATTGCCTTCAGCTTTTTCGTAAGCTCATCCTTGTTCTTGCCGGAAAGGAAAGCGATTGAATCTGCGACTTCGGGGATGTAATTCTCGAAAAGGTTTGCTCTCTCGAGTTGCAGGCCAACCCTTTTTTTCTTATTGACATACATTCCTAGCTTCCTTCCTGCCTCCTGCAGAGCCAGCTTCACTTCGGCAAGTATCTCAGGATAATGAGCAAGAGCTTCTTTAGCTTCAGAAGTAAAAGGAACCCAAACTGATGCCATGTGGATCAGAATTACAGCTGGACCAACAGGAAGATTACTGCCTGATTGCTGCAGCCCATAAGGCTTCCAACTAGTCTTTTCTATTGATTCAGTAATTGCACACGCACCTTGCTGATATAAGAGAGGAACTCTGTTGGCGAATCTTAGAATCTGAACAGTTTGGTCTCCTGGCAATTCTCCACCCCATGCAATGCCCGCTTCTATAATGAAAGGGTTGCCCCTATAAACTGAAGCAGTCCTCGTCACTGATGTGTAGAACTCTGCCTTGATTTCCTTTCGTAGGCCCTTTTCGATAAGCTCCTCGCCAATAGGTGAAATGCAATCTGCTGGCGGGGCAATAATTTTAGTCAGTTTTATTCCCTCAATCAATTTCTCTACGTGAACCCTATCCAACTCCTTAGGTTTCATAGTTGGAAGGAGCGCTGAGTTTTGACAGATTTCCTTTGCAGTTCCTGGACCGACCCTTGAAAATTCAGCCTCAAGAAAATGTTTTAGAGATTTTTCCTCGGAGTCGTCGAGCATGTTCATCATCCGGCCGATTTCCACTCCATAAGGATGCGGCTTTATTTCAACAGTTTCTTTTGGAAGAACCTCGGATGCGCGCGGAAAAATCATCTGCTCTGCCTTAGGCGTTGTGTAGATTATTGTTACGTGCGGATTGACTATGGCAGTCTGCTTAAGATATTCATCAACAGATTGAGGGCCTTTCTGGTAGCTTGCTTCAAGATGTACTTCAACTCTTGTGCCTCGCTCCTTGTGCCACTCAATTTTTTCATCCTTAAGAATTTCTGGCTGGTTGGTCTTGGTATCAATTTCAAGCTCGCAGTAGTGCGCCTCATCATCTTTTGAAATTCTTGATATTATCTTTGCTGGCTTGCCAGTTGTAAGCTGGCCATAAAGGACAGTGGCTGATATTCCTATGCCTTGCTGTCCTCTGGACTGTGAGAGCTTGTGGAATTTTGAGCCATAAAGCAGTTTCGCAAATATTTTCGGAATCTGCTTGGGCAGGATTCCCGGGCCATTATCCTCAACAACAACGCTGAACCGATCTTCTGAAATCTGGGTTATCTCTACTATGATTTCAGGCAGGATTCTTGCTTCTTCGCACGCATCAAGGCTGTTGTCAACAGCTTCCTTTACTGCAGTTAACAGGGCTTTTCTCTTATTGTCGAAGCCCAGAAGATGCCTATTTTTCTCAAAGAATTCAGCTACAGATATGTCTCTTTGCTTTTTAGCAAGGTCATGTGCGGTCTTAGGCTTATTTTCTTCAGAATCGGGCATTTTAATTTTCAAAATTTCCCAGAAGGGATCTTTTCTTTATTTCATGGCGCTTTTTTTCCAGCCATTGGTACACCGAGGAATGAGGACTTCCCTTTAAAAGGTTTTGGATTGCGGTTTTGGCGATGTAAATATTCTCAATTTCGCCCAGAATGCTTATTGTCTTGCCGTAAACTGACATGTTTACCTCGGAAAGATCTTCTATAAGACGCCTTGTTTTGCCGCCAGCCCCTATTACCCTGCCCTTTAGCCTTTGCAAAGTTTCCTTTTTCTTGGCAATATCGCCAAGACTAATAATCTCAAGTACGTAATCGCCTTTGAGAAGCTGAAGAGCGATGTCAGGATTAAAACCCCTTCCGATTGCGCGAATAACTTCTCTTGCAGAGTAAAGATTTAATGCATCTTCGCCCCTCACAAACACGTCCCCTTCCTTGGAGTCAACTTCCAGGCTGATTCCGGTTTCGGCCTCTATCTTTTTCTTGATTTCTCCCTTCTTGCCAATGAGGATTGCAACCCTTTCCTTGGGAATCTTGATTTCATACTGGAATTTGTCCATTAGAAGCAGAGAAGCTTGATTTCTTTTAAGGCTTTCTGAGAAAAGATGGTTGAGATTAGCTAAAGATTTATATTGGCATTTAAAAAAAATGCATTATGGATGCGGTGGGGATTGAGGATGATATAGTGGAGATTACACTGATTAGATCTGCGCAAGCTCCAAATCCAATAGAATTTCCTGTTTTCGACGGGGACTATAGAGTTTGCATGACGCAATTGCGAGAAGCAGGGCTAGTTCCAATGCAGCCTAAAGATGTGATGGATGCTAGATTAAGATATCTAAATCGTGGCTCTGCTGTTTTTGATGGAAAAAATGAAAATTTTCAACATGGCGGATTATGGAAAATTTATATTGATACTGATTTTGGAATTGCTGCAACCAGAGATACAATTTACCTTTATCCAAAATCAGAACTTTTAAGAAACATTTCTGTGGATACAGAATTGGCTAATGGCGGCATTTTAATTTCACCGGATAATAATGATGGTCATTGGGAATTACCAAGAAAATCTCTTGAGCATATTTTAAACAGACCATTGACTAAACAAGATGTTGAATTTCATCCTTTCTGGGAATACATGGCGGGCCGAAGGGAAAGCCCCCTCAGATTTGGCGATGGTCTATATTTCAATGAAGATATTCATGGAAAATTATGGGACTATTCGAGCTATTGTTTTTGGCAACCCATGTATTCATTTCTTGATGGAGAAAAACAAACTCACCGCATGGGATTTTACATGCCAGCTGATGACCGACCTATTTTACGCCCAATCAGAATTGGAGGGCTTGGTGGTTGGGGTGCGAGTGCCGGTGTTTACATGGGAGAAGGAAATACTTCAAGACTTGTCGGAATGGATCCAAAATCAGTTTCCAGATAATTTCTTCTTGTTGATTCTCTTCAATTGCGTTGTGAAATATTCCAGGCAGTCAAGCGCGCAGAAGTATGCTCTTTTCTTGAAGTCCCTTGGGCCGAAGTGAAGGCAGAAATCATTGACATAGTAAGGGTTGATTTCGTTGCCACAAACTGTGCAAATTCTTAGCTCTTGCTCTTCAAGCTGGCGGATTTTGTCTGAAATAAGGTCCTTCATGTAAGAACCGGTGCCTTCGTTGATGTCTTGGTGGAGTCTGGTTAAGTCCTCATAATCCAGATCTTCGACCATTTCACGGAACTTGCGCCTCATAGTTCTGTATACTTTATCATATACTGATATATAAAGTTTTTGAAGTCAGTATTTATCCTCGTAAAATATTATTATGCGAACTTTTTGAGATTCAGCGACCAAAAGTGGCCATCGATTCTATTCTGTAAATCTGGTGATTCACGTCTTTTATAACTTCTTTCGCAGCATGATACTGCATTCTAGAAAATTCCCTGGCCCGGTCCCACATCTCGCTTCCTCTTGCAGGGTTCTCATCCCTGAACCGATGCGAAGGCATGCCAACTGCAACATGATATCTTTCTTCTGTAAGTGAATCATATTGGTCGACAAGGTTTTTCAATGTGTCTGCACTGCTGATGAGTGCATTTCGGCCCTCAACAGTTGAACAATAAGCAGCGGGTAAACCTAATAGACGCTGAACATGGTCGGCAGCAAAATCTGTGACGAACCATTCAAGGCTAGATACTTTTTTACCATCATAAAATTCTCCTTCCTTCAACCGACCCAAAAATTTGAGGAGACTAATATCTTCAGAATGCGAATAATTCCCTTTTGTCAACTCACGCAGCCAACTGTCCCCCTTTAAAAGCGCAACAAACCGCCTTTCTAATTCAAAGCCACTTACACTTACATCAAGCATCCTCCCATTAATGAATATTTAGCTTTAAATTGTGTGTTGAGAAACTAAATCAAAAAGGCAACAAATATTAACAAAGAACAAATTCAGGCTCCATGAAAGTTGCAATTATAATTTCAGGTAAAGACACTGCAGGTAGAAACATAAAAGAGCAGCTAGAAAAAATAGGGTTATCAAATAAATTCAGCACTGAACAAGCAGAATTATTTCTCAATTATGTTAATGAAGACTCAATCCGCTGCGAAAATATCGATAAGGAAATTGATGCTGACCTTTTTGTTTTCGCGACAAAGCACGCTTCAAAATCAAAAATTCCATCTTTGACTGTTCATGCTCCTGGAAATATTGGATCAGCGTTATATGGAGGAAAAGAAAATTTAATCTGCATCGCAGCAGAGCGTTACATCAAAAGATGCTTTCAGCTTCTATCGCAGAAAAAACCTGAAGGCTTTGATGCAATACAGGAAGCAACCCACCACGGCCCGCTGATAGAAAAGCCCTGCTTCTTCATCGAGCTTGGCTCCGACGAGGAAGGCTGGAAAAACAAGGAAGGGGCAAAAGCTGTTGCAGAAACAATAATCGAATGTTTCTCAACACCAATTTCTGAATGCAAGACTGCAATTGGAATCGGCGGCATGCACCACTCCCCAAACTTCGCGAAAATAATGAGAGGAAATGAATACGCTATTTCTCATGTCTGCGCAAAATACAACTTGGAATTTCTTGACGAAGAGATGTTAAATCAGATGATTAACAGAAGCATGACGCCTGCAGAAAAAATATTTCTCGACTGGAAAGGATTAGGCGAACACAAAGAAAGAATTAAATCCCTTGTTGAAAAAACTGGAATTGCCTGGGAAAAAATAAAATAATCCATTTAAATGATTACTTGACACCATTAATCGGGCTTTTTCTCAATCTCAAAAAGAGCTAAAGTTACTGCTTATCATTACTTATTATTGCAGTTTGAAAACCTATTGAATTTTTAAAGGCAAAGTTTATAAAGGAGTTGTAGTTTTGGCGTCCATCAATCTTGGAGGTAATAGAAATGGAATGGACGTACACTTTTGATGATGATGACGGCGACGATGAAGACGGCGACGACGACTGGTGAATAAATTTTTTCTATTTTTAAGCAAACTTTATATACCGACTGCTATGCCTGATTGTGTTACATGGGAAGAATAAAAACACAGCTGATTAAAAGAGTCACTAAGGACTTCTTAAAGCGTTATAGAGCTGAGCTTTCGACAGAGTTTGAGAAGAATAAGAAAGTGGCTGACCTTCATATCAAAACTAGATCTAGAAAAATACGAAACGTAATTGCAGGCTATGCAACAAGATTAATGCGCAAAAATAGCCCATGAAGCTTTTCAACGAAGCAGGCATAAAAAAAACACAAGCTATCATTCTTTCTTCCGATGACATTGAGCGCGCAGAGGAATATGCCAAGCAGGAAAAGTGCGACTTAATAGAGTTGACAACTGACAATCCATTAATCGACTTTGAAGGCAGAGGATACTTCTTCAGGCCAAGAAAAATAACTTACAAGATGTTGGTTCCCGAATCCGAAGAGGTTTATCTCTCAAGCCTGGGAAGAAACAAGCGAAAAGGGATAATTCGGGCCATCAAGGCTTGCAAAGATTCGGGCATTGAAATAAGGACAGAAGAGCCTGTCAGCAAAGAGACATTCCTCGAATGGGAAAGGATTTACGATGTCAACATACTAAAAAAACGCATTGGCCTAAAAAGAATAGGGCCTGACAGATTTTCAATTTTACAGCCACGAACCGCAGGAGTGTTCGCCTACAAGCAAGGAAAAATAATTGGCGGAATCCTCCTCACTCACAAAAGATTTCTCATGAACGGAGAAATGCTCAAAAAACTTTCGATATCGCTATCCTCAACTGACAGACAATTCTTCATGTACGGTGTCAATGAAGCCCTGAACTTTGAAGTAATAAGATACTGCCAGCTTAACGGAATAAAATATCTGGAACGCGGCATGGACACAAACTTTTATGGCCATTACCTCAATCCCGGGCTGTATACATTCAAAAAATCTTTAGGATATCGAATAACAACAAAGCCCAAGTATGGCTTCTGCTGGACGAAGATACTAAACTTCGAAAAGTTTGAGGACCACATTTTCTTCATAAGCATAGGCGACAATGGACTTGAAGGAAATCTTTTCTTTAAGGAATCACTTCCAAATATTAATGAGTTCACGACACCCTTTTTAAAAAAAATAAATTTATTTTCAGTATCTGATAATAAAATCATACCTTTTGAACTTCAACATTTAAGCCCTCTTACAGTCAAGTCTTTGTAAGCATGGTTTTGTCGCACCTTTGGATGCCATAATTTTCACTAGTCTTAATTTGCGCTCAGGCGCCGCGCGGGCTAAATTGATTCCTGATTTTGAAGACAGAATTGCATTTTATTCTTGGCCTGCACGGCCTCGAGTGCTAATAATTATTCAACTCCTAAATTTGAGCCAATAAACCTAAGCAGCATTAAGCCAATTTCAAGAAAAAAAAGTATTTATTTCTTAGCTTCAGCAGCGGGCTTTGCACCGGCAGCAGGAACCGCACCAGCAGGAGTTTCTTGCGGCAGCAATTCCTCGATGATAAGGTTTGGTATTCCTGCCTGAGCGAGCTTAGTCTTGATTTCGCCCCTTGGCTTTCCTGTAAGCCCGGAAACGATTGCCTTACCTTTGTTGAGGAACTCATCACGCCTCTTGACAGCTTCTTCTGCCAAGCGAAATTTCTCTACCTCGAGTTCCTTTAGCTCTTCATCAGAAAGCTCGGTCTTTTCGGACTTTATTTCCTCATCAAACGCACCAGAATTAACTTCAGCAATTGCGTCTTTTCCAGGCTTGCCTTCGACGAGTATTCCCATTGAGTTGCAAGTACCAATAATTTCCTTAATCCTGTCCTTCAGGGTCTTTCCGAAAAGGTTATCTTCCTTCATCTTGGCAATCTTGATTATTTGTTCAATCCTAAGATCTGCTATTTTGTCCTGCAGCGGATTGCCCGAGCCTTTCTCAACTCCAGCTTCTTTTTTGATGAGTGATGATGCAGGCGGAGTTCCAACTCTGATTTCATATTCCTTAGATTCAGTATCCACTTCAACTTTAACGGGAACCTGCATTCCCTTGAAATTTACAGTTTTCTTGTTGATGTCGTTAATGACCTGTCCGATGTTTACGCCTAAAGGGCCTAAAGCCGGGCCGAGCGGTGGCGCAGCAGATGCTTTACCGCCTTCGACCAATGCTTCAATAGTCTGCTTGGCCATTAATCGTCATCCTCATCAGCAGTTTCCTCTTCAGCTTCTTCTCTTCTTATGACTTTTACAGCATCCATTTTCAGTGTGATTGGAATCGGAACAGCGGCTTCGAGCAGCTCAACAACGACTTCTTCCTTAGTTTTGTCAACCCTTGTAATCTTGGCTTTTTCTCCCCTGAATGCGCCTGAAATTATCTCGACTACATCATTTTTTTGAATGTTCATCTCGACTTTTTTCGTTGTGTCGAGCATGTGGTCAATCTCGTCGTAAGCAATCTCCTTTGCGAGAACTCCTCGGGCATAAGGAACCTTAATGCAAGCCTGTTCAGCCTCATTTTTGTCCTTGGCCTCGATAAATATGTAGCCGCGCATGCCATGCGGGCGTATCACAGAGTAGATTCCAAGCTTCTTCTTTTTGGCATGGCTTGATATGAAGTCCATAACCTGGTCTTCCCTGTTTGCGGTTGTGCGCAATGCGAATAATGCTGCGGTTTCTGTCATTTTGGTAATAGCTGCTTTCCGACCTGAAGCACGAAACCCAGCATGCCGATCAAAGCAATGCCTAGGCCCGAGACCTTGACTATCGTCTTAAATTCCTCGCCTGTAGGCTTCCGCGTTATTTTAAGCACGCGAAGGCATTCCGACAAGAATCTCTTCAGCTCAGCGAGCACCTTCATTGTCCTAAGGACTAACGGGACGTTTTTAAAGGTTTCTACATTGAAATGACTTGAAAAAACCACAACTCAATAAGCGCTATTCAAACTAAAGTTTATGCTTTTGATGCAATTGTTAATCCGACATTGAATCCCTTGTCCGAGCAAATAATACGATATCCCTCCTTAGGGCATGATAATATCGAGGTTCCCCCATCTCCTAAAATACCTTTTAATCTATGAACTTGAACTTTTACAATATCACCTGCTTCCTGCCTTGACAGGCCATAAGAAATAGATGTTGGGGGCAGGAGATTCGGTTGCTCAACTGTTTCGCCGTCAGCAAGAATTAATCCGCTAAGTATCGAAAATTCAGTGTTTGCCAAAGGTAAAATCTTTCCATCCTTATAAGCGATTTTTTGAAGATGATTGATGGTTATACTTCCTTGGCTTGATTCATAGGCACGAAGATATTCAGTATTTTCTGGAAGCATAAACAAATAACCTCTTTGGTGCAATGATACAATCTTGTCCTTTAGGGGAGGAAGCTTGTTTTTTAATTTATGAATGTAAACTTTTACGCTTTGCATATCAGTATCAAGAATATTCATTTGAGGCTCTATAAATGTAATAATTTCAAGAGGGGATATAGTCATCCCTGGATTCATGAAAAAACAGCTCAGCACATCGTATTCTTTTTTTGACAGCAAAACTTGCTTTTTTTTATGCCAAACTTTTTGTGATCCGTCAGTTTCGAGATAAAAGTCGCCAATTCTGATCCCTTTAGTAGGAATTGGACTAGAATGAACTGATAATATATTATCAAGTGATTCAGGATAATCATCATCTGATTCTTCAGATATGTTATCGAGCGATTCACCTTCTACAACTTCATCGGATATGTTTTGAACTGTCATTTATAATCACAATTTATTACCACTATAGAGTAGCGATTAATTAATGGTTTAAAAACATTTCCACTAAAAAAAATTATTAATTGTTAAAAGGTTTATTCCATAGATTCCAATAAAAAACCAGAGCCATTTATGTTCTTAATTATCCCTTTACCAACAACTTTTCTTGCTCTAGATACGTGGTCCCTCAAAGAATTTCTAGCAGGTCTATCATTGGGTAAACCAAGAATTTTTAGCAGTTGCTCATTCGTCACTATTTTTCCCTGGGCTCCTACAAGTTTGGTTAATATTTTGTAAATTCCTTGCGATACTTGTAATTCTTGGTCCTCATTAAATGCCGTCTGTTTAAGAAGATTTACTGAAACTGAACCATACGTTATTGAGTATTCAGGAAAATATTCTGCAAGTGGCGATTGAGGCTCATCTTTGCTCTTCGGCAGCTCAAGGACATAACCTCTTCCCCAGACATTACTAATTGCTTCTCCAAGCAAAGGAAAATTACGTCTCATAGTCGAAAAATAAACTCTTAACGCCAATGTGTCTGATTCAGGGTGCTTCCATTCTGGGTGATAATAATTGAATGCTTGACTTGGTGAAAGTGTCATGCCAGGATTCATGAAAAAAGCAAGCATTATTTCATAACACTTTGGATCTAGCCTGGTCTCCTCAGCTCGGACTAGTGAATCACCTCTATACTCCGCATAGCTTACAATTCGTGAATCATCAGTTTCCAGCCTGAAATTTCCAACCGTTATTCCATGAAGAGGTATTGGACATCTATTGAGGCCAATCAAATTATCTAAAGTCATTGCACCACCATTATTGCTACTTGGGAGTAGTGTACTATTTAAAAATATTGTTTCTAATTAGAATATTTAGGGAATCATCAAGATTAATTAATTGGCGGAGAAGCTAACATTTGATATCCCACTCCCCTATTAGTTGCTATTAGATCTCTGTCATCGCCTAATTTTTTTCTAAGGTTGAAAATATGAACCTTCATATCCACTGAAGCTTGCTCCTTTGCCATAAAACCAATATCTGTAAAGGCAGCCATGAGACTCATTGGGCTTACTGTATGACCCGCGTTGAGCATCAATTCACGCAGAATCTCATATTCAGCAGGCCTAAGCGACAACTCTTCAAGATTGCGATATGCAGTTTTGCCGATTGGAATTAGAGAAATATTTCCAAGCCTGACTTCTTTAAACACTGAAAGGTACTGGGAACCCTCCGGTAATCTAAGAACATATCCTCCATTCCAATCAGTCCGCAAAAATTGTGCCATGACAGGCAGTTTGTCTTTAATGTAATATACGCAGTTACTTACTAAACCCGAGCCTGACCAACTTGAATTTTTGAAATTCCTGATAGGATCAGGAAAACCCATTATTTCAAGAGGCGATAGTACCCTTCCCGGATTCATAAAAAAAGGAAGAAGAATGGAATACTCTCTAGGGGTTAAATCCACAGAATCATCAAGGTAGCACAATTTTCGGGTTCCGTCAGTTTCCAACCTCAAACCCCCGACTGTGATTCCATTCTTCGGAATAGGTGAAATGTGGACTGTCAGCAAGTCATCGAGCGATTCGTTCATTCTTCCCCCACAGTTATATTATTCCCCTAATTATCTAGAAGTTTTAATAAGGGTTTCTGTAAAGCTGGAGTGCTTTTTCTCTCATTACGTCTTAAAGAGACTTTATTCCTAGGCTTTCAGGCTGTTGCTGGGTTAAGTAATACCCATTATTTCTTTGTGCTTGAACCATCCACCGGAAATCTCCCAGCTTTGATTTTGCACCATAAATGTGGGCTCTCAGCATACTGGGTGACTTATCTTCAACCGGCAAGTCAGCATTAATTTCATGTGCTAGCTGCGCATAGCGAACAACATTGCCCTGAGCGAGGATTAATTCTTTCACGAGGATAAATTCAGTAGGGGTAAAATTGACCTCTACCTCATCAAGCGATATTGTTTGCTCCAGAAGACTAAGAGCCAAGCTGCCGTATCTTCGTTCATACTCGGGCTGATTATCGGGTAAAACATACCCTCTGCCGTTAATGCTTCTAATCATGCCTCTTGCTTCATGAGGCAGCTTATTTCTTATATTAGAGAGATGAACTCTTAACAAACTGGTATTAGGGGAAACTGGTTGGTTTGCACCTCGCAGCTTTTCAAGCAGATATTCAGAGGGAATCGTTCTACCGGGGTTCATAAAAAAATTAGATAATAATGAATATTCTAAGGGAGTTAATGCAATTCGAGAATAGTTTTGATAACGCAGATACCCAGGTACTTTACCTATGCCCGGAGTTTTATTTGGAATCAGCCTGTAATCCCCTACTTTAATCCCCGCAGTAGGAACTTCCCCAATTTGCAATTCCAGCAATTCGTCAAGCGATTCAGTCATATAGTTCTCCCACCCCACAATATTAAACTACAAATTCAATGCCTAATTCATTTTCCATCGGAGAGCGGCCTACAACTTTTTTTGCGCCTCTTCCAACGATTTGGGCAGACTTAACTCCAGTTACAATCATCATTGCGCGGACTGTCTTTGAGAGATCCTCGTAAATCTGCGCACCCCAGATTACTCTTGCATTTTCGTCGAGCTTAGAAGAAACCGTTTCAACAACTGTTCTTGCTTCTGCCAAAGTAAGGTCTGGCCCTCCTGAAACATTTATCAGCGCACCGCTCGCTCCAGAAATATCAACGTCAAGCAAAGGATTATTGATTGCCTTCTCAACAGCTTCTTTTGCGCGGTTCTCAGAGTCAGACTCACCAACACCAATTAATGCAACTCCGCCATTTCCCATCACTGCCCGAATGTCAGCAAAGTCAAGGTTTATGAGCCCAGCTTTTGTGACGAGTTCTGCAATTCCCTTCACAGCGTTCGTAAGAATTTCATCAGCGATTTTAAATGCTGTATGCAATGGCAAATCTGGTGCAAGCTCCAATAACTTGTCGTTCGGTATAACAATTAAAGTATCAACTGTCGCTTCAAGTCGCTCTAAACCAATGACTGCATTTTCGTATCTTCTGTTTCCTTCCATACTAAACGGCATTGTGACAACACCGACAGTTAGCGCTCCCATCTTCTTTGAAAGGTCAGCAACAATCGGCGCGCTTCCAGTCCCAGTTCCACCGCCGAGGCCGCACGTTACAAAAACCATGTTAGCACCCTGCAATGCAGCCTTTATTTCGGACTCGTTTTCCTTTGCAGCCTCCTCGCCGATTTTTGGGTTTGAGCCAGCACCTAATCCTTTTGTAAGTTCCTTGCCTATCAGAATTTTTCTGTCTGCAGTTGTGTAAAGCAGGTCCTGCGCATCAGTGTTTACAGCTATTGTTTCGACACCCTCGATGCCAACTTCTGACATTCTAGTAATTGTGTTATTTCCGCCGCCGCCGCATCCAACAACTTTTATCTGTGCGCGGTGCTTTGAAAGTAGGCCCTCTAATTCCCTGTCAACATCGCTTGTGATTTTGATAGGCTTTCCAGTCTTGTCAAGCTTCAATGCGGGCCCAATGGAACCAGAAAGAGATGGCTGCTGCCTGACTATCTTTGGCTCGCTGTCATAAACTTCAACCGGCTCAAATTGTTGTGTTTCTTCTTCCATATAACTTCACGAGAGTAGTACCACCAAAGCGCTCATATATAAAACTTATGCGGTAGCGTCAGGACTTTCTTTCAATTTCTCAGAATCCTTATGGACGAAATCTATATTGGTGAGTGAAGTGATCATTCGGACTATTTGGAAGCTGATTTGTTTGCCGAGCTCAGGGGGGATTTCCTTGCTGACAATTACCTTTGCATGAGAGCCATTAATCTCAATCGTAAAATCCTTGATCCCAAGATGCTTTTCAATTACGGCATGTAGCTTTTCTTTCTCATCGGTAATAATTTTTTTGACCGTTACATCATAAATGACTTCCTTCCCTGATAGGGGATGGTTGAAGTCAACAATTGTCCTTCCGCCCGTAACTGTTCTCACAACACCACGCATTCCATCAACATCTACATGTAGCCCTACTTGAGGCATTATCTGCTGAGAAGTAAATTTTGATGTCGCAATCAACTGGATTAATTTCGGGTTTTTTCTTCCGAAACCCTGCTCTGGCTTAAGCTCAAAAGTGTACGCACCCATGTGTTTACCGACAAGGCCGTCATCAATTCCTGGCATCAACTGCTTGCTTCCAATGCAAGCAACTACAGTATCATAATTTCCATCAGGATTAAGTATTCCATGTTTTTGGGCTGCTTCCCGTATGTTAGTATCTACAACATCACCTGTTTCCTTTAATTTGCCGACGAATTCGACTTCGACAAAATCGCCCTTCTTAATCTCTTGCGTCATTAATCATTGGGGATTATCATGATTTAAAAGGTTTATTGCTTGAGAATTTATGCCTTCAATGTGAAACGTAAATTTTACCTAACCAAATTTGCGCCCGCCGCGCGGGCTTTATGGTCTTCGTGCACCAGCTCGTCGTTAAACGACCTTAAAGTGCCTGATATGCTTTCATGGCCAGTACGGCCTCGAGTACTAATTATAATTTAACTCCTTAGTTTGAAACCATACAAACTATGCAAACTCTTACTTACACAATTATTTATTAGTCGCTTCCAGAATTTCTTCAGCTATTTCCTGAGGGGATTTGTTGTATGTGTCGATGACAAGATCATAGTGCTTTGTGTCGTAAGGGTCAATATCATAGTATTTACTGTACCTTTTTTTGTCAGATGTATTCCTGACATCAATAAGCCGTTTAGCTTCAGCGATTGTATGCGGCTTCTCTTCCTCACTTCTGGATTCATCCTTTATTATCCTCCTCGCGGCCTCATCAATATTGACCTTCAGAAAAACCTTTAAAGAATTTGGAACGAAATGGTAGCCAAGCCTAGAAACAAGTATGAAGCTGTCTTTTGCCTGCCCAAGGTGCCTTTGGTAATCATCGACTTCCTTATCTGTTGACTCGTCTGTTTCGCCTACTTTGTTGAGCTCCTCCAAAGTAATCCCTCGTTTCTTGGCAATTGCCCTCCTAATCCTGCCTATGTCAAAATACTCGTACTCCAGCTTTTTAGAAAGCAGATCGCCAACTGTACTCTTACCTGAACCTGGCGTACCCGAGATTGTTATAATCATGCAGGGGAAGTTCGGCAATGGTATAAAAGAATTGCGATTATTAAGTGTTGTTTCATGAGAAGTGCCCTATGATGGATAAGCGCCGGTCTACTTGAGCACTAAAATCGTTTGTCATAAAAGTTTATAAAGTTCAAAAGATAAGTTAAATGATGAATGTCAAAAATTTGTTTGGTCATCCAGTTGGATTGGCTCTTGCCGTAACTTCTGGGATAATATACACTATTTGTTATGTCGGCGTTCTTATTTGGCCTAGGCAAGCAATGAACATCTTGAATGATTGGTTTCACACAGTTGATTTTAGCCAAATTTCAGTTCAGCCTCCTTTTTCAGCAATTTCTTTTTTAAGAGGGCTTGTCGAGATTATGGTCTTCGCATATCTTACGGGAATAATTTTTGTTGTAGTTTATAACTCGTGCGTTGACCACTGCAAGAAATACGGCTGGATAAAGAAATGAGTCATTGCCGATTATCACCCCTCTCAGCCTAACAACTCTTCACGAATAGATTTATCAATACAACATTAACACAAACCTTTTTAAAATACCTTAAAGTCCAGTGGACAATGAGTTCAGTGAAAAAAAATCATTTGAGAGAGTTTTACGACAAGAACTACAAGCCTTTAGCATTGCTGCCAGTTTTACTCTTGATTGCCTGCTTAGGGATAATTGCCTTCAATTATTTTTCAACTGGAGAGCTAATCACAAGGGACATAACTCTCAAAGGAGGAGTCTCAATAATAGTGACTCCAACAAATCCTGTCAATACTGATGATATAGGTAAAACACTGCGCGCTCAGCATCCTGACCTTCAGATTGAGACAAGAACTCTAGGGGGCACTGGTTTCATAGTGGAGTCAGATACAGTTGATCCAGCTAAGATTGACGGATTAATAAAAAGCATTTCAACTAACCTCGGAGGGCTTACAAAAGAGCAGTATAGTGTGCAGGTTGTAGGCTCCAGCCTCGGAGAGAGCTTTTTCCGCGAGGCGGTATTTGCAATGATTCTGGCTTTTGTGTTCATGGCATTAATCGTCATGGTTTACTTCCGAAACTTCATCCCATCCTTGCTCGTCATTTTTGCTGGATTTTCAGACATAGCCATGCCTTTTGCGGTAATGATTTTATTCAAGATAAAATTATCAACAGCTGGAATTGCTGCTTTCCTCATGCTGATAGGGTATTCGGTAGACACAGACATCTTACTTACAAGCAGAGTGCTTAGAGCAAAGGAAGGAACTGTGTTTGAGAACATCCTCAGCGCAATGAGAACAGGACTGCTGATGACACTGACAGCAATCGCCGTTGTACTCATCGCATATTTTTTCAGCGACGCTGACACACTTAAACAAATAATGTTGATACTTGCCATCGGGCTTGGTTTCGACATAATCAACACTTGGCTCTCAAATGCTGGGCTGCTAAGATGGTATTTGGAGATGAAGGCCAGATGAGCGACCCGAAGAAGCTGCTGAAAAATTGGCGTGTTTTATTTTTAATCGTATGCATTATCGGCGCGCTGATTTCAATCTCTCCACAGCCGTGGGCAGATGGAGCTGCAATTCGCAGTATTCAAAAGAACAGCTCGGCTGAGCTCGCAGGCATTCCCATTCCAAGCGCGGATTTAAAGCCGACCAATAGGGAGAGAATAACAGCGATTAATAACAGGCCAGTAATTAATGTCGCTGATTTCGAACAGCTCACAAAAAACCTTGAGCCCAATCGCACTATCACAATCAAGACAACAAAAAGCACTTACAGATTATTAATTTCTGAAAAACCAATTGGAATAACTGCTTTTGATGCGCCCATAACCAACATCAGGACGGGATTAGACCTTCAAGGTGGAACAAGGGTCCTTCTAAGGCCAGAGAAAAAACTTCCAAGAGATGACTTGCAAACGCTTATACTTTCAATGAAGCAGCGTCTAAATGTGTATGGCCTGTCAGACCTTTCGGTAAGAGATGCCACCGACCTTTCAGGCAACCAGTTTATCGTTGTGGAAATAGCAGGGGTATCTGAGGAAGAAGTCCAAAGCCTGCTTGCCAAGCAAGGAAAATTCGAAGCCAAGATAGGAAACGACACTGCATTCGTCGGTGGAAAAGACATTACTTTTGTTTGTAGAAGTGCAGAATGCTCAGGTTTGGATCCTTCAGCAGGCTGCGGAGCGACTCCTGATGGGCAAGTTGCATGCAGGTTTAGGTTCTCAATAACACTCACTGAGGAAGCAGCAAAAAGACAGGCTGCGATAACAAACACATTGCAAATTATTCCCGCAGCTCCAGGATTTGCTAGCTATTTGAGCAAGCCAATTGACCTTTTTTTAGATGACCAGCTTGTCGACACGCTGCAAATAGGGGCAGATCTTAAAGGAAGCCCAGCAACACAGATTTCGATTTCTGGCTCCGGAGTTGGCCCGACCCAATCTGCAGCGTCTGATAACGCACTTAGAGAAATGAACAGGCTTCAAACTGTCCTGATTACAGGATCTTTGCCTGTTAAGCTCGACATAATTAAAACTGATGCCATCTCATCATCATTAGGAGAGAAGTTCGCTAAAAATGCAGTAGTCATTTCTTTGCTCAGCATTTTAGCAGTAGTTGTCATACTAATAATTGCTTATAGAAAACTTCTGCTAGCAATCCCAATATTTCTCGCAATGGTCTGCGAGGTTCTCATTACACTTGGATTGGCAGCCTTCATTGGCTGGAACATCGACCTTGCAGCAGTTGCGGGAATAATTGCTGCAGTTGGAACTGGAGTTGACGACCAGATTGTCATGACTGATGAAGCCCTGAAAGGCTCAAAGACCAACGTAAGGTCGTGGAAGGACAAAATGAAGAACGCCTTCTTCATAATTATGGGAGCATACTTAACTGTAGTTGTTGCAATGGTGCCCTTGATATTTGCTGGTGCTGGTCTGCTTAAGGGATTCGCAATAACAACAATAATAGGCGTATCTGTAGGCGTATTCATAACAAGGCCGGCATATGCTGCATTTTTAGAAACTTTTTTTGATAAGTGATTAATTAAGGCTGTCCGCCGCATGAGGACATATTTATTTTATTAAAAAAAGATAAAAAAATAGCGCTCAAGGCCGCGCGAGTTTTGATTCTTTTACTCAAACTTCACTTCACCATCCAGATAAACTCCTTTCAACAATTTAACAGGCCTCCAGTCGTCAGCGACAAGCTCTGCTTCAAGCCAAGTGGCAAGCTCCTCAGGATTGCCGATAGTTGCTGATAACGCTATGATTTGCACTTTTTTCAGAATCGTCCTTAGCAAGGTTATGAGAATTTCAAGAGTTGGTCCGCGACCAGGATCATTTATCATGTGGATTTCGTCGATAACTACGACACTGACTTTTGAAAGCCAAGGGGCACGGTGCCTGGCTAAGGAGTCAAGTTTTTCTGCAGTGCAAATAATAAGGTCATAATCGATTAGATGAGGGTCAGATGTATCAAAGTCGCCAATCGAAAGAGCAATTTTTGCGATTGTTCCATATTTTTTCACGAAATCCTTATGCTTTTCTGATGCTAAGGCTTTCAAAGGCACAATATAGATTGCCTTCCCTTTGCCTTCCAGAATTGCCTTAAGCATTGCTAATTCTGCAATCAATGTTTTTCCAGATGATGTTGGTGTGCAGACAAGCAAGTTTTTTCCTTCGAGAAGGCCTGCCTTTATTGCCTTTTCCTGCGCTGGCCGCAATTCGCTGAAGCCTTCCTTCTCAAGGCTAGAATAAAGCGATTCTGGAATCTGTTTTTTGATGTCTTTCAAAAGCATGAATTTAGTTTTTCTTGTGGAGTTATAACGATTGCGGTTTAGCGAAAAATAAAATGCTCGAGTTTAATGGAAACCTTTAAATATATCAATATACAAAAAGGTATATTAAATTGGCTGACGAAAATAATCAGATTGTACTTTATGGAATTCTAGCCCTAGTATTGATAACTGCAGCTTCTTTAATAACGAATTTGCATTTAAGCGAGTTAGTGCCAAATCTTGGATTAACTGGATTGGCAACTGTAAATTATGGAATTAGAACCTGCGATGATTTTGATAATGGAAAAAACTATAATATAGCCAGCTATGTAAAATATTCATCCGGTAGCACCTCGTACCCCCCAAAATACGACACCTGTTCGGGGAACAACGTCATAGAATATTACTGCTCAGCAACAGGATACCCCTTGTCCTTATCTCATTATTGCACTGGAGGATGCAGTGAAGGTGCATGCAAAAATAGGCCAACAACCACAAGCTGTGTGGATACAGAAAAAGCGCCAGACTCCTTAACAAAAGGAACTGTGACTTACACAAGCGCAACAGGAACAAAATCCACTTACACTGATTTTTGCTTAAGCGGATACGTCATAGAATATTACTGCAAATCAACGACTGAACCAGCTAAAGTGCAGATTCCTTGTGAGGCAGGATATAGTTGTGTTGATGGAGCTTGCATAAATGCAATATGCGGCAATGGTTTGTGCGAGCTAGGTGAGAAAGGCGTTTGTTTTGTCGACTGCCCTAGCGCGCCAACCCCAATTTGCGGAAACAACAAATGTGAAATAGGCGAAGATTCAACTTGTGCAGTCTGCAAAGAAGGAGAACCTTGCCAGGGAGTGCCGTGCAGTGTTGGGACCTGTCCAACAGACTGTTCACTTAATTGCATCGATACTGATAACGGGCGTGATTATTTTGTTAGAGGCGTTGTTACCGGTTATGACAAACCCACTGGTGAATACGCTAAAATAGTTGACAATTGTGAAGGACCCAATGGGCTTAACGAATATATTTGCGATGGAAAATACGGAATGGAGACAGAATATGTTTGCCCCAACGGCTGTGTTGACGGCGCCTGCATCTCACTCGCATCAACATGCGGAGACACAATCTGCTCAAACACCGAAATAAATACTTGTGCAGCAGATTGCGGCCTACCAACTGATCCTACAAAAAGTGTTCAATGCGGAAGCTACGGCGATGTAAATCTTGATGGAAAAATAAGCAAAATCGACTCAGATCTAATACTAAAGTACGACGTTGCCTTAATAAAATTAAATGAAAAGCAATTGCTTAATGCAGACGTTAATGGGGACAAGCTAGTAAATGTTGTTGACGCACAAAATGTCTTAGCATATTTGCAAGGGACTTTATCTCTCTTTAAAGTTTGCCAAGCAGCAACAACAGAAACAATTACAACCGCCCAAAACTCAATTAGCGCAACAGATGGAAGTACAGATTGCGGAAGCAAGGGAGACGTTGACCTTGATGGCACAATCACATCTAAAGATTCACTGCTTATTCTTAAGTATGTGGCCGGCACTGCGGGAGTAACATTAAATCCCACCCAGATGTTTAATGCAGAGGTAACTGGTGAAGGAAATGTTGATTCAACTGATGCTTCACAAATACTTCGATATATTGCCGGGCTAATTCAAACTTTCAAGGCATGTACAATGACCTACTCGAGTTGTAATGATAACGATCCATCCAACAACATTTTCTTGACAGGCAGAGCGGTAGTCACTGATTCTTATCAAAAATTAATTACCCTAGCAGACCATTGCAATACCGGTGCAACAAATGGAGTTTATCAATATGCTTGCAAACAATCTGGCACCGGTTTTATTTTAGACAAGTCGTTGGTCAGCTGTCCAGCAGGATATAACTGTGCGGATGGTGCATGCAAAATCCTGAATAGCAAGAATTGTGTTGATTACGATTCTGGCCTAATGGTCTATATAAAATCTTATGTTAGTTACACCAAAGATAACATTGATAAAAAAGAATATGATATTTGCGCATCGTCAACTACTGTTATTGAACAGCTCTGCTCATTGGGCGAAGTCAAAACAATGCAATTTGAATGCAATTTAGGATACTCCTGTGTCGACGGAAGTTGCAAGCAAGTAACAGCCACTTCTACAACTTCTTCATTACAAACTGAACCAAGTTTAGCCACAGCAACAACAGGGCTAACTGACACAACCAATACCTGCATAGACTCTGCCCCCTCAGGATTAACCCTTCAGCCGCCAAGCGGAACCGTGATTCCGACTGGAGATGTCAAAGTCAGTTGGACTCTCGCAAGCTGGGGCAACAATTGCAAAAACACAGGAAAAAATTTCACGTTGCAAATATCAAAAGGCAACACTTTTAGTTTTATAACTGCTGAAACCCTTGATTCCAGCAGGTATTACTATACTTTCAGCGGGTTAACGGCAGGATCGACTTATTATTGGAGGATAATTGCAAATAACGGATTCATGAAACTTGTATCAGGTTATAAAAGCTTCATAATTAAATCAACTGTTTGTGGCAACGGCATTATTGAATCTGGTGAGCAGTGTGACGGTGGAGCGTGTTGTTCTGCTTTCTGTACGTTCAGGATTGCGGGAACTGTTTGTCGTGCGTCTACTGCTGCTTGTGATCCTACCGAAGCTTGTGCTGGTTCGAGTGCAGCTTGTCCTTCTGACATAAATACCTGTAGATCAGCAACATGTGGCAATGCAATTTGTGAACCTGGAGAGAAAGAGGTCTGCACTGTATGCCCTGACCCAACTGACCCTACCTGCACTACCTCATGCACACCAGGCAGTTGCTTGAAAGATTGCGAAACATCGACCGGGCTCAAATCGCCGTGCGGCAGCCTGGGAGATGTTGACCTCGACGGCTTTGTCACGTCAAAAGACTCGCTTTTAGTTTTAAATTACGTTGCTGGGAAAGCACCTCTAAGCGCACAACAAAAAATTAATGCTGATGTCGCTTCTCCCGCAGGAGTTGATTCAACTGACGCCTCCCAAATACTTCGATTTGTTTCTGGTTTAATTCAAAGGTTTCAAAATTGTCCTCCCGTTATTACAAATTGTGTCGACAACGACCCAAGTCAAAATATATATGTTAGAGGGAGCTTAGTTTCAACAGATACAAATGGGGCCAGTAAAACGTGGTCGGATTTTTGCGGAACAACTAATCTGCCTGGATTGATAATTGTTCCCGGAAACCTTTATCAGTATAATTGTAAAACAATAAGCAAATTGCCAACAGTGTACTCAATTGACAGTACATCAGTTAAATGCCCGACAGGATACTCGTGTAGCAATGGAGCATGCAACCCAACATCGACGACACAAACGCCTCTAACAGGCAACATCGTAATGCAGCCCGACGGCAGCTCAACAGTCAAAGTTATATTTAACGGCAATCCGTTTCCTGAAGGAAACAATAACCCGATTAATGGCTTCCTGACTTTGGCTGGTTACAAACCTTCAGAATATCCATCAATTTTTGGTTTAAAGTACACTGACATGCTTGCCGGCTATGATTTGATTGATGTCAACCTTGACGACAACACCTATTCTTATGCCATTATTCTCAAGCCAGGAATGAATAAAGAAGAGTTATTAGCAGGTTTTGCAAGCGATCCCAACGTTTATAATTTAGGATAAATAAGATTCACATTTCTGCAATAGCAATAATTACTTACTAAAAACTTGGCCTGCACAGCCTCGAGTGCTTATTATTTTTTTAGTTCAAATAAATAAAAAAGATTAACTAAAAAATATCTTGCTTCCCAAAACACCGCCGTAAGTAACAATCAGCGATGCGAAAAGTATTGATACTGTGTTAAGCACTTTTATCAGAGGATTCATTGCTGGCCCTGCTGTGTCTTTGAAAGGGTCTCCGACTGTATCCCCAACAACAGATGCCTTGTGAGCGTCCGAGCCTTTCCCGCCGAGATGGCCTTTCTCAATTAACTTTTTTGCATTATCCCACGCGGCTCCGGAGGTCGTCATAGTGATGCCTAAAAGCAAGCCAGTAATAATCGAACCCGCAAGCAAACCGGCAAGCGCTTCTACACCAAACAAGAAGCCAACAACCAAGGGTGCTGCAACTGCCATTATTCCGGGAAGCATTAGCTCGCGTATTGCAGCTTTTGTCGAGATATCAACGCATTTGGCGTAATCTGGCTTTGCCTTGCCTTCCATTATGCCTTTAATCGACTTGAATTGCCTTCTTACTTCAGTAACCATGTCAAAAGCAGCCCTTCCGACAGCGCTCATTGTCATCGATGCAAAAAGGAAAGGCAGCAATCCACCAATGAACAGGCCAATGACAACTCTCGGATCATAGATGTTAACCACTTTTAGTCCAACTTCCTCGCCGAAAGCAACGAAAAGTGAAAGAGCTGCAAGCGCAGCAGAACCAATCGCGAATCCTTTAGTAACTGCTTTTGTTGTGTTGCCTACTGCATCAAGTGGATCAGTTATGTCCCTAACTTTCTTTGGCAGATGCGCCATCTCAGCAATGCCTCCGGCATTGTCTGTTATCGGGCCATAAGCGTCAACTGCAACAATTATTCCCGTCATTGATAGCATTGAAAGCGCTGCTATTGAGATTGCGTAAACCCCGGCTGCGCCTCCACCGCCGACAAGATAGGCAACGAAGATTCCAGCCACGATAATTAAAATTGGAACAAGTGTTGATTGCATTCCAATTGCAAGCCCTGATATTATTGTGGTTGCCGGGCCTGTTTTTGCTGCTTCTGCGATATCCTTGACAGGCTTCTTATCGGTTGAAGTATAGTACTCTGTAATCCAGCCTATAACGAGCGTGACTATAATGCCGACGAGAGAAGCGTAGAAAAGATTTGGCTTTCCCAAAAGGAAGTATGAAACCAAGAAAACTCCAGCAGCTGTAAATATAGCACTAATCCAGATACCCCGGTTTAGTGCAGGCCAGATATCTCTCTCATATTTCACATTTACAAAAAAGCTCCCTATTATCGAAGCGACGATACCAATTCCCGCAAGTAATAAAGGAAATACGAGTGCCTGCTGCTTGTAAACTTCTCCAAGTGAAAGTGCAAGAATCATTGTTGCAAGCAAAGTAACTGTGTATGATTCGAA
>JBBSVZ010000030.1:0-1346 GCA_038046545.1 Nanobdellota archaeon | reverse complement strand
CCTTCTTCTATTGGTAACCTATCATGATATTCTAAGGTGCCTTGGGTTGTCGTTGGGTTAATATAAAGAAATTCCCAGCAATTTACGCACTATACGAATCTGCTAATTTCGGTAGTATCGCTATTTTGATTGGTGGGATTGACACTCCCACTGCATTGTCAGGTGATGAATCATGGTTTCAATCTATGTGCTTTGCCTCGTTGTTCTATCTGTTGCTATCCTCGAATGGCTTTTATTGCAGCAGAATCACAAGCAGTCTCTGTATGAAAAATCTATTGAGCATAATCGACTGGTAAATGAACTGAAAGAAAATCAAGAAAGGATGATTGGCTATCAAAAAGAAGCGGCTGAAAAGGCTATTGTAAACCTCAAGACAGGCTATGAAAGCCTGCTCAAGATGAAGCAGGAGGAAACAGATAAGGCTGCTTGCGAGCTAAAATCAATCATAGAAAAACTGAATCAAGATGTCAAAACTACCTCTGCCTCTGCTGAAACTTATCGTCTGAGTGCTACTGAACAGATCACGAATTTGACTCAAAAAAATGCTGAATTAGAAACACGTTTGAGTGAGCAACTTCAGAAATATCAAGAGCAAATTGAGCTTTTGAATCAGGCAAAGGAACAGATGAAGCAGGAATTCGAGAATCTGGCACAAAAGATTTTTGAAGAAAAGGGCAAAACCTTTGCCGAGCAGAATAAAACCAATCTTGACCTGATATTAAATCCATTTCGTCAGCAAATCACTGATTTTAAGCAAAAGGTAGAAGAGGTCTATACCAATGAAGGTAAGGAACGCTTTAGCCTGACCGAACAGATCAAAAAAATGCACGAAGCCTATGAATCACTGAGCAATGAAGCAAATAATCTGGTGCGGGCATTGAAGACAGATACAAAAACTCAAGGCGATTGGGGCGAAATAAATCTTAGGCGGATACTGGAATTTACAGGCTTAAAAGAAGGGCTGCACTATTTTGTCCAGCCAAGTTATCAAACTGAGGATGGCGAAACCTTTCGTCCTGATATTGTGGTCAATCTGCCTGACAATCGTCAAATCATTATTGATTCTAAGGTCTCGTTGACCGGATATGAAAGGTATTTCAATTCCGCTGACGAGGCAGAAAAAGAACAGGGCATCAAAGACCATTTGAAGTCTGTTCGCAAACATATTCAGGAGCTGTCTGATAAAAAATACGAAAATCTTCGCGGCATCAATACCCTGGATTTTGTGTTGATGTTTATCCCTGTGGAAGCAGCGTATTTTGTTGCCTTAAACAATGATTCAGAGATTTATCAAATGGCTTCAATGAAAAAAGTCCTGCTGGTCTGTCCCTCAACCTTACTGATTA
>JBBSVZ010000029.1:0-1929 GCA_038046545.1 Nanobdellota archaeon | reverse complement strand
GATGTAAGACTGCAAATATTTTTCTTCATAAGTGCTGAAATCAACAAACTGCACTATTTTTCCTACCATTTCATCCTGATGCTGGGGCATCGGCTTGAGATAGACATTTGTAAGGACGTTCTTGTCATATTTTGGAGGGTTTTGGCAATGCGGCCTTATATCGTATTCGGCCATACAATGCGATGGGTCTCCGTCCCCATAAGTTTGGCCATTTATATCGCTCACTTTGCCTTTCACCTGAGCCACAAAATCCTTGGAGCTGTCATACAATGCCTTCGTTCTAATTGGCAGAATAACTATAAATGAGTCCAGCTTGGTTTCGGTTGAGTCTTTCTTTATGGTTAATGGGTAACTTAGTTTTATGGTGACATCCTCTGCGTTCAAGCTTACATCGGCATTTGCTGTTATATCAGCCGGCCTTATAACCTCTATCCCGACAGCTTTGAAAATATCCGAATCAAAACAATTGTCAAATTCAGCTTCAATATAATGTTTTAGTTTTGCTCCGATTAATTCTAAATTTTGGGTTGCATCGGGGAGATATTCATTCTCTTGGCAGACG
The DNA here is from genome assembly GCA_038046545.1 of Nanobdellota archaeon. GTDB lineage: Archaea > Nanobdellota > Nanobdellia > Woesearchaeales > JBBSVZ01 > JBBSVZ01. The sequence goes on along the minus strand of JBBSVZ010000029.1, from coordinate 1,367 downwards.
CACTCCCAGCTCACACAATGCGGAGGGGGGCATGACTCTGCAGGAACCCCAGTGCTGTCTAATATAATGCCACCGCTGTCATCCACCAGATTCCCATTGGCATTGGATGTGCATGTTGACCAACCAGTGCAGTCCAATCCGCAATCTGCCTCATAGTAAAATGGCACAGTATTATCATCAAAAAGCGCTGTTGGCGGATTTATAGGGCTGTTACTTATGCCTTCCTCTGCATATTTTGAATCACCAGCTGGATTTACGAATCCGCCTTGCATCCCTATTCTATTGAATAAAGCGTCTTCAGCAGATTTTTTTATGCAATTCTCTGCAAATGACTTGACAACAGGCACTTCGTCTGAGTTTTGATTAGCGCTCTCCGCCTGTGCTTTTGCGTTTTTGGTTTTTTTATATCCTTCAAGGTAATAAACCAGCCCGAATATCAGGACCAAAGATAACGCTAAAATAAGAAACAGGGTAAGCTGTCCTCTTTTTTTCATTTTTTCTCCTGTCCAAAAATCAAGTCTGCGGGCTACCTAAAAGCTTTTTCAATTTCCTTGTTGCTGTAGCCGTTTTTGAGCAAGGCATTTCTTATCTGCTCTTTTGTGTAGCCTTTTTTTAAATTAGCCGCTACATAATTTCTTAGAGGATTGGCTTTTTTTCTAAATCTAACAGAAAGCAGGATTGCAAGCACCAGCAAAAGGAGCCCTGCAATATACGGCCATATTGACTTTCCCGGAGTATCAATCGGTATTTCCAAAATTTTGTTGGCGCCGCTTTTGTCATAGATAGTTATCAGCCCGGCGTTGCTGAAATAGGGAACGGAAATTGTGAAATTCAAGTCATCGACCGAGCCTTGCACCTGCTCTTGCGTAAGCCCATTGAGCATTACGGCGCCAACAGGCACAATGAATTTTGCAGAGCTTAGTATTTGGCCGTCAGGTGAGGAAATATCCAAGAGGTAGCCGTTTGCCGGCTGCGAGCTGGGATCTGCAGCAGAGCCGTCAGCTATCTGCAGATTGATTAAAGACAGGGATTCCGCGGATGGCAATTTCTTATAGTTTAATGAAAGCAGGTAAACCCTGCCGGTTTCCTGCGCTGCCGCGAATAGAGCAAAAAACAATAGGCTCAGAATTAGCAAAATGCAAAACATTGCCTTGCTTTTTCTAATTTCTGCCATTTGATTATGTTCCTCCTGCGTTTGTGCATACCCACCCTCCTGTCGATGGGCTTATGGTTGATCCCTGGCAAGTGCAAGATACTGAAGGGCAGGATGTTGCTGACCCCTGCAAAAGGGTAGCACTCCTTACTGTATTTACAGGTTGCGACACACCAGTATTATAGTTAACTCCATACTGGCAATTAGGATATGA
>JBBSVZ010000028.1:3174-4288 GCA_038046545.1 Nanobdellota archaeon | reverse complement strand
ACAGAAACCCCATATCGGTCTACCATGAGCTTATCCAACTCTGATATTTGCGATTTTGAGGCAATCATAATGAAGATTATCTGCATAAATTTATAATGTTAACTACGAATTAATAATAAAATGAAAAACAAGGGAATGTTTTTGCCAGCTGCAAAATACAGCTTATTTACCCCTCTTTTCGATTTTTTTTGCGAGGCTATTGGTCTTGGAAGTGAGTATCGCAGAAAAATTATCGATGTTATGGGATTAAAAAACGAGAAATTTAAAGTCTTGGATGTCGGTTGCGGTACTGGAAGCCTTCTTATTGACATCAAAAGAAATTATTCTCACCTTGAAGCACACGGAATAGACCCAGATAAAAATATACTTGGAAATGCTGCAAAGAAAGCGGAGAAAAATAATGTAAAGATAAAGTTCGATTGCGCTTATGCCCAAAAATTACCCTTTCCATCCAATTATTTTGACGTTGCTCTTAGCAGCCTTGCAATTCATCACATTCCTTCAGAATACAAACAAAAGGCGCTGGAAGAAATTCATAGAGTCATTAAGTCTAAAGGCTTTTTTATGTTGGTTGATTTTGGCAAAACAAAACGATTTCCTATCGGTGCATGGCTTGCTGCAACTTTTGAAGAAGGAAAAGAAAATTATGAAGGGCTTATCCCAGAGATGATGAAAAAAGCAGGTTTTAAACAAATCAAAGTAATGGCAGAATACAAGTACGGCATACAGATGATAAAGTGCAGCAAGTAAGCTTTTTATAGGGGCAATTAATCCCATTCACTGAAGGGCCGGCTGGTTTAGGCTCGCCGGTACCGGAAGAGAGCTTAATTCTTTCTTCCAGAGGAAATTATATGGCAAGAATGCATTCAAGAGGACGAGGAAAAGCAGGTTCAAAGAAGCCAGTCAAACCAAATGTAAGTTGGGTAAGCTATAAACCAAAAGAAGTAGAACTGATAATTCTTAAGCTTGCGAAGGAAGGTAATGCGCCCTCAAAAATAGGAATGGTGCTAAGGGACACATACGGAATCCCTGATACAGAACTCATAATTGGCAAGAAAATAACCGAGGTCCTAGTAGAAAAAAAAGTTGCACCTGCCATACCAGAAGACCTCAT
>JBBSVZ010000028.1:0-3164 GCA_038046545.1 Nanobdellota archaeon | reverse complement strand
GATTCGCAAAAACATTTATGTTAAGCATCACCTTGAAAAAAATCACAAGGACATGGCAGCAAAAAGAGGGCTGCAGCTAACCGACTCAAAAATAAGGCGATTGGTAAAATACTACAAGCGTACAAAGCGAATTGAAAAGGACTGGACATACGATCCAGACAAAATCAGGCTGCTGGTAGAATAGTCATAATGACTCCTTACGGGAGGCTGCGGCAAGAAATAATCAGGGCCGCGGCCGAGCTTAAGAAACAGAAGAGCGCAAGCCCTATCCGATTAGTGGGACACCTTGATGCTGACGGAATAAGCGCATCTGCAATTCTTGTAAAAGCGCTCATGAGGCTGGGAAAGCGTTACCAGCTCTACAATGTCCAGCAGCTTGACAGCCAAATCTTGAGTGCAATTGACAAAGAAGGAGACGGAATACTCGTATGTGCTGACATTGGCTCTGGGCAGTTCTCGGCATTAAGAAGCACAGTTATGAAAACAAGGTGCATAGTGCTCGACCATCATGAACTCGATGAAGAATCAAAGGCAGAAAACATAATACACATCAACCCCCACCTTTTTGGAATAACGAACTCAAAGGAAATATCTGGCGCTGGCCTTTCTTACCTTTTTGCCGAGGCGCTTGATGAAAAAAACAAGGACCTCGCGCACCTCGGTTTCATTGGGGCAATCGCCGACAATCAGGATTTGAGTAGTGAATTAAATAAGAAAATACTTGATACTGCAAAAGAAGCGGGCACCATCGAGGAGAATTATGGGCTCAAGCTCTTTGGGTCAACACGGCCGTTGCACAAGGTCCTTGAATGGTCGACAGACCACCCAATTCCTGGAGTTACTGACTCTGAAAACAATAGCCTTGCGTTCTTGCAAAGCATAGGAATAAAACCAAAAGAAGGAAACAAATGGCGCACGCTTTCGGATTTGAACAGCGACGAATACCAGAAACTTGTTGTCGGAATAATACTTAGAAGAGCAAAGCACAAGAATCCTGAAGCAATCCTTGGTTCGGTTTACACCCTCGCAAAAGAGCCCAAGCACAGCCCTTGTAGGGATGTGAGAGAATTCTGCACCCTGCTCAACGCTTGCGGAAGGCTCAACAAAGCATCACTTGGAATCGGGGCATGCCTTGGAGATGAAACGCTCAAGAAAAAAGCTGTTGCACAGGTTTCTGAATACAGGCAGCGCCTTTCGGAAATAATCAGATGGTATGAAAGTGCCCAGGAAGAAGTGAGAAGGGAAAAAGGAATTATGATAATAAATGCGCAGGATGAAATAATGCCGACAATGATTGGCACGCTCTGCTCGATGATTGCCCATTCAAGAAAAGTTAGTGAAGGCACAATTGTAATGGGGTTGGCAAGAATGCCTGGCAGGCTAACGAAAGTCAGCATGAGAGTATCAGGCTCAGGAATTGATCTCTTTAAACTTTCAACTATTGTTGCTGGCAAAATCGGCGGCCAGGCAGGCGGACATAAAGAAGCAGCTGGAGCAATAATCCCGACGATATCAGAAAATGATTTCATCAGGATTGCGATAGAAAGGATACAGAAGAAACGTTAATTATTCCCTTATCTCTACATCATCCACTATACCGTCTGAGTCATAATCAATTCCTTCAACAACTTTCGCGATTATACTTTTCTGGTGGATGTTTCCAGCTGAAATCTCTGCGAAATGGTTGGCAAAGGCAAGGATTGCTGCCCTCGTTCCAGGATATCTTTTTCCAGCAACTAACAAAATTGATTTTTCAGTATTGAAAGGATTCTTTGCCTTGACTATTAACCCAATCTCATCATTCGGATACACTTTTCCTGTAATTGAGGACTTTACTGCATAATGAAGATCCTTCTCAAACTTAATTGGAAGCTTGCTGTTAACTAATTCTGTGACATGGTTAATAATCGGGCCACCAATGATGATAAGGTTATTCTCTTTCAAGTCCGATTCCTTGACTTCTGTGTCGAGCTTTACATTCGGTTTTGGAGCAGATTGGAGAAAGCTGCCAAGCAATAATGCGAGGTCTATTCCATAATAGCCGTCTCGTGACCTAGCCTTCTCTGGCCCATGAGGATCGGGGCTGCCAACGATTATTAGAGAATTAAACCTGCCATCAATTATGAAAGGGTCAAGAAGCCCTTTTTCATCTTTTATCGGCATAAGTTTCTGTGTGTTTTCCCATTCCTTGAACATAACGACAAAGGCAGGCTTATCTAATGCATAATATTTTGCCTGGGCGCCTTGCTTTGATTCCTGCTTAACCTGAACAATGAATCCTGAAGCTTCGAGCTGGTGGATGTGATAATAGACCTTTTGCTCATTTACTTTGAGCGCCTTGGCAATCTGAATGGGATAAAGTTGTTCCTTTGCTAATAGAGAGAGAATTCTCACAGCTAAGGCAGAGCTCATATCTTTTGCATTTTCAGGCTTTATCAACTTTGCAGGAAGTGATTGGAGCCCTTTTTCAGTCTGGTTTACGACGAACATATGGTTACAAAAGTTTTTTTAGAATGGTTATAAAATGATATATAAAAGCTTTATCAAAAAGCCGAGGTTTAATTTGTGTTCTAGCTCGACTTTTTGATTCCGCGAACTCAGTAGTTCGCGTTATCTAATGAACTCGCTCTTCCAGCACTTGACACACCTGAAGCCGGTAGGCGTGTAGAAGACAGTGTAATGCGCCCTATCACAATGCGGGCACTTGTCTGGGACGCGAAGCTTGGGCATAGAGTACGTTTATGATTTAGGAATATAATGGTTTTGTAATAATTGATTAATCAAGCCTGTCCGGCGATTGAGGACAAAATTATTAAACCCAAAGTTTCAAAAAATATCCTGTGGTAAAAAAACCGTTAATGATTTGGCTTACGGCATTATTTATGGCAGGTTATGGAATATATAATCTTTCTTTGGCATTACCCGCTTTAATGTTTGTCTTGATTTTTGCTCAAACTACTCCAAATATTTGGTTAATAATACTTGGATCTCTATACCTTTTCTTACCGCCAATTTTGCTAGCTATATCTGGTTTAGGTGTGTTTCTTTTGAAAAAATGGGGAAAGCTGCTCGGTACAGGAGTATTAATCATTTATATTGTGAACAATATTTATTCGTGGGTCAAGAATACTCGCGGGTCTGAGGACCCGCAGTTGAATTGACCG
>JBBSVZ010000027.1:0-5912 GCA_038046545.1 Nanobdellota archaeon | reverse complement strand
AGTCCTAATTCATATTTGGTGCCATATGTATGCGCACCTTTGTGCACTGGCCCACCTCCCCCACCTCCGCCGCCGCCTCCACCCCCGACTTGCCCAGACAACGACCAAGATGGGTATACCGCTTCAAGTTGCGGCGGGCAGGATTGTAATGATAATAATAACGCCATCAAACCCGGAGCCACAGAATCCTGCAACAACGTGGACGATAATTGCAACAGCCAAACTGATGAAGGATTATCACAACAAATTTCTTGCGGGACTGGCGCCTGCCACGTCACGATTACTCAAACCTGCTCAGCAGGAACTTTCTTGCCAGCTTGTACTCCAGGAAGCTCTTCAACTGAGATTTGCGGCAATGCAATCGACGAAGACTGCAATGGTCAACTTAACAATGGTTGCACTTGCACACCAGGACAGACACAAACCTGTGGCTCATCCATTGGCGCTTGCAGACAAGGAATCCAAACATGCCAAAGCGACGGATCCTGGAGTGTATCATGCACAGGAGGCGTTGTACCCACAACAGAAATTTGCTCAAATTCAATTGATGAAGACTGTAATGGTCAAGCAGATGATGGCTGCCCGGATGCACCACCTTCTCCAAATCCATCACCAAGCCCTTCACCCCAGTCTACGCCATCATCTAATACGACAGCTCCTGTCTCATTGCCAGCCCCTAAAGTTTCGTGCACTCCTTCCTGCAAGGAGCTTTGCGGCCAAAACAATTCTTGCGGGGGAATTTGCCCAAATGATGATATGTACACGAAGGGCAAATGCGGAAATTCTGCTTGCACACCTCAATGCGCTTTAGGCGCATGCGGCCAGACGGATGGCTGCGGAGGAGTTTGTCCTGAGGCGGATGCAAAATCCTGCGGCGTGTGCGGCAATGGGCCTTGCTGTGTCCCTGAAATTTGCGAAGACAATCTGGACAATAATTGCGATGGCATAATTGACAACAACTGCGGCATAGTCTCACGCTTTCTCAATGCAGTCAGCGGAAAGCGAGATCCTCTTGATTTGAGGAATGAATCTCCAACCATAATTAGTTCAACGCAGGCATTGATAACCCAGCCAAGCTTCATCATTCGTATTGCGGGGATGCTAGCCTTCTTTTTTTCCGGGATAACGCTTCTCGTCGGTGCATATCGTTACGACTTGCTAAAGAAATTCTCACGCAACGAGGTCATTCGATACCATGCGATTCTTGGTTTTTTCTCACTTTTGTTTGTTCTTTTCCACATTTATTTCACACTTGCCGACAAAGACGGGTGGGCAGAATCTGTTCAGCTTAAAAACGTTTTAATTCCCTATTTTACAGGAATTACTTTGTTTAATATTGCATTCGGAGTCGTGGGGTTGTATACTTTCATTTTAACTATTTTGACAGGCGTATTTTTCATAAGAATAGTCAAACTTTTAGGCTATCCAGTTTGGCTAGTATTGCACAGAGCGTCCTATGTGTTTTATATTTTCATTTTCATCCATGCCTACAAGATTGGAACAGATTTCCGTAATCCATTCATACTCATCTTTTTTTCGCAGGTATCTATTCTTATAGGTGGATTGGTTTTGTTTAAGATGATCAAATTGAATTTTATCAAGGCGAAAATTGAAATTATTTTGTCAAAAGTTCTCGTAAAGAATATAAAAACAGTTGGTGAATTGGAGAAGTACCCTGAATTAATTGGCAAGGTTGTGACTACAAAAGGAAATCTCGTCAAAGTCTCGGTCTTACCGTCTAAAAAACCGTGGTACAAGATTGTTGATGATGAGGCGAGCATTTTTGCGCTAGTGCCTGATGGTACAATTACTGATAAATATTCGTCAATCACAGGCACATTGATAAAAAGTGGAAATCAGTTATTTTTGGAGGTTCAGACATTAAAAAAATGAAAAAAATAATCATTTCCTTTCTGTTATTCCTGCTTTTGATACAGACCGCTGCAGCCTTAACAGTTTACAATACTGATGAAGTCATAACGGGCCAGGTCGGCGGCACCACTTATTGGGCATCAAAAACAACTGCAGGTGATGGCGCTGCGGCAACAACGAGAGTGCTCCACAAACAAGGCAATCAAGGCGCTAATTTCTGGCGCCCAGGTCAGACTGGCCCAGAGAGTACTTTTACAATATCTGAAACACCAAGGGGCTACGGCTGGGCAACGAATTTTGCGCTAACTGGCGACATCCCCGCAGGAACATGGCAGTTTCATTTAAACACAGACAGCAATCATAATGAAAACTCAGGAGTCGCAGGAGTGAATGTTTTCAAATACTGTGGCACAACCAACACGCGGTTATTCTACATTCAGGGAACAACGAATGTAATGAATACTGCATCGCCCGTCACCCAGACTATTTCAACTTCCCAACCTTCTTACACTGCATCAGGTTGTCGCTTGAAGTTTGAATATTGGCTGACAGCAACAAGTGTAGAAGAAGACACCAGCACTGACTTAACTCAAATTTCCACTAGCTCTTTCACAACACAATTCCCAGACCCCCAAGGCGGTGCATGCGCCGATAATGATGGGGATACATATACTGACATTAGTTGTGGTGGCCAGGATTGCAATGACAACAATCCTTCTGTGCGGCCAGGTGCAACAGAAACATGTAACAACTTGGATGATAACTGCGTCAATGGGATTGATGAAGGTCTGACACAGCCAAGCACGTGTGGAGTTGGCGCCTGTTTTGTCTCGATCACGCAAACCTGCACAGGGGGGGTATACTCACCTGCCTGCACACCAGGTGCTCCAACAACTGAAATTTGCGGAAATTCAATCGACGAAGACTGCAATAGTCAACTAGACAACGGCTGCTCATGCACGCCAGGACAAATCCAGTCCTGTGGCATTTCGGTTGGTGCTTGTGAACAAGGCAATCAGACGTGCCAGGACGATGCCACTTGGGGAGCCTGCACGGGAGGCATCACCAGTATTCCAGAGACTTGTAACGGCATCGATGATGATTGTGATAGCCAAGTGGATAACGGTCTTGTTTGCAATGGCTGCCAGGAAAATGCGACACAAACTTGCGGCGTCGCAATCGGGGCATGCAAACAAGGTAACCAGACCTGCACAGGCGGAGTCTGGGGAGCGTGCATAGGCTCCATTGCTCAGGCTTCAGAAATTTGCAATGGTCTTGATGATGATTGCAATAACCAGACAGATGATGGAACTGGGAAATCCACGACCTGCGGTGTAGGTGAATGCAAGAATACGATTCAACAGGTCTGCACTAATGGAGCATTGACCCCAACTTGCCAACCTAAAGCTCCTGCCGCAGAAATCTGCAATAATAAAGATGATAACTGTGATGGGGTAATTGATGAAGGATTATTCAAATATTGCGGTTTTAATGTTGGAGAGTGCAAGCAGGGCCTTCAATATTGTATAAACGGCGCATATGGTACTTGCCAAGGCGAAGTATTGCCAACCAAAGAAATATGCGATTTCAAGGACAATAATTGTGACTCATTTGTCGATGAGGGGAATGTTTGCTCCAAGAAAGTATTGCCACCTTGCGTAGAATCTTGGAACTGCACTGAGTGGACATCATGCGTCAATGAAACTAAAAGCTTCAGACTATGTACAGATTCCAATAACTGCAAAACGGTAGTTTATAAGCCCAATACCGAGAAAATATGCAAGCCCGAACCGATTTTGAAAGTCCCAATCAAGGCTTGGGATGCTGATTTTGAGCGTAATTTATTTTTTGCAACATTAGCTACATTAAGCATTACTGGACTTGCGGCGGCAGCATTCATGACTTTCTGGAATAAAAAACAATGAAGAAAAAATTAAAAAAACTCCCGATAAGTAATTTTTACCGCGCAGCACTTATCGCGAGCATTTCAGCGATTATACCAGTTCTGCTCACTTGGTTTCACATATCAAACCCCTATTTTTACACATTTAAGTTTGTGAAAATCGTTATGTTTTCAATTACATTCATGATTCCGGCATATTTAGAATTGTTTTTAGGGTTCGCCCGCATCCCGCTAGTAGAGTCCGCAATCTACATCTTGACTTACCTTGTTAATTTTCTAATTTATCTAGTGCTAATTTATGCATTTTTGAAGGCAAAAAACAAGCGGTTATTCATGGCAGGCTTGGCAACGGGGATAATAATATTTGTTGCTCTATCAGTATTTGTGCTTTGGTAGCTCAAGAATTCTCTTCAACTACCTTTTTTGCGAATTCCCAGCTGTCAACTCTTATCAATTCCGGGTTGAGTCCAAGATTTGCAAATGCCTGCTTAATTGCAGCCACCATCGGTGGAGGCCCACACAGGTAAAATACTTTATCCGTGAAGCTGGGAAATTGCTTAGCGAGAAAATTTTGGTCTATTATCCCAAAAGGGCCAGTCCAGTCTGGCGAAGGACTTTGGTTCGGCAGGTAAATTATGTGTAGATTACTGTTGTTTTTTTGCAACTCGTCAAAAGTTTCTTTTTCCAAAACATCCGCCAATTCTCTGACAGATAGTAGAAGCGTTAAGTCTCTTTGCAATCCTCTCTTGCACTCGTCTCTAATCATGCTCAAGAAAGGAGTGATACCTACGCCGCCTGCTATCATTACAACATTTTTCTCCTCGTGCAAAACGAATGCGCCAAACGGTCCCTTGACCCAAAACGGACAGTTGATTTCTGTGGCATGAAGCTTTTGTGTGAAATCACCAAGTTTTCGAACGCTAATTTCCAATCCAGGGTCTTGGGGGCAGGATGAAATTGAGAAGGGGTGAGCGTTTTTGAAATTTGGATCGAAAGAAATGAGTATGAATTGGCCGGCCGTAAAATTAAAGGTAGCTGGCTTTGCCAAAGTGAAAGTCGCAAGACTATCATTCAATTTACGTTTAGATATCAACAAAGTGGAAAAATCCATTAATTAATCTCTTTATTCGTATCTTTGTTTATTATTTTTATAGCGTTAACCGGACAGCCACGGGCCGCTAGCACGTTCTTGTTCAATTCTGCATCCCCAAATTCGGATGTGAGAACGCTGGCTTTTCCATTATTGAGAACAAAAGCTCTTGGATTAACTTTCACACAGCTTGCTGCGCCAATACAGGAACCTTGATCTAATTTAATTTGATACGTTGCCATAATTATCCTCCGATTATTTCGAAGTGAATTTGAATTTATTCCTATTTAAATGTTACTAAAAATGACAGGAATAATGTTCAGTAACTTTTAACTTTCGGATCATGTTTCGACCATTCCAATATGCTTCCTACAAAATTCTCTGCGTTGAATCCAAGCTTCAGCGCCATCTTGGTCGCGAATTCGCTTCTATTGCCAGAACGGCAATACAGGATTAGCCTATCCTTTTTAGAAAGCGAAAAACCGTGTTTCTTTTTGAAATCTTCAGCTGAAATTGTTAATGATTTCAAGAACTCTTGTAGCGGGATATGGTGCGATGTCGGAATTATTCCATTCTTGAGCTCAATTTTCTCGCGGACATCTATAAGGATATAATCCGCTTTTTCTTCAATTAATTTTTTTAGTTCAGCGCATGATATTGATTCCATATGTTTTTGAGATGCTTGCTCAAATATCAATTTATTCAATTTGATTAAGAAAGTGAATAGAATTCTCAAAGAATGGTTTAGACCATAAAGTGAACCTCAACCAAAAATTATTATATCAGAAAACTAAATAGCATAATATGGCTTTGTGGGATAGTTATCGTGTGGGAATCGACTTGCTACATTACCAGGGCAAATTCGACCGTGCCAGCGCAGATGAGGATATAAAAAAATTAAATGATCGCGTTGTTGAACTCGATGACAGAGCAAATGAAATCTGGACGCATGGAAGTTCACTTGACAGATTAGTCTTTACAGCAGGAGTCTTTGCAAACCTATTTGAAGTAGCTAGCGGAATTTTTTACGGAACCAGGATAGCTTCG
>JBBSVZ010000026.1:2755-13640 GCA_038046545.1 Nanobdellota archaeon | reverse complement strand
AGGACTACCTAAATTTATTAAGGATCAATTTAAACCATTCTTTGACACCAATGGACAACGTCCTCAAACAGGAAACCAATCAAACCAATAAAGGAAAAGAATGAAAACATTATTTAAAAAACTGATGTTAGCAGGATAACAAAAAATTGCATTTTTGTTAAATACCCATAACCTTGACAATAACCCTTTTCTTTCTTTGGCCGTCAAACTCAGCATAATAAATCTGCTGCCATGGCCCGAAGTCCAGTTTTCCATCAGTTAATGGAGCAATTATTTCGTGGTGGACAAGCATGCTTTTCAGATGGGCATCTGCATTGTCCTCGCCGGTATGGTGGTGCTTATAGTTTGGATTTGGAGGCGCAAGTTTATCTAGCCACTCATCGATATCCTGAATCAGGCCGGATTCTGCATCGTTGACATAAACGCCTGCGGTTATGTGCATTGCTGAAACCAGAACCATTCCGTCTTTTATTCCACTTTTATCCACTATTTCTTGAACTTTGTCAGTTATATTGATGTAATCCCGTCTTTTCTTGGTGTTGAACCAGAGGTATTCCGTGAAAGCTTTCATTTATCTTCGGTAAATCGATAAATATTTAAGAATATTGAATAAAATCGGAACGTGGGTGATGTTCAATGGGAAAACCGCTTGAAATGATTGTTATAAGTTCTGATGTAAATGAGAATGAGGGTAGAACTATAATGAGAGTAGAGACTGGCACTCAGCAGCGCATGGTAGGTTACTCGATACCCCTCGCCGTCCAAATAAAATCAGGAGATAGAATTGTTCTCGAAGGATTTCGCACAGACCAGAATAGAGTTGGTGGATTCACACATGACCAATATAATCTGGCCAGATTCTATAGAGAAGATGATATTCCATACCTGACATTAGCTGCTTCAGACATTAGAGCTCTTGAAAAGCAACACGAAATTCAGCAATTAAGAGATATTGCGACCAAACGCACAATTCAAGCTCTTCATGATTGGGACAAAGACGATCCTGGCAGAAGATAAAGATTTAACAAGTTGAAGAGGATCTGAACCAATTTGCGCTAAAAATATGTGACAGTAGCGTGCATAATCAAAATAATTATATATTACTTTGCACATACTAAGTACTACCATGGAAACAATTACAATCAAGATGGAAGGAAGTTTGTTGGAAGAAATAGATCAAAAATTGAGGGAGCACAGGTATAGTACACGGACAGAGTTTATCAGGGACGCGATAAGGAAAAAACTATCCGATTTAGAAAAAGAGGAGGTTTTGAGGAATTTAGCGGATTTGAGAGGCCATTCTAAAAGAAAAACTAGCGACTACAAGGTGCATTTTGCGCGCGAAAAAGCATTTGAAATGATTGGGAAGAAGTTCAGATAAGATCCTGCGGCTTTTGAGGGCTGATAATATCTGATAATTTCATGAAATGATGGTCCAATGTTACCAAGATTGCGTTGCTTTCTCTTGCGATAAGCGCATGGAGTGCGTCTCCTCTCGGGACTTTTCTCTTTGACGATAAATCATTTGCCCGTCTCAATTGCTTTTCTGTAGCGTCTATGTTTATGATGATCGGTTTGATAAAGCAAAACAAGTTTTCGATTTCGTTAGACGAATATCCTGCAGCCTGAAATTCTAAGACTACAATGTCAGATAAGACCACTCTTTCATTTTTTTCTATGATCCGAGATAATAAGTTATGCGCCCATTCCCCTTTTGGAATTCCTTGCTCGTTCCTATCTTCAAAAAGATCGAGCCAGATTGATGTATCAAAGTAGTATTTTTTAACCATCCCGCTAAAAAAAAATTAACCCGCTTATATGGTTAACCAATAAGTTTCCGAACGCATCGAAAATCTTCCGACCCAGATATGAGCTAGCGAGGATTTGAACCCCGATCAACCGGTCCGAAGCCGGTCGCACTGTCCAGGTTATGCTACTAGCCCTTGAGCTTTAACGAGAGGGATAGGAGCGACCAAAAAGCTTTTGCTTTTTGAGTATGCTACTAGCCCAACAGTTTGCAGATTGGAAGTAAGGATAAAAAGGTTGTGGACAAAAGAAATTTATACTGAATAATCTTCCTAAGAAAGTGGTAAATGAATTACTAGAGGTGGGAGGTAAAAAAGGGGGTATTTCAACTCCGTACAGGGCAGCAAAGCTTTATCTTTTGACAGACCCGGCTGAGCCGCTTCATTCAGATTTAGAGAGGGCTACGTTAAGTCTTGAACAAGTAGTTATACAAAATCCGCGATTAGAAGAAAGATATATGAATGATGGCGCCACTTATGTCCTAAGTATTGCATCGAAAAAAGCCACTCAATTTTATGCCCAACTTCCGGATGAAATTGATGAAATAGCTGACGATGCAACAATAAATGTCATCAAGAATTTGAGAACTGTTGGCCAGATGAGACGAAGTTACAAAGAATCGTTCATAGGTCTCATTGCCACAGTTACTGTTCAAAAAGGGATTGATCATTTAAGAAGTGCCAGTAAAAGACCTTTAACGATCGGTTATGAACCAAATGATTTCAATGCCATAGAGTGGCAATTAGAAGAAAATGGAGTAATTGACTCAAGGAAAGAAAGATTTTCATATTATCAAAGCCTGCTTCCTGATTGGCAAAGAGAATTATTAGGATATATCATTTTGGAGAAAACAATACAAAACATAGCCGATATCTTGGATAAACCGTATAGAACTGTAAACTCATCAATACACCGAACAAAAGCAAAACTAATGCAGATACATGAAGCGTTAAAGGATTATGATGTCCGAACAATTACAAAAGAACAGGCAAGAAATATTATCAATTCACGGGGCTCACAAAAAGCAGCATAAAGTAAATGAAACTCAAACAAGTAATTCTCGTCCGAAAAGACCTTAATCTTCCTAAGGGCAAGCTTGCTGCTCAGGTAGCTCACGCATCATTAGAGGCTGCGCTAAAAACAAACAAGTCGATAATGGACGCCTGGCGCTCCAGCGGAGCTGCAAAAATAGTCCTCAAAGTTGAGACCGAGGCAGAACTAAAAGAGTTCGAAAATAAACTCAGGGCTGAGAAGATTCCTTGCGCACTTATCGCTGATGCAGGTCATACTGTTTTGGAACCCGGAACAGTCACTTGCCTAGGAGTCGGACCAGTCGAAGAGATCAAGCTGGACAAGATCACTGGCTCTTTGAAAATGTATTGAAATTGTTTAAGAAGCCCGCGCGGCGATTGAGCGCATATTTTTAAACACAAAAAAGGGCATAGCTCAAACTAACAAAGAAAAAAACAAAAATAAAATTTTTTAAGGGTTTTATTGGTTGTCTTCGCCGAAGTTTTCTGAGTCTTCAGAACTGGAGTCTTCTGTGCTTGGCTCTTCAGTCTGCTCTTCAGAACTCTCTTCAGTTGGCGCATCAGCTGCTGCATCTTGCTTTGGTGCTCCCCTTCCGATTATCTCGGAGAAGGCTACCTTTTGCAGTACCTTGGTGATTCTTATCTTCACCTGGTCGCCAACCTTTGTGCTGGGAACGAATATAACGAAACCTTGCCTCTTGGCAATTCCGTCTCCTTTAGCCGCGATAGCTTCTATCGTGACGTCAAGCTCTTCCCCCTCTTTAACTGGTGCAAAGCTGCGCCTCGGTCCTCCGAATCCGCCTCCTCCACCTCCGCCGTTGCTTCTAAATCCGCTGTTACCCCGATCAAATCTGCGGGGCCTTTCGTCATACATGTCTGATGTCATACTTTCTTACACTCCTTATGTTTTAATTCTCCAACGAAAGAATTCGTCCGAGATAAGTAAAAAAAGCTGGTTTCATTTATAAAATCTTCTGTAGGACGGCCTGTTCTGGCTTCTCAATCTCCTTAGATTTGCTCTGAAGATCCTGGAACTCCTTCCTAAATTCAACTAGTTTGAATTCCATTCCCGAATTGAGCTGGTTTTGAGTCTTATCCCATTCAAGCGTGAGCAGCCTTTTCTTCAGAAAAGCCATCCTATCAAGAATTTCGTCAGTCATTTTGAATCACAGAAAAAAATTATCTGGCTGTGATATATATAGTTTGCTACAGTAATCAATTAAATAAAAAGAAAGTACGTTCAATTATTTTATTCTAAGGACTTGCTATTCTATCCGGGCTGCATATTCATACATTTGGGTTGGAGTCATACCAAATGCGTCAATGTCGCTTTTAGTGACCACATAAGGAATCGGGGGGTTATTAGTTAATGCACTGTCGATAACATTGTAAATTGCCAATGATGCGTACAATGTATCACCTTTGCTTTTTGCTTCCATTGCCCTATATGCAGACTCATGGATTCTAACTAGCTCCTGCTCGTGAAAAGAGTGCCCTAATTCAACAGATTCCATGATAACTGTTCTAACAGGGCTCATGCCGCTTGTTCCGGCAATGCCCATCCAACAATTAGTATCTTCTAAACGATCATTTAATCCGCGCATAGAGGTTTGGGTTGTCATTGTTACCCCTAGTAGCGAGTATTAGTTTATAAAGCTAACTGTGAGATATATTAACTGGTTCATATAGTTGCTAGAAAATGGACAATTAAATTAGAACTCTTTAGAATTTCAATCGTTGACTATGGTCACGCATTTATCTGAAACGACAGAACACTGAACATTCACCCTGTTTTCAAGATTATCCAATGGAGGAAATGGACACTCTTCATTGGCTTTAAATTTTATATTTACACATTGTCCCTCACATGCTGAAAAATAACAATCTGAGGACGTTAAAGGGTGTGGCTGTAAAAAATTCGAAAGTATAATGAAAATGCTTGCGAGAAATGACATAAGGGCTATTAAAATTAGAAAAAGGGATAATAACCTGACGTTCATAACAAGATAACTAGTTTTATTTGTATATAATGTTTACTTCCCAAAATTCCGTTTCCGTTTATTAAAGCCGTTAAGGACTTTTTTCAAGTCAGCAGGAGTGAAGTCCGGCCAGAGCTTCTTCACAAAAAACCATTCAGAATATATTGTTTGCCATGGGAAAAAATTGCTTGTCCTTATTTCTCCACCTGTCCTTATGACAATGTCGGGATCTGTTTGAAGCCAGAGGTGGTCAGTTATCGTCTGTTGATTTAACGAGGAAGGGTCGATTAGGCCTTGCTTCACTTCCCGAGTTATTTTTTTTACAGCTTCAGTAATTTCTTCCCTTCCGCCGTAGCCTGCAGCAAAGTTCAGGAAACATTTATCGTAATTCTTAGTTTTCTGCTCAACCTGATGCATCAATGACTGCAGTTCCTTTGGAAAGATATCCCTGTTCCCAATAAAGCGAACTCTCACTTCCTTTTCCTTGATTGTTTCGTCTTCAAGCATCTCGCTGCAACTCCTTCCCAGCAAAGAAAATAGCTTATTTACTTCTAAAGAAGACCTGTTAATATTTTGAGCAGAGAAAACGTATAGCGTGAGTTCTATTATCCCAAAATCGTAGGCTGCCTTTGTTATTTTGCGCAGCTTTTCGAGGCCTACATCGTGGCCTTGCCATGGCTTCATGCCTCTTTTCCTTGCCCATCTCCTGTTTCCATCTAAGATTATGGCGACATGCCTTGCGGTCATAATAAAGTATAACTTATAGTGTTATAAAAATATGACGTTAAGTAAAGAAAGTGCTATAGATAAGAAATGCATTGAAGCAAAGTATGACTATCCCAAATATTACTGCCACTATTGTTGTCAGTGGTCGATTGACAAGGCTTCCCATCAAATCTTTTTTTGCCGTGTAATAAAGCAGCGGTATGAGGGGCACGGGAATTAGCATGCTAAGCACTACTTGGCTGTAAACAAGTATTTGGAGCGGCTCTATGTTTAAAAGAAGTGCAATCATCAGCGGGATTATATTGACAATTCGGGTTATGAGCCGTCTCATCATTTGGCTCAGCTTGAAGTCAGTAAGCGCTTCCATTATGCTTTGGCCAGAAAGAACGCCAGTAATTGATGAAGATACTCCTGCAGCTAACAGCGCGACTGCGAAGACTATGGAAGCTAGCTGGCCGAAAAGTGGCGTCAGTGTTTTGTACGCGTCTTCTATAGTGGCTACTGGCGTCCCTATATTGTAAAAGGCTGCAGCTGCCATTATGAGTATAGCTGCATTGATGAACCCTGCAATTATCAGGGAAAATGTATTCTCATAGATATGGTATTTCATCGCGGTTTCCTGTGAGATTTTAAACAGCTTGCGTTTTTCCTTGAGCAGCCAGGAATGCACAAAAAGTGCGTGGGGCATAACTGTTGCGCCTATTATGCCAACTGCGATAAGGATTGTTTGCCCGTCAAGAAAAGGCGTAACGGAAGCGGCTGCAACAGCTCCGAAATCAGGCTTGGCCAGGAATATCTCGTAAACGTAGCCGAATCCGATCACACTGACAAATACGATGAAGGCGTATTCTAGTATCCTGAACCTGTTTCGGGTCAGCAACAGCAGGAGAAGGACATCCGCCATCGCAAAAATCGTTCCGATAAAATAAGGAACTTTGAATAGAAGATGCAGAGCAACCACAATTCCCAAGAATTCTGCCATGTCAGTTGCAAGTATTGCCAGTTCAGCGACCAGCCAATAACCTAAAACGAGCCGTTTGTCTTTCCAGCGAATCTTGATTACCTCTGCCAAGGAATAGCCTGCAATACCGAGCTTTCCGGAAAGATATTGGAATAACATCGCCATGATGCTTGCCATCCAAACTACCCAGAGCAGCTTATAGCCGTACTGCGCGCCTCCGCTTATTGATGTTCCCCAGTTTCCAGGATCCATGTAAGCGACGCTAACGATTAGTCCGCTGCCGAAAAAAGCCCAAAATGAGGGCTCCTTAAGGAACTTTAGAGGGGGGATTATTTGTTTCAAGATGGTTTCAACTCTTTGGAGAAAGAATGGGCTGCCCGTGCGGGCAAGTTTCTGGATTGTGTATGAGCTTTTTTATCCTGTCGACAGATTCATCTGAGAACGCATGTTCGAGCTTGTGGGCCTCGCCGTGAATCTTGTTTTCTGAAAGCTTTAGCACACGCTTTAGGAATACTTCTATTATCCTATGCTTATAAGTCAGCTTTTCAGCAAGCTTGATTCCGTCAGCGGTCAGCTTCAGCTCACTGTAAGGTTCATGTGATAAGAAACCTTGTAAGACCAGATTCTTCGCCATTTCAGAGGCACTTGGTTTCGAGATATCAAGATACTCTGCCAAATCCGAAAGGTAAGGCGTTCCTCTCTCCTGAAGTAAATAAACTGCCCTGACATAATCCTCTTTTGCTGTAGAAACCATAAAAGTTAGGTTAACCTAACAATATATAAAGGTTGCTATCCCCATTAAATGCCTTAGACCCAAAATGTTTATAAAACATATTCAACCGCTTAATATAAAAGGAAGGACCATAAGTCTATACAAAAATGAGGATTGATCTATAATATGGACATTTTAACCTCAACGCTAAGCCTGCTAAGTTGGCCTGTTACCATATTCAATTTTTACAGCGCCATAGGCGACACGGTTTACAATTTGTTCGTCCAATATTCAAGGACCATTCTTGATGCTTTGCACCTGTTTTTTGACAGCGCCTTTTACGTCTTTCTTTTTTTAACAGTCGGGCTCACTTTAATATTCTCTCTCGTTGCAATCATTCTGTTTTTCGTCAAGGAAAAGAGAGCTGAAAAAATTCATTTATCGCGCTTCCCTTTTGTAACAATCCAGATTCCCACTTACAATGAACTTGCTGCTCTTAACTGCGCTGAGCATTGCCTCTTATTTGATTATCCAAAAAATAGTTACGAAATTATAATCGGGGATGACAGCACTGACTCAGAGGTTTCAAAACAAATTGATAATTTCGCAAGCAAGCACAAAGATAATGTTAAGGTGACCAGAAGAGGGAAAAACATTGGCTTCAAGCCAGGCAACCTAAATCATATGCTTAGTTATTCTAATGGAAAGTACATAGTGATTTTTGACTCTGACTTTTTACCTAAAAGTGATTTTTTAAAGAGGATAATTCAGCCGTTAGAAGCTGACCAAAATGTCTCGGCTGTTCAAGCAAGGTGGGTTACAAAAAACTTCTCAAAAAACACCACTGCGGTTCTTGGCGGCACAATACCTTTGCTTACTCACCATCTTGGCCTTTCATTCTTGAATTTAATTGGCAGCAATGGCTTCATTGCTGGCTCGGCTGAAGCGATAAGGACTAAAGACCTAAAAAATCTTGGCGGTTGGAAGAGCGGTTGTTTAACTGAAGATATCGAGTATTCATTGCGGCTTACAAGCAGAGGAAAGAAGATTATTTATCTTGACTCTTTGCTTTGCGAATGCGAGGCGCCTTTCACCCCGAATGACTTGTACCGACAGCAAATGCGATGGGCGTATGGTGTCATTTCGTCTATAAAATTACATTTCGTATCGATAATGACCAATTATAGGCTTGGCATTAAGTGGAAAGCCAATATGCTATTGCTTCTCGCTGGCTATCTAGCAACAATTTTTTTCTTTCTTCTAACTGTATTTGGCTCACTTTCGATAATAACTCACAGACCTGAAACAATTATTTGGATGGAATTTCTAACTAAAACATTTTTTAATATTGCAATAACTTCTGGATTCATCTTGACTTTTTGCCTTACGCTAATCAATGCTAAAAAAGCTAACGAAATCCCAAGAATGCTTGCAGCGTCTTATACAATAGGAGTTGTTCTCATCTTGGTTGTTACATTTGGCATTAGCAAAGCTGTTTTTAATCGCCCCATGTCCTGGTTTATGCTCAGCAAAGATGGAAACACGGTAAAGTCATGAAAAAGGATTTTTTTGACGCTAATACTGCTGTTGTACTGAGCCTCGGGTTCTGGGTGCCTTTGTTTAATATAGGGTTGTGTGGTGTTTCTTCATTTTTTGCCGTTAAAGCTCTTGGAAAAATTGAAAAGCAGTCTTCTCGTTTCGGAGGCCGCAATCGTGCAATCGCAGCGCTTGTCATAAATGTCTCCACAATTTTGCTAACATTAGTCGGGGTTGCAGTATGGGCATACCGGAAAATACAATGCCCTTAGGGATCCAAAATGCTCTTCAATTTGCTGACTGCTGATTCAATACTGAACCTCGCAATCCCAGTGTACATTGTAATTCTTGCAACAATTTCAATTCCGTTTATCGTGTTCCTTGCTAGCTTGTTTAAGAAGAAGGAACGATTGGGTGCTTACAAGAATTCAGTTTCTGTAATGATTCCATTCTTTAATAATGAATTAACCATAAAGAAATGCGTTGAATCAGTCCTTGCGACAAAATTTAAGCCTCTCGAAATCATTTGCATTGATGACGGCTCAACAGACGATTCGGCGATAATTGTAAAGGCTTTGATGAAAGCGCACAGTAATGTAAAACTCTTGAAGGTTGAGCATGGTGGAAAGGCTCAAGCGCTTAATGGTGGATTAAAAGCTGCAAAAAATGAGCTCGTAATAACGCTTGACTCGGACACTTATCTTGATAAAAATTTCATCACTGAGATCATTAAGCCATTTGCAGATCCAAAAGTGGCTGCCTCCCACAGCATGGTTTTTGTTGAATCGCCGAAAAATCTTCTTGAGAATTTTCAGGATCTTGAATATTGCTTGTACAATTTGATAAGATTCTCTTTTGCAAAAGTATTTCGCGATGCAGTATGGTTTTTCGGCGCTGCAGCTTGTTACAGAAGAAAGTTGCTTCTGAAGGAAAAGGGATTCTCATCGACTTCACTGACTGAGGATATGGAGATCGCAATGCGTCTCTCATCGAAAGGAATGCTTATTTCTGCGGTCTCGACAGCAAGGTGCACGACTCAGGCTTGCCGCACAATCAAGCAGCTATTTTTCCAGCGCCTTAGATGGTTCGCAGGCGGCTGGCAAAGCCTTACAAAATTTAGAAGCAAATTGATGAAACCCGATGTGCCAATTCTTTTCCTTTATCTTAACCATTTTGTCTGGTCCTTTTTCAGCATCATCGTTTATCCGTTGACTGCATACCAATTATTTTACTGGATGCCTCAGGGATTAATTGAGCAGGCATTTTATATTTTCAGATGGTTCAGCATAGTAGGGCCAATATACTGGGTTTACAAGATTCCGGAATGGGGCGTTTTGCTGCTTCCGCTACTCGGCGTGATGACTGGAATAATTAGCAGTCTCATGCTGATAATCTCAACTTTGTATTTCCGTCAGAAAATTACTTTTGGCAGAATAATAGCAATAACTTTTTTCTTCCCTTATACATTAATACTAAATGCTGCTTGGGTGGGCTCGATACTATTTTTCTTTGCCAGAAAGAAAGCTAAGTTTAAGGATTGAAAAAAGTAACTCACTTCATCGAATCATGACCGCCAGTAAATACTTTAAAAACTTGTTTGGTAAATGTCAATTGGCTTTTTTCCTGTAACGATTGCTTCCACTTTGTTCCTTGCGCCGCAGAACGCAACCTCTATTTCTTCTTTGTCTTGATTTATTCGGATGAGAAAATAGCCTTTTGGATCGAGAACGAATTCTTTGTTGTCATCATATTTTGCAGTTATTTTTCTGGCTTCATCTGTTTTAACAGTTGCGCTGACTTCTTCTTTTTCACCAATTGTCACTTTTATTGCATTAACTGGACAACCTTTTCCAGCGCTTATTGCCCGTTCAATGTCTAGTGCATTGGCTTGCATTTCCAAAATTTGGAGCCCATTCTTGAAGGTGCTTGATTTTAAATTAGCTTTTTTATTATTAAGTTTAAAATAATGCGGAGCTAGCTTCTCGCAATTTCCATTGCCTATGCATTTCTTAGGGTCGTATTCTATCTTGAGGTTCATAAACGCAGAATTACAGGCCGGATTATAAATCTTCGCGTCTCTTCAATTAATCTTATAAACCACAAAAGATCATGATTTGAAAGAGGATGATTCGGA
>JBBSVZ010000026.1:0-2655 GCA_038046545.1 Nanobdellota archaeon | reverse complement strand
TTCAATTAATCTTATAAACCACAAAAGATCATGATTTGAAAGAGGATGATTCGGATTAAGAAAAAAAATAGAGCTCATTCGATTAAAGCGCAAGCTGCAATGGAATTCTTATCCAATTATGGCTGGGCGATTATGGTAACGCTTGTTGTAATTGCTGCATTGGCGACATTTGGGGTTTTGGACCCAAAAAATCTTCTTCCTGACGCATGCCTGTTTCAGCCTCGATTTCAATGCACAGATTCAGCGATTAACTCGCCCGATTTGATCTCATTTGCGATTATCAATAATTATGAAGACATTAAGATTACAAACGTCATAGTTGATAGCGAGGGCTTGCTTTATCCCTGCCAAACTGTTCTCTATCCAAATGCGACTGAAACTTTTCCGCTTGCTTTTCATAAAAACGAAGAACAAAGCTTCGAGATGGCTGGCTGCAAATTTTCAGGCTCTGCACGGAAAAAAACAAAATATTTTGTTAATATCACTTATTTGAAGACTGATGGTTTTCCTTATCAAAGCACAATTGGCGGCGAGATATTGGCGAAATTAAACTAGTTTAATATTTGATCTAAAAAATTACTTACCCCGAGATACCTAACTGCATGATTTATTCACAGGGTTACACAACTTTCCGTTAGGACAGGTTATTGTTTCAGAAAAATATTTTGATCCAATGCAATAGTATTCCAATAATTCAGTCGAGGAAATGCATTTGTCTTCAAATAAGAGAAAACCGCCGGATTGGTTTAAGAATACCAAATATCCTGATTCGCCATAATTTCGTCCGCCATCAGTATCTTCGCATTCATCGTTAGACTGCCCAGCATTGAAACATTGGCCGCCATTACAACTTCCACCCAGTGTGCAAGGCAGTACCATTGATGATTGCGTTTTATCATTCTGGCAGATTTGTTCTGAAACATAAGTTTCATTCACACAAAAGTCAGGATAAAGAAGTGAACCGCCTGCTTTTAGGTTCATCACAACTTCACCATATTTTTCAATATTCGAACCATCAGAATCAGCACAAAAATCTTCTGAAGAATCGCAAGAGCCGTTGACGCATTTTCCAGGGCACTTTACCTTTTTGTAGCTGTAAGAGCTTCCTAAATTGCAGTAATACTCTTTTACGAAATTATCATTAAGGCATTCATCGTTAAGAACAAGGTTTTGATCGTCAGCTAACTTAATTGTATTTTGTCCTGGATTCGCTATGTCAATTTGCATATCGGTTTCAGAACACTCCACTACATTAGACGGCCTGCACTCACCATCAGAACAGACTTGATTGGGAGGGCATGCGATTAGACTATTTTTTGAGTAATGTAAATCAGATGAACAAGAATATTCTAACAGCATAGTTGATGACGCGCAATGGTCGGAAAAGGTTGTAGAGATGCCTCCATCAGAAACGGTGGCATATCCAAAGGAGGAGAGGTTCAAACCGAGATCCGAGTCTGAACACTTGGCGGAAGGATTGATATTTCTTGATCCTCCATTGCAACCCAACGCCACCAATAAAATTGAACAAACCAACAAAGGCATTAATAAAAATCTGCGTTTTTGCATGTGGATTTTGTCCACTCATTAATTTATATAATTTTACCTTTTTAAAAACCCGGCCATATTGCTTATGAAGGAGGGATTGAAAATGATAAGATTTATATGTCACCACTCAGTGCTAACTTAAATGAGTGACGGAATCGAGGGGATAATCGCAGCGCAGGGAGGAGATAAAATGGATATTGACTCACTCAGAGAGTTGAGGGAAAAAATTGAAACCGGCAAAAAATTTGGCTTTCCGATGGAACCCCGCCGCTACGATGCTGACCTTGAAGAGTTAGATATTATTAAAGAGCAAGTTGGGACCCTTTTGATTGATTTAAAGCGTAATCCTGATAAATACATTCATCCATACAGCCTAGAAGGTATTGAAGCTGCAAAGTCGGATGCTAAAGTGGTCCTTTACCACGTCGGAAATACCTCAGCATATATTTTGTTACAAAAAAAATCTATTTCGTCAAGATAAAAGCATCAATTTTTGAAGTTACATCTTGCAAATAAGCCTTTACGCCATTCAGATTTAATGGATCCATTTCCCGGAAATAGTAATCTAAACTTGGATCAGCGGCCAAATCTGAAAACCTCGTTTTTGCCTGCTGCATTAAAACTTTGGCCTGGGAAACATCGCCTCCGCTAGTGTCAAGCAGATAAGGCCAGACTCCCTCCAGGTAATCCTGAACGTATTCTGGGCGTACTCGTGGTATCATATCCGGGGTCATTCCTGCTATTTCTCTGACAAGGAGCTCATCGAAGGCTCCGGTACTCTTGTGTGCCACATCAACATAGATAGATATTATTTCGCCATTCTCCATTCGGGTTATTGTATTTCCAAGGTGATTATCCGGCAAGGTTACTGCTTTTAGCCTGCCATTAACTTCAGTCGCAGTTCCCTCCCACATTTTGCCTCCAAGTTTGCCCAGGGATCGGATAGTGTTCTTTTTAGAGGTTTCATCATTTAATAATGTCCTGAAGAATACATCTGTCTGGTCTCCTGGCACAAACTCCTCCACCATAATTACTGTGGGAGACTGAGTCGAGAATGGTTCCAAAATTGGATAGTGAGTGAGCACTTTTTGGGAAACGCCTAGTTGG
>JBBSVZ010000025.1:0-1349 GCA_038046545.1 Nanobdellota archaeon | reverse complement strand
TCTTTCTTAAAAAATAAATGCTGATTAAGTTCAATGAAACCGATCCTACAATAAAGCCTATAAGCGCCCCTTCAACACCAAAGCCAGAATAGACAAGGCCCGCACCCGCCAAAAGAGATATTATCGCATAGACAATTCTAACAAAGCCAAGGACAGCGAACCTTTGCAATCCGTTTAGCACTCCAGAAATTCCAGTACCGAAAAACTCTGTTAGCATTAAAATTCCAAGCAAACGCATGATGACAGGAGAGCTTAGGTTCAGCAGGATTGAAATGTCTTCTGCAAAAAATTCGAAAATGAAGAATACTGCTAGGCCGGCTACCATTATAGCATAAAGAGAATATTTTGAGAACGACACAATTTTTTCCTTCTGGCTCTTGGACAGAAAGTACGCTATATATTGTATGACGACTGCATTGTACATAAGTGCAACAACAGACACTCCAACAAGTGCAGTCATGGCAACGCCGAAATCGCCGAATTCTGTTGGCGTAAGGGATTTTCCAAGAAACTGCAGGAAAAGGTAGCTAAAGAGGCTTGATGCAAGCCCCATCAATGCAGTTAATGCCGTATCTTTGAGTATCTCTCTGGCCACAAGGTGATATTCATTCGCTATTTTATAAATGTGTTCCGCTACGTTTAAATGCTGACTGTATTTCACAAATGTTATGGATTACGATCTTGAGATGGAAAAGGCAATCGCCAAGATAAAGGAAACAGATGCCAAGATTGTCTGCATTCAGCTTGCTGACGGCCTTAAGCCCGAGGCAAATAAAATAGAGGAGTCAATAAGCAAAGCAACAGGCGCGAAAATCCTGATTTGGCTTGGCTCATGCTATGGTGGCTGCGATTATCCGTTGCAGGTCAAGAATCTTGGCGTAGACCTTATCATCCAATGGGGGCATAGCGAGTGGAAGTGGTAGCGCTGCTGCAAGGTTTAATTGCTTTTTTGGGGATTCCTGCTGGGATTGCAGTTTCAGTCTTTTCTTCAGAAGAGCACAAGTCCGTTAAGAATTATGTGGGCTTTGCAAAGAAAATGTCTTTGGTCGCCAGCTGCATTACATATTTTTTTATCATGTCTGTTCCTCTGGCAATTCCCCTTGCACTAATTTCAATACTGCTCCTATTCTTTGAAATTAGCTCAGTGATCGTTCTTCCTTTTCTTGCAGTAGCAATTTTTTTCTCGAATGCTAGCCAGATATTCGCGAGCGTTGTCTTCCTTTACTGTTTTTTTATCGGTGCAAGCATGTTTTCTCCAAAAAAAAGCGTTGCTGAATATGTGCGTTCCATTGCAACTTATCTTCCTTTCTTGGCAATTCTGCTACTCCTTTCTGTATTTCCCTTTTAGA
>JBBSVZ010000024.1:0-2173 GCA_038046545.1 Nanobdellota archaeon | reverse complement strand
GCATCCTCAGCAAGGGCTTTACAAGCTGCTCAACCCTTTCCTGGTAAGCTAAAGCCACCCTTACCCCAGTATCATTAAGTTTTTTCGCAATGTGCCATGCTATGCTCTGGTCATTTGCTACACCAAAAACTATTGCCTTTTTGCCATCAAGGTTAAAATTTCCCATTTTTTCACCACCATATTTGGTGCCGAAAATCTTTGATTTTCCAGCACCTGCAATTTTGCTTGTTAAGGATTTCATGAATATTTTCAAAGGGTATAAAGCCATATATAGCCTGAATTTTAAAGGATTTTTTTTCGCTTCCACCATAAAAACTTGGATTAGAAGAGCTTATATAAATATTATGGTAATAAGGTTAAGTAAGAATAAGTGGCAACACAATAGATAGCGAGACTTGAGCGCAATGTTTAGGAAGCGAAAGTCTCGCACTAAAATATGCCGAAGGCATAATTAAAAATTTGACAATGCATAATATCCTTATTCTAAATGCTGTCTTATCAGCTTTTCATGCTCTGAGAGCCCAAGAATTCCTGCAAATCCGCCTAGCGACCCAACCTTAGCCAAAATCAATGGCAAGTGGTTCATGTATTACGGCCAGCATACCAAAGGGATATACTATGCCGTATTGGAAGAATGAAAAACGAAAAACTAAAATTTTAAATACAAGCCCTTTTCCTGAAATTCTGATAGAGAATGCCAGACAGGTTAATAATGTTTTCCGGGACTGAATGCGTGCACTGCAAGGAGATGCACCCTTTAGTGGAAAAATTGGAGAAAGAGCTGAAAGTAAAGGTTGCAAAATTGGAAGTGTGGCACAACAGCGATAATGCAAAGTTTATGAAAGAAGTTGACAAGGATGCTGAAGGCAATGAGTTCTGCGGGGGAGTGCCCTTTTTCTACAATGAAAAGACAGGAAAGAAAATCTGCGGCAACGCAAAATACGAGAGATTGAAGGCCTGGGCAGAAGGCAAATAGAAAGAAATTCGGAACAAAACCAGCGAAAAGCAAAGCTTTTTTGGGTATTTGGAATTTTTTTCAAATTCCAAAACCTTTATAAATTATCTAAAAATCTAAATCCTGACTTAATGAATGTATCTAGTGGTTTTTATGGTAAAGAAAGTAATAAAAAACTTTGAAATTGAGTATTTGCAAATTTTGGATGAAAACGGCAAGGCTGATGAAAAGCTGATGCCAAATCTGTCTGACAAGCAGATTAAGGAATTATATGGGTTAATGGTTCTATGCAGGACTTTTGATGACAAGGGCTTTAACATGCAAAGGCAGGGAAGGATAGGGACCTTTATCCAGTTTAAAGGGCAGGAAGCCTCGCAAGTGGGAAGTGCATATGCTTTGCAGGATCCTGACTGGATGTTTCCGATGTACAGGTCAGGTGCAGCATTGATAACAAGAAAATATCCCATACATATGCTCTATCTTTATTATGGCGGTGATGAGCGCGGCTTAAAAACTCCTCAAAACCAGAATAATTTTCCGATTTGCATTCCTGTTGGAACCCAGACAGCGCATGCAACAGGATGCGCATGGGCCCAAAAGCTGAGGAAAGAAAAAAATGTGACTATGGTCTATGCTGGTGAAGGCGGAACATCAAAAGGAGACTTCCACGAGGGCATGAATTTTGCCGGGGTTTTTCAGGTTCCGTGCATCTTTGTTGTTGAAAACAACCAGTATGCTATTTCTGTTCCAAGAGCAAAACAGACTCATGCTGAAACAATAGCGCAAAAGGCAATTGCTTATGGCATCAGGAGCATTCAGGTTGATGGGAATGACATTTTTGCTGTTTACAAGGCAGCTAAAGAAGCCGCAGATAATGCAAGGGCGGGAAAAGGGCCGGCATTAATAGAATGCCTGACTTACAGGCGCGCAGACCATTCAACATCTGATGATGCCAAAAGGTACAGGCCGGAATCCGAGCTGAAGGAATGGGCAAAAAAAGACCCAATAGACAGATTAGAAAAATACATGAAAGCCAAAAATCTGCTTGATGACAAGTCAAGGGAAGAAATAATCAAGAAAGCAAGAGAAATAGTGGAGAAGGAAGTTGAGATTTATGAAAAATACCCCGCGCCAAATTCTGAAGACATTGTAAAATATACTTTCTCGGAAATGACCCAGGATTTGAAAGAGCAGTTGGAGGATATAAAATAAAATGCC
>JBBSVZ010000023.1:0-1902 GCA_038046545.1 Nanobdellota archaeon | reverse complement strand
ATATCGCTTAAAAATCATTTCTTCAAACAAGCAGCAATAAACCCAACGAAAAGAGGAGAAGGCTTTTCCAGTCTCGACCTGTATTCCGGATGTGCTTGCGTTGCGCAAAAGAATTTCTTGTCAGGAAGCTCAATAAATTCTACCAGCCTACCGTTCTCTGAAGTTCCTGATATTACCATTCCATGGTCTGTCAAGTCTTTGTGATAATCAGGATTGACTTCATATCTGTGCCTATGCCGCTCGGAGGCAGTTGCCGAGCCGTAAAGTTTGCCGACAATAGAACTTTTTACAAGCTGCGCCTGATAAAGGCCAAGGCGCATTGTGCCTCCCATGTCTTTTACGTGAATCTGATCAGGAAGAATTGCCACGACGGGATAAGGAGTCTTTGGATTGACTTCTGTTGAATTTGCATCAGCTAAACTGCAAACATTCCTAGCAAACTCAACAACAGCGAGTTGCAAACCAAAGCAAAGGCCGAGAAATGGAACATTGTTTTCCCTTGCGAACCTAATGCTTTCCACTTTTCCTTCAGCTCCTCTTTCGCCGAAACCTATCGGAACTATTATACCGTCATATTTCTTGAGGGCTTCCTTTGCTGTAATCTTTTTTTGCTCAATGTCAGTCGTCTCCACAAAATCTATTTTCACGCGGCAGTTGTTGTGTGCGCCAGCGTGAATCAGGGCTTCTACGAGGCTTGCATATGCATCCTGCAGGGCTGTGTACTTGCCGCAAATCGCGACATGGACCTCCTTCGTAGGATTCTTTATTTTTTCAACTATTTTCTTCCAGTTCTCCATGTCCTTTGCTGGCTTGAAATCAAATTTCTTTGCAATGACTCCCAAAAGGCCTTCATCCTCGAAAATAACCGGGATTTCGTAAATGGTCTCGATGTCTTTGGCAGAAATCACTGATTCTTCATCGACATCGCAGAACAAAGCTATTTTTTTCTTTGATTCTTTCGTTAAAGGCTGCTCGCACCTAGCGATTATTACATCAGGGAATATACCTTTCTCGTGCAGCTTCTCGATGTCCCTTTGAACTGGCTTTGTCTTTTGTTGGCCAACAGATTTCAGGAAAGGAACGTAAGAGAGGTGGATATACATTATGTTTTCAGGGCCGACTTCCTTTTTCAGCTGCCTAACAGATTCAACAAACCACGAGTTTTCAATATCACCTACAGTGCCGCCGACCTCTACGAGTACGAAATCCGCATCTTCATTTTTAGCTGTATTTAGGAACCTGCGCTTTATTTCATTAGTTACATGAGGGATTATTTGAACTGTTGAGCCGAGAAAGTCGCCCTTCCTTTCTTTTTTAATGACAGAATCGAATATTTTTCCTGAAGTGAGGTTCCAGTCGAACTTGCAGTTGATGTCCATGAATCGCTCATAATGGCCGAAATCCATGTCCACCTCACCACCATCATCCAAAACGAAGACCTCACCGTGCTCGAAAGGGTTCATAGTACCTGGGTCAATATTCAAGTAGCCATCACACTTAACAGTGACAACCTTGAATTGGCGCGATAGAAGCTTGCCAATGGAAGCAGAAGCAGTTCCTTTGCCAATGCCTGAGACGACACCGCCCGTGACTATGATGAATTTTGTTTTCACGGAGTCCCGAAAACTTGGCAGGTGTTTTTATATTTTTCTAATTGTTATTGGATTTGTATTTGTCCAAGAACTCTTTTTCTAGGAGTTTAAGCTCAGCACGCAAACTTGCCATTACAACTTGACGGGGGATGCTGTTATTCCTAGAAATAACTTCGAATTTTCTATCCTTCGACTCTTGTATTACGTATACAAACATGGGAGCAACAGGATTTTCAAGCATTGGACACGTCCTTAAGCATGCTCTTAATTAAGCTTTTTTTAAACCGTATTATTTCTCTCTTAGTCATTT
>JBBSVZ010000022.1:0-2017 GCA_038046545.1 Nanobdellota archaeon | reverse complement strand
ATAATGGATTTTCATTTCTCCAAATACAGCAAACCAGAACGGGAGTTTCAACAATTAATTGTCCGGGAAAATAACTTTTCGACCACCGCGAATCAAAGCGAATATTTTATTTCAGACATTGAGTTTGCCGATTCAGTTCTTGGACCTCGATTTGATCTACTGGCCGTACGCTGGCTTGCTTCAGATCGAAAAAGCAGTAAATGCCGACCTGCATTGATTGAAATGAAATATGGGGATGGAGCCTTAATCGGCGATGCTGGAATGCTCAAACATTTACAGGATATTAGTGCAAGGATCTCTGATGGCAGTAAATACAAGGCGATGTTGGATACGATGGAGATGCAGTTCAACCAACTGGTTGAACTTGGGTTGATAAATTTCGACAATGTCGCTAACTGGACAAAGATCAAGTTGGATGTCAACGAAAAACCTGAGGTAATCTTTATATTGGCTAATCATAACCCTCGCAGCCCTGATCTGAGTGAAATATTGAATGATCCGGGAATTGACACCTATGCTCACTCGTCGAAATTTGATCTGAAATTTTATGCGGCCAGTTTTGCTGGTTACGCATTACACGCAGATTGCATGGTGACATTGGCTCAATTTCGGAAATTATTGAAAAGCAAAAATGCCGAATAAGTCGCTGCACTGGATGGCTATTCCGCTGCGTTCCACAGCCACTCGTTATGTGTATCAAAAAAAGGAAAAGAACGAGATGATACTGAAAGAGAATAATTATAAAGAAAAAATAGCCGCTTTGACTGATAAGGATTGGCAGCCATTATTTGAATTAATACCAACTATCCGAAGTACATCAAAATTCGGTGAGTGGGCAGGTGGAGAAAAGAATGACAAAGGAATCATTCAAATGCCGTACTGTATAACAGCACCGATAGTCTCTAAATTTTCAGAAATTGTTTATAGCTTGCCAATCATGATAAGTTTTGACTGGATGGCATGGGATGAAGGAAGGAAAATAGCAAGTGACGAGAATTTTGACTTTGACAAACTTGATATTCCTACAAAATGTAAATTGATCACTTCGGTTGTAAGGAGTGATAGGTTTTGTGAAGGTGCTTTAGTTTCAGCATTTGAATCCGGGCTGATTTTAAAAATTCTCGAATCCATTGAAAAGCAAAATAACTGAGTCAAAAAAAATTAAATAGCAAACTATCACGAGATAAAAAGCACATAACGTATTAAGAAAAGTAAGGGGACAGTTTATATAACCATCTATTAGCTCAAAAAAGTAAGGGGACAGTTTATATAACCATCTATTAGCTCAAGACTTGCAAATAAAATATGCACCTTACGATAAAATCTACAATAAGCCTTATAAACAGGATTGACAATGTTTGAAATAGAATTTACTGTAAAAGCAGAAGAAGATGTTCGCTACTTTCGAAAACACGAACAAAAGGTTATTCTTGATACGATTGAAAAACAGTTGACATGGGAGCCGAACATAGCAACGAGAAATCGGAAGAGATTAGATCCAAGTGATATTTCAAGATGGGAACTACGAATTGGTGAGTGTCGGGTATTCTACGATGTTAATGAATATACTTGTATCGTGAAGATTAAAGCAATTGGCTATAAAGTCCATAATCAACTGTTTTTTCAAGAAAAGGAGTTTCATATATGAAAACCATTGAATTATCAAGACAAGAATTAAGTTTTTCCGATATTATTACCATAGCCAATCACGAAAACTTGATTGTAAGAACATCGGAAGGACGAGAATTTTTAGTGGCAGAAGTAGATGATTTTGATCGAGAAATACAACTCATTCGAGAGAATCAGAAATTACTGGCATTCTTAGATGAACGCTCACAAGAAACTACAACCTATACACTTGCTCAAGTGAGGCAACATCTTGGGTTAAATTAAGAGTAGGAGATAGGGTCACATCTTGAATTGTGAATTGGGGCGTAAGCAAGTACTCAAGGTTTTTGCGGTGAACACCCAGACACACTTAAGCAATAACTCGGGGCGTAAGCAAGTAACCGAGCGG
>JBBSVZ010000021.1:0-5214 GCA_038046545.1 Nanobdellota archaeon | reverse complement strand
GAGCCCGTTCAGCGCGAAGGGGATCGTGTCTCTGTTGAGCACTCATCCGCCGATAGATGAGAGAATTGAACGATTGAAGAAGATGAAGTTCTAATTTGTTGTTTCTTAACTAATAAAAATAAATTTATCCTCACCCGCCGGACAGGCTTAATTGAACACTTTTTAAAAATCAATACT
The DNA here is from genome assembly GCA_038046545.1 of Nanobdellota archaeon. Classification (GTDB taxonomy): domain Archaea; phylum Nanobdellota; class Nanobdellia; order Woesearchaeales; family JBBSVZ01; genus JBBSVZ01. The sequence goes on along the minus strand of JBBSVZ010000021.1, from coordinate 5,037 downwards.
CCTTATACTCGCTATCAAGAATCCTTCTGATTTCCTTCGACTTCTTTTCGCCGACAAGGTCGACTTTCTTCAAGTCTTCCTCGCTTGCGTTAATTACATTTTTAACAGAACCAAATTCTTTTAGAAGAGGTTTTGCTAATGTAATCCCGATTCCAGGCAAAGAAGAAACGATGTATTCCTGCAAATCTTTCAGGCTCAACATCTTTTTTTCTGAGTGCGGAGAAAAGTCAGATCCCGAGCTTTCCTGCTCCCGTCTAGCAACTGCCAGCAAAAATCCTGCAGCTTCCTTATCATTTCTGACTCTCACGAGAGGAATGCCATAGCTTACAGCAATAGTCGCAAGCATTCCATTTATTGCGTTAGGATGAACTTTTCTTGCAGAATAAATATCGCTTTCGCCAACAATCAAGACTACAGGTTTCTCCATGTTTTTTAGTTCGCGCAATTGGGTAAGAAGCCGCCCGTCAATTAGAGAATCAACAAAATCTTCAACAGTCTTAAGTTCAATAACCGCTCTTTGCGAGCAATGATAATCTCCAACAGAGAGCTGTTTTAGTTGAACATCGACTCCCTGCTCCAGAAGTTGCTTCATAACGCCAGATCCTTTTTCTCTGAAGTCAACTAGAATTTTGATTGTCGGATGTTGCTCTGTGAAATCGGTAAGTTTAGGAGTTCTTTTAAGCTCTCCGACTGTAGCTTTTAGTGATGATATTGTGCGATGCATAAGCTTTTCCTTATGATGGGCGCTCCATTTGTACGCCTCATCTCTAGTTCCTTTTGCCATGAGTACAACAACTTTGCCGCGCTCCAGTCTTCCTGTTCTTCCCCTTCTCTGGATTGTTCTAATGGCAGAAGGCACGGGCTCATAAAAAACAACAAGGTCAACGCTTGGCACATCAAGGCCTTCCTCCCCGATTGAGGTGCTGACAAGCACTGAAAAATCTCCTTGTCCGAATGACTCCAGCATTTCCTTTTGCTCTTTCTGGCTCATTCCAGTCTCGCCTTTCTTCATCTGTCCGACAAAAAGCTCGGTTTTTATTCCAGATTCTCTAAGCAAGTCCCTTAGCATAACTGCTGTATCCCTGAACTGGGTGAAAAGAATCAATTTAGTGTCATTTTTCTTGACAATCTCACTTTTCACTAAGTCTATAATCTTCTGGACTTTAGGATGTTCTATTTTCTTTTCAAAAAGCTGGGTTGTGAGATACCTTGCAGAACGGAAATTGGCATCTGCAACTAGGTTCTTAACTGCTTTAACCTTGGTCGATTGCGCCTGGCTTTCAAGCTTTTTCAAATAGCTTTCAAGCGATGCAATTCCAGCAGACTCAAGAAGCTCAAGTGCGTGCTGGGCTTTCATGACTTCTGCTAGAATGGAAATCGTCTTCATCACAGAAAAGTCCTTCTCACCTTGTGCCAACTTTGCGTGAAGCGTGGCCTGCAGAGATAACAAATCTTTCTTTCCCAGAATTCTGAAAGTTGGCATCACGCCGAGGTTCTTTGCGTCAGCAAGCCTTGACTTAATTAAAGTTTCAAAGCAGTGTTTTATTTTTGTGAAGCTCTCGGGAAGATCAACCTTAATAGTTTCGACATCAACGTCCTGAATGTAAGGGCGTACATCATTGTCATCCTCTGTCCTTACCTCGATTTCATCGATGAAAAGATTCTTGCAGACTTCTTTAATTGTCTCGACGTCATTTCCTGGAGATGCAGTAAGTGCTAGAATCCTCGGGAATCTGGAGAGTTTGTTGAACTGCTTCGCTATAAATACATAAGCATAATCACCAACTGCCCGGTGAGCTTCATCAATCCCAAGAAGGCTGACTTCCTCAAGGTTTATTCTCTTTGAAAGAATGTCATTTTCCAATCCTTGAGGGGTGCTGAAAAAAATCTGCCCTTGCTTCCACAGTTCAGCTCGCTTTTCAGGCGAAACCATTCCAGTAAGAGTGACGAGCTTTTCCTGCGGAATTTCAAAGTTGCTTTCAAAAACTGCTTTGTATTGATCAATAAGCGGTCTTGTGGGACCAATGAAAAGAATTTTTGAGTTTGGATACTGGCTTAAGCGATAAGCTGAGAGCATCAAAAAAACATTGGTCTTCCCCATGCCGGTTGGAAGTACAACTAGCGTATTTGCCCTGACACATGTTCCAAGTATGGTCTGCTGGTACAGCCTGGGAGTGAAATTCTTAATCATACAAAGGCGAATCCAGCGAGATATAAAACGTTTATGTGAGCTTATCCAAAAACCCTTCTCGGTGGATATAGAAGCTAACAAAAAGAGCCACGACAAACAAAGATAATAATGACATATCCGAAGAAAACTTGTTTCCTATGGCAAATCCAATGATGAATCCTGCTGAAACTATGAGTGCCGGAACAAAATGATCTTCATGCTCAGCGAAAGTGAACCTGCCGAATAAAATTCCAGCGATAATTGAAACAGCTATGGCAACAAGGCTGTTTCGCATTCCAGTCCCTACAAAGTAGCCGACAACCAGCATTAACAATGTAAGCGCTTCTGCCCACCAATTAAAATAATACCCTTTTCGCATATTTGAAGCCCCCATAAACTATCGATAGGGTCATTACTTTAATTATTTCCGCTAATTCTACATCAATTTTTTTTCAACTACCTTAAAGAAAAAGATTAAGCTAAACAGTCCAATTACGCAAGCTCCGAGAAATGCAATGAGGAATGGTATTGCAGGGATGACAAGCAAGATACCAAGACCGATGATTGTGCCAAGTAATAGGAAATAAACCCATCTTGAGGCAAAGAGAATGTTGTGGCCGGCAAGCGGTGGAATCGGAAGCATCTGGTAAAATGCGTAAATTAATGTTATCTTGACCGCCTGCTGAAGAATTTCTGTGTTAGGGAGGAAGTAGAAAAACCTGAAAAAAAGAGCAAGAAATATCAGTGAAATTGGCCCCATCATTGCGATGATTGCGACGTCCCAGATTCTCGTGATGTAACGAAAATATCCAAGACGTTGCGCCTCGAGCATATGAACTTGGATTCCATGCGTGCCTAGCCACCAAAGCCAGGGGAAAGTTCCGAAAGTCATCAAGGTCAAGAGTAAGCCAATACCTAAGCCTGGGAAAAATATCTTGAGTTCAGCCCTGTAGCCCCACCAGAAAGCCATAACTCTCTGGGCTGAAATAAAGACCAAGGCTGCAACAAATACAACCAACGCGCTAATCAGGAAGTTGTAAAGCCAGTGCCCCCATTCAAAAGTAGGCCTTCCGTCATTAAATGCAACTATTACAGTCATAGAAATTACTGCAACGATAAAAGCTTCGAGTTCCTCTTTTGAAGGAGCGTAGTACTTGCGGATGTTGTAAAGCAGGTCAGCGCCTGAAAGCAGGGACATTGGTCCTTTTATCGCAAATAACGTTTTTAAATGTTGTGTGGCTCAACAGACCATGAGTGAGAAGCTGTACTTTCACTTGCTCGAAGGATCTTACTCACACCCTCAGCGTGGCCGGCTCCAATAACGGCAAGAATTCTATCAGTTGGGTTGGAATCCATCAAAACCCTTAATCTTCTGGCCATATGCCTGTTCCTGTCCTCAACAAGAACCTTGTAAAGAGATGGATAGCGAATTTTCAGTTTCTCAAGCAGCTCAGAAATCAGCTTCTTTTCAGGAACCTTTCGCAAATCGATGCTCATTTTCTCCCCGCCAAAAGGGCTCCTGATTATATCCCACACTAGCAGTGCCTTTTCCCTGAAAGTAAACTCCCTTGAAAGGTTCTGCAAAGTTAATTCAATTGGCTGATCAATCAAAGCGAGCTTTGCCTTATGCTTATGGGCAAGCTTGAATGCAGTTAGCATGTCTGAGCCCCGCTCAATTCCCACTTGTTTGCCAAAATGCCCTTGAGCCCACCTGGCGATGACAGCGAACAAAGCTCCCCTTACGCCTGCAACCTTGCTAATCTCAAAAAAACCTGCTTTTTTTACTTCAGGATGAATCAAAGAATAAAGCCTGTTTTTATCAAGCTCAAGCGCAACAATTGTAGGAGGCTCTTCAAAAGCCTTCTGAATCTCTTTAATGCTCTGCTCAGCAATGTGGGAAGTCCCTATTATTTGCAAATTATGGTAATGCATACACAAGCATATTTGGACGAGTATAAAAAATAAGCTACGCAAGATTTAAATACATCTGAATCGAAGAAAACAGTAGGGAGGAGGATTTACCATGTTGAAAATGAAAAAGCTTTCTGAATGTTATGATATGAGAGTGTTTACAGACACTGGGGACTACTTTGGAGATGTTGAAGAAGCAATAGTTACCAACACCAAAGTCACAGGCTGGAAGGTAAAGGCAACCAAGAGCTCGTTTTTGAGCAAAATACTTGGTTCTGCGAAGGGAGTTATAGTTCCGCACTCGCTGGTGAAATCTGTAGGCGACGTAATGATAATTTCCAAGTCTGCAGTGCCCTCATCGGGTGGAGAGGAAGAGGAGCATCACGAGGAAGCGCAGTAAATTTTTTTTATCTTTATTTTTTTCTAACAATAAACTTTTTAAGGAGTGCTTTTAGGATTTTTTTCAATGCAGAAAATCTATTTCACGCCTTCAGCCGCAGAAGCGTGCATAACAGAGCTTTCAAAAACAGTCAGACGTTTGCAGAAGCTGCACAAGGCAATAAGGTTCCTGAACTCATTAGAAGTCACTCATAAAGATGAGCTTGATGATTTCTACGCTTCGGTTTCAGTAAATGAGCAGTTCCACAAGCTATCCCACCAGTTCTATAGTGAAATAAAAGAGATGATAAAACAAGGATGGTTGCTTAAGGACCTCGAAAAGGGGCTAGTTGACTTTTACGCACTGCATGGCAACAAGGAAATATTGCTCTGCTGGAAATTCGGTGAGAAGCAGATAAGGTATTGGCATGGCATAAACGCAGGGTATAGAGAGAGGAAGCCAATATCATTCCTTGGAAGCCCGTTTCAGGAAAAGAATTAATACTGACCAAGATTTTCAGGGTTTATGATTCAAAAACAAGTAGATAGATTATGGCAAAATGCTATAAAACCCCCAA
>JBBSVZ010000020.1:2543-6999 GCA_038046545.1 Nanobdellota archaeon | reverse complement strand
AGCCTGGGTTTTTTGCTCGTATTTTTGAAAAACGTATCCGTATTGGGTCATTTATTTCACCGACATTGCTGCGCTTGACTTGGTTGCTCCAATTCCTGGCGCACTGTGCCTCACAGGCTTTCTTGTGAGCGCAAATTCACCAAGTGTGTGGCCGAGCATATCTGGCAGAATAATCACAGCAACGAAATGCCTGCCGTCATAAACTTTTATTGTCTTTTCCAACATTTCTGGAATTATTATCATGCTTCTGCAGTGGGTTTCGATTTCTTTTTTCTTCCTAAGTCGTTCAAGAAGCTTTTTCTGAGATGGATTAAAACCCCTGAGAAGACTTCTTCTTTGCCTACTTGGAACGAGCTTAGCGAATTCTGGGATGCTCATTAAACGAAGTTCATCTAGGCCTTTGCCCTTGTAATTGAATACTTTTTGTGCCATTATGAACTCCTCCTTCCTGTTCTTCTTGGCCTAATCTTTCCAACTTTTCTACCTGGTGGAGCATTTCGAGGAGCAATTGTGACTTTTCCTTTCTTCGAGCTTCTCGATCCACCATATGGATGGTCAACAGCATTCATTGATAATGCACAGACAACAGGGAAACGCCTGTTCCTTCCGCGCGCTCTGTGGTAATGGTTGCCTGCCTTAACCATAGGCTTGTCTAGCCTTCCACCACCTGAAATAATTCCAATAGTTGCTCTGCATAAAGGATGGAATTCCCTCTGTTTTTTTGAAGGAAGTTCAACCATAATTTTGTCTTGGGCTTTTGAAAGGATTCTTGCAGTGCCGCCACTTGACCTAGCAAACTTGCCGCCATCGCCCGGCCTGCCTTCCAAATTAAATATCAATGTTCCTTCAGGAATCTTCGAGAGTGGAAGAGTGTTTCCTTCTTTTAATTCACAATCTGATCCTGTAAACACAAAATCTCCAGTGCGCAGACCGAGAGCCGCAGCTGCCAGTATTTGCTCGCCATCCTCATATTTTATTCTTGCAATTGGAGCGTTATGTCCTTGTGAGTGGAGAAATTCAACGACTATTCCTTTACATGTTTGCGCTGATAAAGTCTTATGATGAGCGTCTCCGATGTACCTAAATGAAGGCGCCCTGAAAGTGGTTGAGCCTTTTCCTCTTCGCTGTTGTAGTAAGTTCTTTCCCATTTTACATCATTCCCAACTGAGTTGCTATGTCAAGCGCTGGCGTTTCAGGCGAAAGCCTTATGTAAGCCCTTTTCTGGCCTGCAGGAGTAATTACAGTATTGACGCTCGAGACTTTTACTTTAAAAATCAGCTCAAATGCTTTTTGAATATCATCCTTTGTTGATTTCCTGTCAACTACAAATACGAGCTTGTTCTGGGATTCCATCAGCCTAATTGCCTTTTCTGTTGAAACTGGATGCTTGAGAACAGATATTGGATTCATTTGCTCACCTTAGCTGCAAGCTTTTCAACTGCTGGTTTTGTGAACAGAGTTAATCTGCCACCTCTGGATGCGGGGGCAAGGTCCATTATTGAAAGGCTGCCTGCATAAACACAATCAACTCCCGGAATATTCTTTATTGCCTTGTTTATTGCTGCGCCTTCAGAAACCACAAGAAGAAGACTCTTTTTTTTCCTGTACTTTCGCCCTCTCATCTTGCCTCTGCCTGCGCGGATTTTTTTAATTGAAGCCCTTTCAAGCTCATTCGAAAATCCGATAGTAGATAGTAATTTTATTGCTTCTTTTGTTTTGGTTATTCCTTCAATACTCCCGTCAAGAGCAAAAGGGTATGAATCTGGAAGAATGTAACCATTTCTTTTAACTGATTCACGGCTCATTGTTGCAGCAAGCGCTGAGAACATTGCTTTTCTCTTTTCTTTATCGTTGAGCTTTTTCTCAAGAACCTTCAATGCTTTCGGAGGGTGTGCTCTTCTTCCACCAACTGTTCCAGGAGCGAAAGCTCCAACCCAGTTAAACCTTGTTCCTGACCTGCTCATGATTTTTCTTGGAACACGCGATATTCCAATTCCATAACTAGTCTTGAACTTACGCCTTCTTCGGGAAAGTTTTGCTGCGCTTTTCTTCCCTGCAAGAGGGTCGCTACCGTAAGGATGCCGTCTCGATAATCTCATTATATTAACTGAGGATTTAATCAGGTCGTCATTGATTGGCTCATCGAAATATTTTGGAAGTTCTATTTCGCCAGTCTTAATGTTTTGCCCGTCGTAAATTGGAATTTTCATTTTAGTTTCCTTGTTGTGAGCTCTGGCTGATAAGCTCTATTGATGGGGATTGGTGAGGTATATTTTTTGCTGCGCGAGTTGATAGTGAGAATCGAACTAAGCGTTTCTTCGCTCCTTGAATTGAACCTTTCAGCAGCAGTATTGTTGAATTAGGATGACCATAACGGATGAATCCTCCTGCAATCTTGAATTCCTCTGGCTTATCGCTTATTTTTAGAACCCACTTATTTCGCTCCATGCGCTGGTGAAAGCCCATTTGCCCTGCGTGGGCGACTGTCCAAGAACGATTTCCAGTCCAAGAACCCACATTTGCTGGTCCTCTAATACTTTTTTCTGACTTATGCTGTCGGAGGCTTACTCCATGTCTCTTAACAGGACCCTGAAATCCTTTTCCTTTTGTCACAGCAAAAGTGTCCACTTGCTGCCCTTCCTTTATTACATCACTGAGTCTTATTTCTTTGCCGAGTTTTTCCTTTGCGAATTTTAACTGGTCGTCAATGCTGCCTCCAATGCCTACCTCGAAATATTCAGGAGTTTTTTTGGAAATTCCTGTCAAGTGAGGCTGGGTGTAAACATTAAGCCTTATTTGTGAGTAAGAAGAAATATTTTTTTCCATGTCTCCTATTTTTTGTTCCTGTGGCTTTTTTGGGAGGACAATTTTTCTTCCAAGATTTTTATCAGTGGAATGTAAAACCTCAGTTGCAACAACAAGCCCTTGAGGGCTTAGCTTGTAAGCCCTTATCGAAGCCACTTTTATCGGAGGACATTCAAGTATCGTAACTGGCAGCACTATTTCTTCACCTTTTGTTGGTGTATGCTGCCTGTTGTCAACAATTACTATGTGTGTCATGCCCACTTTATATCCTGCAAAGCTTTGAGGCTTGGCTTCCTTGCTCTCAGGAAGATTCCTTAATCTTGCGTACATCCTCTTGGCTCTTACGCGCGGCCAGAATTGCAATGAACTTTTTCTTGGTGATCTTGTCTTTGGCATATTTTCCCTTCAGCAAAACACGTATCAGAAGATGCCGTGTACTGGAAAACCCTTGTTTCCAGGCTGTGGCTAAGTCGTTGGAAGCTTGACTTCTTTTATAAATCTATTGTTGCTGTTTTGTTATAATCCCTTCAGTTTGGTTTATAAACACATGAGCAGTTTTGTAACCAGAAAGGCCTTTTTCTATATCATTTCTTAACTTCCAGTAGTCTTCAGGGATTATTCGGGCATGAATGACTGCTTTTCCATAGCCATTAGCAAGCAAAGCTTCATTTATTGAAGCATTATCTGGTTTTGTTGAAGAAACTACTACATAAGCTCGTAGGAAGGGACTTTTCGCATAGTCTTTTGAAGAAAGAAGGGTGTATTTAGCCACAGAATAAACACCGATTTTTATCTTTAGTGAACCTATTAAATTTGGTAAAAGCCCTGCCTTGATTACTGCCGTATCAACTTCGTAAAGAAACTTTCCAAGTTTTGTTTTTGTTGGATTTGCCTTTGTTGATTTATTTGTTAACCGTGTTTCTGAAGGCAACGAAACTACAGAAACTTCAGCTTTCTGCAGATTCCCAAAATATAAAGTCAGCCTATTAAGCTTGCCATCGACAGAAAGATACTCTTTTTCAGCTTTAAACGGAATTTTGTCTGGAGTTAGTTGGGGAGGAAATTCAATTGCAATGTTCTCGAAAACCCCTGAAAGTTTTTGAGGATTTGGGGTGATGGATTCGATTGACCGTTTTTCTTCCTCCAATGGGCGGGAGGGATCGCAGAAATAAACGTCTGCACCATTTAATTCCTTGACTACAATTTCAGAAAATGCATCGTCTTCGATTATCGTGACATTCTTCATTAGCTTTGTATTTTCTCTAAGATGATTGACTTCTTCTTTACCTTTTTCCACTGCTATGACTTCTTTGCAAGTCTTTGCGAATTCTATCGTCTGCCCGCCGATTCCGGCGCAAAGGTCGACTATTTTATTACATGCAAGCCTTTTTGCACGGTATTTTGCCACAATGGTTGGAGTTGCAATCCTTAGAGATTCTTTGCTGCCTTCAATTTCTGAATCGAAAATCTTCTTCATTTGGATTTAATACTTTTACGATGTTTCTCATTATTTTGCATTAGGCGAGCTTTTTTTATCGTATAATTGGCAGGGTTTCTTATTGAAGCGCACAAGCCGTCTGGCTTACAGACTCCAATGTCTTTGTAGTACGATTGGTTGTCGCAGTTTGGCGGGAGAATAATTTTATTGCTG
>JBBSVZ010000020.1:0-2533 GCA_038046545.1 Nanobdellota archaeon | reverse complement strand
TATTGCTGTTTTTGTGTGACCTTATCTGGGATTGGATATATCCTTTTTTAAGAGGAGGCGAGTTCTTCTCATTCCACTCATTCAGCTTTTTTTCCATTGCATCATAATTCCAGCCAACAGAAGAAAGGAAATTCATAAGATAGAAAGCTGCCCTCTTCTTTCCATCTTTTATTCCTTGCAAAGTAAGTTTTATGCAGGGAGGAAAAAGCTCCTCTGGCAGGGCGTCAGTAATTGGCTCAAATTCTTTTTCGAATATTTTCTCCTTGCGCCTTGATTTTTTCTGGGAAAAGACAAAAACGTTCTCAAAAAGAAAAGAAGCTTCATTTATTTTCGTATTTTCAGGGATAAAAGACGCAAGTTTTTCCCCTATTTTTGCAGGCAGAGCCATTTCTTTTTCAAAAGACATGATTTTATCCGGTTCTATTGGAAGGGAAACCAGCCCTGATTTTTCATGAAGTGAATAAGGGGACCTGAAAAGATGCCTTGAAGTTATAAGCATTGCATCAAGATTCATTATTGCAGTCCAATCGTACACCTTCTTGAATTCGCTTTTACCACAATTCTTGCATTTTCTCTTTCTTGAAATGCCCATATCGCGCATAAGAGAGCCGCACTTAAAGCATTTTTTGAACGGCACATCCATGTTATCTTCTGAACGTGACTCGCATTTTGGGCAGACAAACTCCTTCTTAGAATCGCCTTCATCAAGTTTTTCGTGGCAATGCTTGCATTCTGTGATGAAAACTGAAATTCCTGTTTTTTCGATTATATCATCACTTTCCCTGTCCTCGAATTTTTTCTTTACTTTATGAAGGACATATTCAAAAATGTCTTTGGTGACGTCCGGAAAAACATCTATAATGTTTCTTGTGCCGTAATGCTTTGGCAACGCTTCAAATGGAACAATGATATGGAATCCTTTTCCTCCTGAGAATTTGCAACCAACGTTGCTGATTTTTTCCTCGCTTAGAACTTCGATTATGAAATGCGCAATGAGTTTTGAGTATTCCCAATACTGGCAATCAACATCAATTAGCAAGTCCCAGCCGCTCCTTAGCTCATTAAGAGAGCGCTTATCCATCCCAGTCTGAATAGCTAATGGATCCGACCATCTTTCAACAGATATGTGAAAAGAAGTGGCTCCCTGCTTTGCAGCTTCCCAAACATCCCGCGGATTGATAATTACATCCGGGCGTTTGCCAAAACTCTCATTATACTTTATAGCAACTTCCCGATCCTTGCTTGCCTCAACTATTGCTTCTTGAACTTCTTGCTTCTTGTAATAAGACAGAGATACTGCTGGAGAGATCATGAGCTTTGTGCGAACACGCACTTATTTAATGATTTCTTAACAATGTCTTATGAGAATACGAGGTCTTTTGGTGGCTGGATTTCGCTCTCTGTAATTCCATTAACAATAAGGTTTCTGTATCTCGTTCTTGTTAATACGGTGTTGTCCGACGCGACAAGCTCGATTACCATCGGGACTCCAAAAAATTCCCATACCCTAAGTTTGAGAGTTGTGCCATCATCATTTTTCTTAATCAATATTGCAGCTTCTTTACCTTCAATGTTTTCCTTACCAGTAACGACGACACTTGTCAAAGAATGGAGGAACTCTACAGGTTTCTTCTGGACAAATTCCTCTATTGATTGAGTTTTCATAGCTAAAGTATTTGGACCACAGCTTTTTAGGCAATAAAGGATTGCAGTTCCAGATGTTTTGTTAACGAATACTCTATTGTAGTAAAATGTGTTCTTGTGGGCCAAATCGTCCAACTCAAGAAGAGTGTAAGGTCCCGCGTATTTTGCAACATAAGTATCTTTAAGAGTATCTCCTTCAGAATATTCATACCTGTAGGAATAACTCTCAGCCCGTGCTGAATTTACTATCAGTTTCTTAAATTCTGAACTTTCTTGAGAGCAATCATCGACACAAACTTCTGTACTTTCACCATATTCGCAGATTCCATTGCCACAGCAGGGCACTATAGGAATGGTGCGACATTCAAAGCTAGTCTGTTGATTGCAAATATCCTGCGTGCATTTGTTGTTGTCATCGCAGCTTTTTGGACATCTGGGGTCGAAAGTTTGACCAGGCTCCTCTACAACTTCCGGAGGCGTTTCTATAATCTCATTTGAAGGGGGCACAACCGGAATTTCAGGTTGTTGAGGTTGAATTTTACACGCTGCTGTAAATAGAACAATAAATAACAGTAAACCTAAAAGCCTCATAAAAAGCCAAATATTTAAGCATTTAAATAGTTTTTCAAAAGAAATGAGGAAGCCAATATCAGATTTTTTGAATGAGATTGAAAATTGTGAGTTTCCTTTCATTGTTGAAGGGAAAAAAGATGCGGTTGCATTAAAGCGGATTGGAGCCAAACAAACTATATCCCTTAGCGGCCCAATGTACGCATTTATTGAAAAAATCTCATCCAGATACAAAAAAGTAGTTATCTTAACCGACCTTGATGCTGAAGGGAAAAAACTTTATTCTATGCTTCACAGGGGGCTTTCTGAAAGAGGAGTT
>JBBSVZ010000019.1:0-2426 GCA_038046545.1 Nanobdellota archaeon | reverse complement strand
TTGCTGCTTTTGACTTGCAGAAAGGAATAATCTCGCCTGGCGGGGTAGGTTACGACATTAATTGCCTTTCAGGAGACAGCTTAATAGTTGATGAACTTGGCAGAAATAAGAAAATAAAGGATTTCGAAGTAAGTTCTGAAGAAAATGAAATAGAAATTAATGGATTAATCATGAAGAAATTACACGGAGTGAAACTCAAAACATTTAATGTCGATAAAAAAGTGTTAGAGCCGAAGCCCGCAGCGTTTTGGATGAGTAAGGGCATTTCTGAAGTTTTCAAAATCACATTATCTTCTGGACTAACTATCAAAGCAACGGCTGACCACCCAATATTAACAAAAGAAGGAATGAAAGAGGCTAAGAATTTACAAGGAGAAGTAATTGCAGTCCATCTCTTTGAAGGCCTTCCTGAAGACGGTTCTTCGGAACGGCAATTAATTTTGGCAAAAATTACAGGTTATGTAATGGGCGATGGTCATCTGCATTTTTCCGCCAAAAAAGGTTATGCTTCTGTTTATGGTTCAGAAGACGATTTAAAGGTAATGCAGGCGGATATTGCAAAACTCGGTTTCTCTTCAAAAATTTACAAGCGGCAGCGAAAGCACACAATAACATCTCAATACGGCAAAAGGGATTTTTCATCAAACGAATGCATGCTTAAGACTGGGATTAATTTTGCCAGACTTCTAAAAGCAGCTGGGGTTTCTGAGGGCAACAAGAGCAGAACAGAGTTTGGTGTTCCACAATGGATTAAAGAATCCAAATTAAGTATTAAGCGTTCTTTTATTGCAGGTATATTCGGAGCTGAGCTTAGTTCACCCTCTACGCATACCAAAACGGGATTCTATGCTCCAATTTTTGCACAAAACAAGATTGCAGAGTTATCTGAAAATGCACGTCTTTTTTTGCTTGAGATAACTAAATTACTCGAAGCGCTTGGAGTGAAAGTAAGCAAAATTAGTGAGCGTGATGAGTTCATCAATCAGTACGGTGAAAAAACAAAAAGATTCAGGCTTATAATTAGCGCAAATGAAGATAATCTTTTGAGGTTATGGAGAAACATAGGATTCGAGTATAATGCGGAGCGTAGCAAACTTGCTGATATCGCAGCGCTTTATATTCTGAAAAAGAAGCAGGACAATGAGCAAAGAGCAAAAATCGCTGACGATATAAAAAACCTGAAAAGAAAAGGTTTCAAGATCGGTGAAATAAAGAATCTTTACTCGGAACTAATAAATGAACGATTTGTAGAGAGACATTATTATGAGATTGCAAAACAAAGAATCTCATTAAAAACTGTTTCTTTTAATGATTTCAAAAAACAAAAGATTGCAGAGATCGAGAAATTCGGGGTGATATTCGATAATATCACTTCAATCACGTCCGCAGGAAAAGAAGAAGTCTATGATTTAAATATCGAAGACAACCATACTTTCATAGCAAACTCATTCGTAGTATCAAATTGCGGTGTCCGTCTAATCAGAACAGATTGGAACTTCAAGGAAATTAAAGATAAAAGAACCGAATTACTTGATGAACTTTACAGGATGATACCCTGCGGAGTTGGAAAAGACACAAGGATGAAGCTTACGAAGGACAAGTTGACTGAATTACTAAACAAAGGTTCGCAGTGGAATTTGGACAATGGTTTTGCAACGAAAAAAGACCTTGAACATACAGAGGAAAATGGAAGGATGGATGCTGCAGACCCAAGTTTCGTTTCAAGCAAGGCAATGCAGCGAGGAACAGCTCAAACAGGAACGCTTGGTTCAGGAAACCACTTTCTGGAACTGCAAAAAGTGGATAAAATATTCAACGAGGAAGCTGCAAAACAATTCGGAATAACAGACGAAGGACAGATAACGATAATGATTCACTGCGGCTCAAGAGGATTTGGCCACCAAGTTGCATCTGATTACATCCAAGAAATGGAAGAAAAATTCGGCCACGCACATTTGCCAGATAGAGAGCTAGCATGCGCTCCAATACAATCGGATAGTGGCCAGAAATATTACAAAGCAATGTGCGCAGCTGTTAACTTTGCTTTTGCCAACAGGCAAATGATAACGCATAACACAAGACTTTCATTCAAAAAAATTCTTGGCACAGACGAAGGGATGGACCTCGTCTACGACGTCTGCCACAACATAGCGAAATATGAGGAGCACGAAATCGAAGGAGAAATGCAGAAGGTCTGCATCCATCGCAAGGGTGCAACAAGAAGTTTCGGTCCTGGAAGAAAAGAAATTCCATCTATTTACAGGAAAATCGGGCAGCCTGTCCTGATCCCTGGCTCAATGGGAACAGCAAGTTACATACTTATTGGCACGAATACTGCAGAACAAGCCTCATTTGGCTCCACAGCTCACGGCGCAGGCAGGGTGATGAGCAGGTCAGAGGCAATAAGGACATGGAGAGGCGAGCAG
>JBBSVZ010000018.1:0-2949 GCA_038046545.1 Nanobdellota archaeon | reverse complement strand
GCTCGCAGGCAAAAGATTATGGATTAGTTGACGAGCTCGGCGGCAAAGCTGAAGTGATTAGTTACATAGAGAAAAAAGAAAGCATCACAGCCGATGTTGTTGAATACAAAAAACACAGAGGCTTGATTGATGTGCTTGGAGATGCGCTAAGCCAGTCCTCATTTTATGTCGGAAAAGGAATTGGAAGTGCATTCGTGGATAAAAGTGTTTCTTCAACTGTGAGCATAAATACTTAATTTTAGTTTTTTAATCACTTCTGGAAAAAACTAATACCATTATAGGATAGTAACAACATCGCAAGATTTATATATTATTGGGCTTCTATGGCATACACGGGGGATTTTGATGAAATTAAGCAGAACATTTCCAATTGCGGCGGCTACTATTGCGTCACTTTTGTATGCAGCAACAGCTTCTAATGCGCAAACGCCAGGTGCTGCAGCTAGTTCTCAAACTGCAAAGGCTCCAGCAAAAGCTGATGAGGAGCGTGAAGTTTCTGTAAAGGTTAAAAGGCAGGGGGTAATAGAACCGCTAGAGCTTGTAGACAAAGATGGACTCTATGACATCCTCAGAGCTCAAAAATTGCCTTCTTTTGCTTTGGCAGGTAGGATGCCCGTTGTTGTAACTATTGATGATTCATTCTGCATTGATGGAAACTTTAAGTCTTACGGCGGAAGAAAAAGTGGGATTAGAGTTAGCGGTGCAGAAGGATATCCTGTCGGCAAAAAAAGTTATTTGGATGATAAGTGCTTGTCAGCGCCAGAGCTGTCAACTTTGCTGGGAAATAATAATTATGTCAGGCTCGTTTTGGATATTCGTTCGGAATCACAGCCAGGTGAAAGTTTAAAACTTCCTGTTGTGGTTACGCAAAATGCTGCGGGGCTTGTGAAAAGAATCCAGGATTTGAATGAACAATACAAGGCGGATGCTTCTAAGTATGCAGCTGATATTGCTAAATTAGCAGCAAACGCCGAAGCTGAAAAAGAAACGTCAAAGGCTCAGATGCAGAATCAATTAAAGGTTTTGAGTGATGAATATACCAAAAAACTAGAAGAATTAGGCGAACGATATACTAAACAAATAGACGCGCTTCTGAAAGATATTAGATCTGAAAGGTTTTTGACATTTGCAGGCTATCATCTTGGGAACTTAACAAATGTATTAGGCCAAGGACTGGCTGCAGATTTGCGCACGCAGGGCATCTCATTCCAAGGAGTATTCAATTCAAGAAACTTTTTTGCAGACCTTGAGGCAGAGCTTTCATCTGGCAGCGGCAATGTTAATCAGAATGGCAATTCAGCAGGCAGCATGGATTTAACAAGAAATATTTTCAAGGCAAATGGGCAGTATGCTGTATTTCACGTTGGAAATGCCTCAGGCGGGATTTCCGCTGTATACGTTTATGACAAAATAACCCAAAGAGGATATTTACTGAATTCAAAATATCCAAATGACCCAAGCAAAAGAAATAATTTTGCTGGCAATGGAGACGTAGCACAGGGAATGGTTGGCGGTTTTATAAGCGGCTCTACCGATAGCAGCAGAGTATCAGTTGCCGGCCATTACGGAACATCTAATTTGAGAGGAAAAGAACTTAATTTAATGGCATCCGGATTAGTAGAGGGGACATTAGCAACAGCTGTTGCTTCAGTTGATGTGACAAGATATAATGGAAGCAATGGTTATCCTGCAGGCACAGAATTTGATGTCAATGCTTCGGTTGCATTTACTAGAGGGATTAAAGGCGTTAAGCCAGCAGCTATGGTAAGCTATAGGCAAACTGGAGATAATCATAATGCATCTGTAGCGCTTGGGTTAAGTAAGAGCTTTGGAAAAAGCGCTGCTGGCGTAAAATATACACCTCAAAAGCGTTAAAGTGAAAAAAAATAAATTATTAATTTTAGTTTTGATGTTTTTAGTATTTGTAATTCCAGCTTATGCTTATAACCAATGCAGCACAGCACAACAGCCATCTTACACTGACTGCACTGTGTATTTGGGCTGGATTCCTTTTGATGATTATGATTGCGATTGCAAGGCAGATTTCCAGGATAATTGTGAGTATGTCTGGAATCCCTTCCAGCAAGATTCTAATGGAGACGGAGTTGGAGACGCATGCACTCCAAGTGCGAATAATCCCCCTTCAATAAACTCATGCAGCGCAACGCAAACAATAAATGCAGGACAGAGCGCAACAATCAATTATGCCATTTCAGATCCTGACGGCGATGCATTTTCAGTTACAGTAAACTGGGGAGACGGATCAACAACCCCGGGCGGCCAAAGTTCTGCATCCCACACTTACCAAAATTCCGGAACTTACTCGGTTAGGATAACTGCTACAGATTCGCGTGGAGGTTCAACAACTGGCAATTGCGGAACAATAACGGTAAATCCTACTACTACGCAGCCGTGCGTGGCACCTACTGGACTTAGCCCATCTTCAACTGTAACACTTTCTGGAGATACTGGCAATATAGATTTATCATGGAATCCGGTGCCCGGCGCAGTCAGCTATAATGTAAGACTTGATGACGGCACAAATGACAGGTATGATGACCCTCACTTTCAGACATGCCCTAACAGCCCGCATTATTATTGTGAAAATGGAATTACAGGCACCAGAATAACAGATGTTCCTGTAAAAGCCGGCGGAACTTATTCTTTTTGGGTTGACCCGATTTTTTCGCCTGGAAGAAATTACTGCAACGGCGGCACCCAGTTTAACGTGGTAAAAACTTCGGTAAATCATCCTCCTGCAATCTCATCCTGCAATCCATCAAGTTCGCCCGTAGTTGTAGGAACAACAGCAACAATCAATTACGCAATTTCAGATCCTGACGGCGACACATTTTCCGTCACAGTGAGTTGGGGAGACGGAACAACTTCAGCAGGAGGTACAAGTTCAGCCTCGCACATCTATAGTTCAACCGGCACATTTACAGTAAC
>JBBSVZ010000017.1:0-13407 GCA_038046545.1 Nanobdellota archaeon | reverse complement strand
CTGGCAGAATATGCGACTGTTGGCATGAACTAATTTAATTCCCACAACTTTTTTAAACAGAATCAAATCCAAAAAACCATGGCAGACAAACCTTTAGGGCCAGTTGAGACTGGCGGCGACCTTCGGCTTTCAGGCTTCCATGATTTGGACCCGGGAGAAAAAGAAGAGGCCGTAAGAGTTGTTACGCATTATGAGCGCAGATTCAAAGAAATCTGCGATGGGCTTGACAGGATTAAGGTGACACTTAAAAAAATTCACCATACAGAGCGTTCTGACATGTACGAGCTTCATGCAAGCGTCAAGGATAAGCGAGGCCATTATGAGGCAAATATTGTTGGAAGGAAACTCTTTATTGCCCTTGACGAAGTCCTGAAGAAGATCGAAAATGAGATTTCAAAGTAGTATTGCACTTTTTATTCTACTGCTTTTTTTTGTTGGATGTAAGCAGACAATTTCTCAAAACCTAACTATTGACACACAACTAAACAAGGTTACTGATGATCAAGTATTGCCAAAAATCCCACAACAAAACAATTCCCCTACTGAAGCTAAAGCCCCAATAATCAATAATACTGCACAAAACCAACCAGCAGCAGCTACTGCCCCGCCTCAAGTTTTGCTAACATCATGCACTGATTCCGACGGCGGAATTGAAGAAAACAGCAAAGGCACAGCCATGATTTCCTTCTCAGATGGAACTACAAAGTCTTTTGCTGATTCCTGCGTATCACTCCTTGTTCTTAGCGAGCAAAGTTGCCAAGCCTCAAATGTGTTTTCAAAACAGATATTTTGCATTAATGGCTGCGATGCTGGTACTTGCCAAAGCGGCGTGGCATCTCTAAGCCAGTATCCCTCATTTTTTCAGGGGGACAGCTCATTTAAAATTGTGCTTGGCGACACTGCACCGGTCTCTCACGTTCAGGCTGCAATCGAAGTGGCAACTTCACTTACAGCGGCATTTAGCGTCCAAGTTGAATCCAAGCTTTCAAGCGAGGTATCCGACCCATTTGCACAATCATTGCTTGTTATTGGGAATGCTTGTGACAACCCGGCAACCGCTAAACTTCTTGGAAATCCGAGCCCGTGCAGTGATGATATCAAAGGAGAAGGCAAAATCCGAATCGCTCAAGCTGGCGGCAAGACATATGTCATCGTGACTGGAGGAGACCAGACTGACATCAGGAAAGCATCTCGAGTCCTGGCAAAATATGCTGATTATTCATTAACAGGGTCAACTATTAGAGTCGGCGGCACTTTAGCAAACCCTGAAATATTATCCTAAATTCAGCCCTGAGAAATTCCTGTCCCTATTTTTTAGAGTAGCTTTTAATACTACCTGCCTTAATTGAAAGCATGAATGTTCCAAGACAGTTAAAAGAGGTCGGTCTTACAAATAGCGAAGCATCTGTTTATTATGCCCTGATTAAGCTTGGCCCATCTTCTGCAACGCATATAATGAGGCGAACAGGCATGTACCGGGCGAACGTATATGATGCTCTTGAAAAGCTCATGCTTAAAGGGCTGATATCTGATGTGGTGCACAAAGGCAGGAAAGAATTCTCGGCAGCAGACCCCTCGCAGCTTTACAAAATCCTTGGAGAAAAAAAGAAAGGGCTGGACGAAATCATGCCTGAGCTTCACACTGATTTCACTGCGAAAAAGCAGCTGCACGAAGTAAGGCATTTCAAAGGGCCCGAGGGCATAAAAGCTGCTCTGAGAGAAATAAATGAGGAAAAACATTATGACGCTTTTGGAATTTCCTCAAATCTGGCTAAAGTTGTCCCTCACTACTTTCCTCATTGGATACGGGAAAGAATTGAAAAAAAACTCACTGCCAGGATGATAAAGTCAGAAGGCGATAAGCTTAAAACTCCTGAGCTCTTCGGTGAAAAAATTTACAAGAAGCTTTTCGAAGTTCGGGATATCCCTCCAAAATATTTTACTAGGACAGCCACGTGGATTCTTAAGGAAAAAGTCGTGATAATTCTCGAGTCGATAGAATCTCCTCTCGCGATAATAATCCACAACAAGGAGATTAGGGATGATTATTATAAGCAGTTCATGAACATGTGGGCTTCGGCTGCCCCTGAAAAGCTAAGACCTTAATCCGCCAATTATATTAAGAGGTTCACCAAATCCAATGTTTATTGTAGAGCCAAGCTCGATTGGATAGGACAAATGTTCGCCATCAACGAATATCCTTGCTTCCCTTGTGTGGGAGACAACACTAATACTTTCTGCGAACTTAGACTTTTGCCCATGCGAGTCCCTTGAAAGGTACTGGAATTCTTTTTGGCCAATGTCCATCGGAAGGCCTCCAGCATTCAACATCCACGCACCAGAGCCTGTTGGAGTGCAAACCAAAAGGCCTGAACTTCTGATATTTTCCTCGCCTTCGCTTGTTTTCAAAGTGTACCGGGTCATCGCAGCAGGGTTTGAGTGTGCAATAAGGATTTCATTAAGGGCCAATGGAAGGGTCTTTCCATCTACCTTGACTTCAAGCCTGGAAAACTGCTCAATATTTTGATCAGTAAGATATTTTTTGAATGTCTCAGCATCTGCAGCACAGTAAAATCCAACGCTTCTTTCAGGATCTGAGTTCACTCCAAGAATTGGAGTGCTTCGAATGTAATGAGATGCATCAAGAAAAGTTCCATCTCCTCCAACTGCAACAATTAAATCGTAGCTTGGAATGTCAACCTCTGCAAGGCTCTCCCTATATGCGAGTTTCCACTCCGTTCCCATTCTGACTAAGTCCCTCACAACTGATTCAAGCGTATTCTCGTGGGAAGCTTTCGCACTTTTAAGAGAAGCGCTATGAGGTCCGATTACGGCATAATCTCTTGTCTTTTTGTCATTTGAATTACTGTAAAAGTCAAAGCTGCTCTTTTTTGAAACAACTAACGCTTTCATTTTCTAAAGCTCGCATCTATGCGGGCCTTTTCCCTCTCCCTGCTCCTGTCGGCGAAGTTATCATTTCCGTACAGGGTAATAGTCTGCTCTCCGAATTCTCTGATAAACCTTGCCAAAATCCCCCTTCCTTCAAGGTAATCAGCAACAGCATCCGGAACGAATGATTTCCAGTTCTCTCCCCTTACCATTTTCAGTCTTACATCCGATCCGCTAAAGTAATGGCTCCTGTCAGGGCTGAACTGCTTGCTTGGAATTATCTTGTAGTGAGGCTCAAGAAGTCCTGAAACATAATCGTTGTTTGTAATCAACCCATCAACGGTTCCTAAAACCTCTTTAGCTTCCGAAGCCCATTTTGGCTCGTTGCCAAAGTCAGGCAAAAAAGCAGCAGAGTAATTCTTTCCTTTAAGAAAGAGCTCAATCATTTCATTTGTTTCATCAGCCGTAAAAGGGTTCCTTGCATCATACTGGTTTGAGCTTCCAATTACAATTCTTAGGTCATGTCCCTGTTCCAAAACACTTTCAAGCAGTCCAGCCGTTTCATTATGCAATGGCTTAAACCGCCCGATTATTCCGTACTTCATCTTGCATCCACCCTCGCCAGATAGTCTGCGAGAATCTTGTCATGATCAAAAGCAAAAGTTTCTGTTTCAATCATTTGCCTAACTTTGTCAAATGAGTAAACTGCTGCGTTCATGGCATCAGAATCAGCCTTTAAAGTTCCCGATCCTGATGCTATATAGCAGATGCTTATGTTGTGCTGTCTTGGATCACGTTTAGGGTCTGTGTAAACTCCGTGAAGAGAAGTTATGACAATGTCAAGCCCCGTTTCCTCCTTGGCCTCTTTTACTGCGTTTTCCTCTGCTGTAATTCCAATCTCGTAATAACCGCCCGGAAGGGCATATCCGTGAGGCTCATTCTTTCTGGTAATGATTACAATGCCCCCTTCGTACTCGATAATGCAGTCAGTTGTCGGAGTTGGATTCCTGTAAATCATTTTAGCGCCTCAGCTTTCAGCTCAATATATTTTCTTGTGAAGTCTGCAACTCCAAGGCTTTCTCTAAAATCATAACCAAACGAGCTCTTGCTTACAACGATGACAGGTGGTGCCTGGACTCTCTTGAAAAGGCTTGTTTGCAAAGCATGGTACTTCTGCTCTAAGTCATCAACGAATTCTTTCGCGTTTGCGAAAGAGCCTGCGACAGTTCCCTTTGGAATCCTTAAAGTTTCGTCGAGAGTTCCCTCAATATATGAGTGCAGGACTGTTTCCGGGTTCTTCCTGTACTCTACCAGCTCTCTTAGCAGTGCATCGTGGTAAGGATAATTGATTGGATCTCCTTTCCCCTCGTCTACGTTCTGCTCAGCAGAAAGCTCGGCGCTTGGGACAATCGAGAAGTCAGGATGGCCTGAAATTATGCTTCCAGGAATAACATCTCTCCTATAAACTTCATTGTTAAGAAACCTTGCAAGCGCATACACTTGGCCTTTCCACAAGTCACCAATAGGAGCGATTGCTCCACTTACATCACCATATAACGTTGAGTAGCCAAGCGACATTTCTGTCTTGTTGCCGTTGTTTGTGAAAATGCCCCCAAGCTTTGCTGCCAATCCTGCAAGTATTCTTGAGCCTCTGTCTCTTGCCTGGACGTTCTCGAGCATGAAGCTAGTTAATTCTCCCTGGAATTCGCTTCTTTCAAATTTCAGGTATGTCAGCTCCTTAGCTGTTAGCTCAACTGAATCTGTGATTGGAAGAGTGGCGTAATTAATTCCAAGGGCTTTTGCAACTTCTTCAGCAGCATTTATGGTTGATTGCGAGTTGAACTTACTTGGCATATTAATTGCATAAACATTCTTTGCTCCAAGTGCTTGCTCTAAAAGGCAAGCAACAACTGCGCTGTCAATTCCTCCTGACAAGCCAATTACTGCTCTTGTGATATTGTTACCTCTGAAAAATTCGCCTAGCCCAAGAGTTATGCTCTTGTAAATCTCTGTGAGTTCCTGGTGCTCATCGAGTGCTGGTCTTTCAAGCTCTTCGTTATTTCCGTAAAGCGAAGCTAGAGCACGGTCAAAGACAACGACTTCTTCCTCCCATGGAGTTGCCTGCAATACAACCCTTCCTGAACTATCATAAACAGTTGAAGCCCCGTCAAAGGTGATGATGTTCTTCCCGTTATTTTGCACTCCTACGTTGTTAACGTAAATTAAAGGTCGACCTAAGTCTCCAAGAAGTTCTTTGACAACTCTGTGGCGTTTGTCATTTTTTCTCCAGCCCCAAGGTGAGCAAGAAAGGTTGACTAAAATTTCAGCGCCGTTTTTTACTAGACTCTTTCCGGGATTGTCAAGGTAATCAGCCTGCCACATGTCCTCACAAAGCATGAAGCCAACGCTTACTTTTTTTCCTTCAAGGTTGAGTTTAGTTGGATACAAAAAATTTGAAAGCTCAAAACCCATTTCTCTTGCAAGCTCGCCCGACGGATGAAAATAGCGACTGTCATCAAAGTATCTGTAGTTTGGGTGCAGGGTCTTGTGAACGGTCCTCAAAAGCTCCCCGTCCTGTGCTATTACGGCTGAATTGTACTTTCTTATCCTTCCATCTCTGTTTACTTTTCCTTGATTTGTACTTAATGTACCGAACGCAACTGCAATTCCTTGAGTGGCTTGTACGATGTCTGAAGTATAGCTTTCAACGTCATGAATAAAAGACTCGTCATCGTACAAGTCACCAATAAGGTATCCGGGAACTGCCATTTCCGGAAAAACTATTAGTTCGATTCCCTCTTTTTTTGCCAGCTCGATTCCTCTAATTATTGCTTCAACGTTCCTTGAAGGCTGCTTTGGAGCAACCTTCATTTGAGACAGAGCGATTCGAACCATGGTTAACCAAGGTACTTGACTACCTCCGATGCCTCGATTAGCTTTGCTCCTGCTGACTCCCACTTGTCATAGAGCTCGCCTTTTGTTGCGAGTCTTTTTTCTCTAGGGAGGCTTGCGTCGACTGGCAGTTCCATGATTGCGTCAGTAACAACGTAAAGTCGCATCCCATTATTTGCAAAACCGTCAAAAACTAGGTCTACGCAAATGTTGGAAACAACCCCGTAAAGCACACCAGTTTTTGGTTCAACAGCTTCCATGACCAACGGCAAATATGACCTTTGTCCGAAACTGTCAGTTTGGTCCTTCTTTACTACAACCTCTCTGGAAGCCCTGATGTCTTCAATTACGCTAGCATAGTCTGTGAATTTGGAGGTCCAATCGAGGACGTAGGGTTTGTCAGGCTTCGTTTCGGCAATGAACTCTGCGCCCCATGTTCCAACCATGGCATGCCTTGGGTGTGTTATTATGCCATCAGGTGTGTCTGATATTTCCACTGAGTCCTCGTTGTGGGAGTCAGCAAGGTTAATAGTTCTAATACCATATTCCCTGCCAATATCAGTAAGGTACTTCAATTCAGGAATTATTTCTTTAGCGCCTGGCACGTACAATGAGCCCTGCATTCTCATGAAATCGTTCAATGTATCTACGTTCGCCAATATCAAGTGTTCTAATGTCATGGTTACCTACCTCCTTCAAGTCTTGCAACAATCGCTTCTCGCTCTGCATTTCTTTCTGCTATAATTCGTTCAGTCTCAAGGCTATATGTTACGCTGTTGTAACGGCCCCAAGTTCTGTTGGCTCTGTCTTGCTGAGTTTGTATCGTCTCGAAATAATTTATCCTGCCGTTGTCTACAGCTTTTTGCATTAATGGAGTTCCGTCTATATCCTCGTAAGCCTGCGCAACAATAAGTTGATTTCCTCTCTCGTAAACCCTAACCTGTCCGGGAATTGATTCTTTTCCTGGTGTGTCTGAAAACTTTAGCGAGGGTTCTAAAGTTCCTTCGTGCTCTGTTGCACCCCTTTTGTAACTTAATGAAATTGCATCTCTTGTGGTTCCGTCCTCGAAATAACCGCCTGTGCCTACAGTGATTTCTGCCGGGTCAAAACCATTTTCTGCGTACAACTCTTTAGTGGCTCTTCCTTTTTCAGGGGTGTAGCCGTCCTCAACAACAATTGTCGTTTCTAATCCAGCTTCCAAAGCCATCCTCTTCCAAATAATGGTTTGTGCAGGAACATCTCCTGAGTCCATTCTAGGAATTACTGTCTTTCCATTATATTCTTGAGCTAGTCTTAGGATTAATGGCAGGCCGCTGTGAATCGTACTTATAATGTCAGGAAGCAAAGCGCTGCGATCGTTTGCGTTTATGAAGTTCCTGTAAGCTTTTTCCTGAGCCCGCTCTAAAGTTTCTCCTTCTCTTTGGTACGCCATAGGAAACTCATGACCAACAGTTCCAACATCCTCGAAAAGATCTGGAAACAAATAAACTGCCTGGTCATCTGAAGTGTAAACGAAATTTCCTCCAACGCTTAATGCAAGCATCCTTGCAACATGATCATTAGCTGTGAAGTCGCTTCTTAAACCGAATTCTGCCTTGTTAATTCCTACTGCTTCCTGAAACAGCCTTGCTTTTGTTGCGTGAATAATTGCGGTGTATTGGTTCTCAAAATGAGCTTCTAAATGCGATGCAATTGCTCCAACACCTTCAACAGTTGCAATTGGCGTGTATTTTCCATCTTTTATTAGGAATGTTTGTCCGCCTGGCAATGAGTAAACGTCAACTGGCAAAAATCCGTCGTTTTCTAAAACTGCCTGCCATGCCTTCCAAGGGAACTTTTTTACAGAGGATTGCTTTTCAAAGAACTCTCCAACGCGCTCAACTTCCTCTCTTGTTATCGGATTCCTAAACCATGTGTAAAGAAGCTTTTCTAAACCTGCATTTACAAGTTGATTGCCTGCTTCTTGCAATGGCCTTCTTGCTGCCAAAGTGTAAACTGCATAGTTGTCTGCAAACAAATCGCTTGAAGCTGACATGGTTCGCTTGTAAGTGTCTGTTGCAGCCACTCTTGAAACAGGCTGAAGCGAATCCCAAAGAGCAATTTGCTCTTTTGTTTGTGCTAAAGGTAAGGTTGCCATTTTTTTAGTTAATCGCTTATAAATATAAGCAAGCGTAGTAGTAAAAAATACTACACTTTTTTGGTTTATGTGGAAACAGGAAGAGTATAAGGGATAAAAATGTTGTTATTTGGGAGTGGTGGAAATTGGAAATATTATGGAAAAACTTAAATTATTTCTTCATAAAACAAACTTAAATATGAACGAACTCAATCTATCCACTAATAATTTAAATAACCTAAAACTTCGTTCTTCAAATGGTCCTTGAAAAGCTCTCTGATTCGCTTAAAGCTACTCTTCAAAAGATAGCCAATAGTGTGTTCGTCGATGAAAAGCTGATAAATGAGCTTGTAAAGGATATCCAGCGTGCTCTTCTGCAGTCTGATGTCAATGTAAAGCTCGTATTCTCCCTCTCAAGCAAGATAAAAGAGCGAGCGCTAAAAGACGAAGTTCCTCCTGGATTAACTAAACGAGAGCAATTAATAAAAATTGTTTATGAAGAACTTGTTAAATTTCTCGGCGAAACAGAACAAGAACTTGACCTTTCTAAGAAGCCTACAAAAATAATGCTTGTCGGCCTTTTCGGCTCAGGAAAAACCACGCAGGCAGGAAAGCTAGGAAAATATCTAAGCAAACGCGGGCTAAGAGTTGCTTTACTTGGAACAGACACTTGGAGGCCAGCTGCATTTGAGCAGCTCAGGCAGCTTGGAACGCAAATCGGCGCGCAGGTGTACGGAAACCCAGATGAAAAAGACCCAGTAAGAATTTACAATCAATTCGAAAAAGAATTAATTAATTTTGATGTCGTTATTATTGACACAGCGGGCAGAGATGCGCTTTCCGAAGAGCTAATAAGCGAGCTGAACCGACTAAATGAAGAAATAAAGCCAACAGAAAAACTTCTAGTAATATCTGCAGATATCGGTCAAGCAGCAGAAGCGCAGGCAAAAGCATTCCATGACACTGTTAACATCACTGGTGTTCTCATAACAAAACTTGAAGGGACAGCAAAAGGAGGGGGTGCATTAGTTGCCTGCGCAATCACAGGGGCTCCAGTAAAATTCATAGGGGTGGGGGAGAAGATAGACGACCTTGAGAGATTTAATCCTAAAGGCTTTGTAGGCAGGATTCTTGGCATGGGGGATCTGGAAGCATTGCTCGAAAAAGCGAAAGAGGCAATTACTGAGGAGGATGCACAGGACCTCGAGAAAAAACTCCTAAAAGGCGATTTCACACTTATCGATCTTTACAGCCAGATGGAAGCAATGAAAAAGATGGGCCCATTAAGCAAGGTCATGGAGATGATTCCCGGAATGGGCCAGCTCAAGCTGCCTAAAGAAATGCTTCAGGGGCAAGAAGAACGGCTAAAGACCTGGAAATATATTATGAACTCGATGACAAAAGCAGAACTTGAGCAGCCTGAAGAGATTGGGCCACCAATGATAGATAGGATATCAAAAGGTTCTGGAACCTCAAACGCTGACGTAAGGGAATTATTGAAGCAGTATCGGCAGTCAAAAAAGATGATGAAAATGTTCAAGGGGTCAAACCCAAAACAGATGGAGCGGATGATGAAGCGTTTCGGCGGCAAACTGCCGGGAATGTAAAGACCGAATCTTTTTATAGCCAATTGACTGAATGCCTGCATGCTCGCACTGGTAATTTTCTGCGTTGGACTAGTGCTTCTCGCGACAGCTGCGCTTTATGCAATCAGTCTACACCGCTCAATTCAGGAAAAACTTAGACCACTCCAAGCACGGCTTTTGCCACTTGCTATAACTTTTCTTATTTTTGGTGCACTCTTAATATCTTGGTCATTGGGCGCATTTGATTCGACAATAGATTCTTTGTTTATGCTTATGGCAGTTTTTTATGCAATCACCGCCTTCTTCGCGGCAAGGCTGAACTTCACACTCCGTTCAAGCTACTATGGCAGTATTGTATTGGTGCTCTATGTTATTGCGCTGCCATTGAGCGCATTAAGGCTGGATATATCTTTAGGTGTTATCTCAATACTTTCGGCCACACTTATTTTCGCCTCAAGCATTTCTCTGCTACGAAGAATAACGGACCATTTGGCTATGATGAGCATCGCAAATATGTTTGGCTCGGCAATACTTCTCGCTGCATTGATTGTGTATACGACAACAAAAAATATTCCGCTCGCATATTTCCTGGTGCCAATATTTTTCTTCGTTTCTGCATTGACACTATGGGTTCATGTCAGGCAATGCTCTTACGAGCTGATAATAGAAAAGCATGAGCCATCAAAAATAATTGTTTATTCAAGCGTATTTTTCTTCACATCAATAATGATAGTTTTTGCATTCACTCTAACTATCGCTTTCCACGAGGTTGGGCATGCAATTGCTGCGAACTTTTTTGGGTGCTCTTCCACATTATTTATTTACAACATCCACACTTATCCATTCACGCAGTCGGCCTGCATGAAAGAAAACATCGAACTAATTTATGCTGCCGGAGTAATCTCCACAACTCTTGTTGGCTTGCTCCTGATGCTAATGCGGCCAAATATCGCAAAACCATTAGGCTACCTGATAACAGGGCTCGGATTCTTTTTCGTATATGACGACCTGATCCAGCTTTCTTCGCCAAAAGTTGTGTTCTCGCTATTTCTTTTTGGCACATTGGTTTTAACTAGCTTCGGAATTATCAGGCTTGTAACTTACAGTTACTCCCATAACATCCGGCACAAACATATCAAAATAAGGTCAGTAATCTGCACGGCAATAACATAGGCGCATTATTGTCTTGATCTTGAGTTGAATAATAATTGGTACTTTAGGTTTTACATAAAGCTCAACAGATGTCGTCTCATCTAAGTGATTTATTAATTATTTTCCGCTCCTGGCCGCGGCGGCCATGTCTGGCATTATTGCGCATTAAGGTCGATTCTCGACGAGAATGCGCAGAAAGTCAATTAAGCCCGCGCGGCGATTGAGCGCATATTTTAGTTAATTAAAATTACATTTTTCGCAGAACGAAAAAATCCTTAATTGTTATCACTGAAAAGAATGGCATCCTCAACTGCGAACCGGCATGTGTCCTTGTCGAGGTCAACTGCGTCGCAGAGTGATGCATCCTTAAGCTGCACTGCAAGCTGGGTAAAGCACTTGTCAGCAACCCAAATGTTTTCGAGCTGCTTACAGAGCAAGAAGTTTGAAAGAACAATGGCCTTGCATTTAAGGATGAAATCGTTTTTCG
Source organism: Nanobdellota archaeon (assembly GCA_038046545.1). Lineage (GTDB taxonomy): Archaea > Nanobdellota > Nanobdellia > Woesearchaeales > JBBSVZ01 > JBBSVZ01. The sequence continues at coordinate 2,285 of JBBSVZ010000017.1, read as the reverse complement.
TCCTGACAAACTGTTCAGTTAAGCGGTTGCAGAGCTCAGCATTTTTTGTTTTTTCTGCGATTGATTCAATGCAAGTGTTGGGATTATCAAACGGGCACATTTCAACTGCTAATTGGGAAATTGCGTAAGCTTCTTGGCAATGGCTAAGCCGTTTAGTGTTGGTGATCATGGTGCAGTAATAAGATTTGTTAAGGTCAACTGCAAGCTTTTCAAAACACTCATCAGTTCCAGTAAACGTTGCAGCGTTCTTGCAAATCTCAGCTTCTTTGTATTTAAGTGCAACATCGGTTAGGCAGGTCTGGTTTGTCCCGCAAATTATTATTTCATCTTGTTGTGATGGCTGGCAGTCTTTTTGGCAAGTTGCATACTTTTCGCCTAGTTCGCATCTGCCATTGCCACAGCAGGGAAAAATGTACTTATGCTCACACTTCTTATCGATCCTGTTGTAATTATCTATCGTGCAGGAATAGCTGTCGTCACAACTTGGGCAATCTGAGGGGCAACTTGAGCCTGTTTCTGTCGCATCGCATATTTGATTGCCGCAGCATGAAGATAGGAACTCATAAGAACATTCTCCTTTCGTGTAATCCATTTTGTCTAATGTGCAAGAATTCTTATCATCGCAGTTCGGGCAGTCAGTTGAATTGAGGTACTCTCCATTCTCGCATATTTTGTTTCCATCGCATGGAACTATTGATTGATGAACACAAAGATAGTTTGTATCTTTATTGCAAATATCCAACGAACATGCAGTCTGATCGTCGCAGGTTGAGGGGCAGCGCTTTGGGAGAACATTCCTCGCTAGATCACAACCCTGAATTAAAATTAGAGAAACAAACGTGATAAGAATTATTACTGATAAAGCGTGTCTCATCATCCGCCTCTTTTTCACAAAGAAAACTCAATTATTAGCTATAAATAGTTTTCTATAGCTCTGTTGACTATTGCTTTTTGCCCATATGGCCATTTCGGCAGCAACTACTATCTCCTAAAGTACAGATGTCTTGCCGATTTTGGCCAGTATGTGCTGGTGCATCCTTCTAAGAAATTCAACTTTTTCCTCAATGCGAAGGATATCTGTCCTTCCCTGCATAGCAATGCTGAGAGCGAAGGGTGATGGCATCACGGTCGAAATCTCCTCGACTCTTATTTTCTTGTCCTCGACCATTTTCAAGATTAAAGAAGCATTTTGCACATCCATAAGGTCCTCGAGTACCTCGCGCCTTGCCTCTCTCAGGATGAAGAAGTCTGCCGAGATTCTTTTCACAGCTGACATGAGAATCATAGATGATACTTGTTGCCTTCCAACCCTTTTCGTGTGGCCCTTGTACTGCCTCAGAATCATCAGGGCTCTTGTGGCGCAATGCCTGAATCTTCTCTTCAGGACTTCAGAATGTTCAATTGCCATTTTTAGTATTCCTGGCAATTTTTCGCTGTTAAGAAGCTTAAGCGCTGCTTTGGCATTAACTGTTTTTTTATGGGCAACGTAAAAACCATTGTCAGTTACTCCAACTTCCATATCCCTGTGCTCAGTCCTGCCTATTGCATAGGCAATAGACCTGCTTAGGCAGTCATTGACCCTTCTGCCAAATAAAGTATGGAATACTGCCATCTTCCTGTCTTCCTCAGTAAATTTTTCAATCAGAATCTTGTGGTCTGTTGGAATCTGTGAGAAAAGGTACTGTTCACGGAAGTACATGTAAATGGCTTCTGCAGAATTGTCATCAACGTAAAGGTATTCGTGGATAAATGCAAGCAATTCATCTTTTGTTCTGTCCCGTTTCATCTTCTCTTCGACAAGCCGCCTGAATTTTCCTATCTGGGATGCAAGGTCGAAGGATAGAGGAAGCATCTCAGAGAACCATGAAGGGACAGTCGGCGAGGAAGCGGCTGACGCAGAGACAACTGCAGTCATCCCTCTGGCGTAAAGGAATTGGTACTTCTGTCCACCAAGAACAAATACATCATTTCTTTTGAGCCTTTCGAGAAAACCCTCATCAATTGAGCCGACTACAGAATCTCCAATCTTTACGAGAACATGGCTTTCGTCGGGGATAGTCCCGATATTTGTCATGTGAATTACTCTGCTAAGCTTTCCCTTTTTCCCTATCATCCCTGTCTGCTCATCATACCAAATTTTTGCGTAAACATGCCGGTCCTCGAGCGAGATGAACTTCCCTGCAAGGTAATCGATTACCTCAACGTAATCTGTCCAGCTGAGCTCAATGTAACAATAGCTCTGCCTGATTAAAGCATAAAGTTCGTGTATGTTGGTTTTTTCTGTT
>JBBSVZ010000016.1:0-8672 GCA_038046545.1 Nanobdellota archaeon | reverse complement strand
TTGGAGTAATTCTTGCAATAGTGATATTTGTCCCTCTGACTGCAAAGCTGACAAGCTGTATCAAAACAGATGAGGACGCAAAAAAATCTTTCATGAAGCTGGCAGAAGATATGAGGAATCTTGGACCGGATGCAACTCCGTTAAAGCTGGACTTGGACAAGAACACTGCAGTAGTTGCTTTTCCAATAAATCCTGCTACTAAATGTGATATGCCTCGGCCTTTAGGTTGTAAAACTGGGGAGCCATGCCTTTGCCTATTTAAAAAAGTCGACCTAGGTAAAGAAAAGTTTGAAGATGAAATTTGTGAGAAGATTCCCGAAATGGCTAAGACAAATGGAATTCTTCGCAGCGATTGGGTTGGGACATTTAAAACAGGCGACAATGACGCATGCCAGTATTTTATAATAAACCCGAGAACTATCTTTTTTTACGGTCAACAATCTAGCTCGGGAATAAAACTCTGTGCAAAGCTCGAGGGCAATAGCTGTTTATCTCAATCTGAGAAGGAAAATGAAATTATTGCTGGAAAAATAAAAACTGAGCTAAGAAAGCTGGATGGTCACTCTGATCGCCCTGGCGTTCCATTTTGTTCTCTAGGGTTTCTTAACTTAGAATTTATGCCTGCTGGAAGTGTTCTGACTATCGAGGGCTTTACTGATTCTGACGGCAAAGAAAAAACAAAATATTCTGCAAAAAGTGAATCTGGAATTAGCATAACTGGAAGTGAACAGGTTATAAGCGTACCTTTTTGTAATTTCAATCTTGACGTACAATCATCAGGCTCGAATAAAGTTGAGATAACTAGGTACGTTTCTGAAGATCCGGCATTCGACCCAGGTTACACGGTAAATGATTATATAGACCAAAAAAAAGACAAGCCTTTGCTCATTAAACTCGATAAAAAAGTTTGCATTGCAACACACGATAGAAATACCAAATATCTCTATGACCAAGACCAAGGAACTGTTTTTACTGATGCAGGTAACTTTGTAGTACAAATGGCTTGCCCATACACAGTTTAAACCCGCAAAGGGTTTATAAACTAATTTCTCCATTATAGGGCAATGCAAAAGAGAGGTGAAAGCCCGCTGTTCTTCTTATTTACAGTAATATTAACTATTGCTGTTGGGGTTATTTTCTTTAATATCGCGATAAAGATTGGCTCAAATGAGATTTTCCTTCAGAAGAACATGGCGCAGGATGTTGCACTTGCAGTCAACACTCTCCATGTCCCGAGTGGTAATGCAGAATTCAGGATTTACAGAAATACCTCAAAATTCGTAATCCTGATGGCCGAGGACATGATAAAAGTCACTCGGACAGGTGAAGGTTTAATATCCGAGACAATACAAAAGGCAACTGAAAAAACTGCAAAATATGTTCCTCGCGCAAGAGAAATTGTTCCAGAGTTCCGCTCGAGTGCAGATCATGACCAGTTTTTCTGGCTGGAAAAAAACGGTTTCCTCATTCAGTTCAAGAACTGCGAGGATGGTTCAAACCCATTTTGCACCTCCGATGCAGCAGCTATAAAAGCTGCTTTGGAAGCAAGGCTCTCATCAGATATTACCCTGGCAATACGACAATGTAAAGAAAAATCTGAGGCAGAGTGCGCTTGCGGCACTTTCAACACTGACATCATAACAAGAAAGTCCGAGCTGAATCTAAAAGATGATGGAAAAGATGGAATGGATATCACGTTCAAGAAAGGAGATATAGAGATTAAGCAGGAGCTTGATGACATTAATTACTGCGAACGATTCTTCGACCCGCTTACAGACCCGTTAATGCAAAGCGGCAAAATTGATGCTACAGGATCAGAGACAACTTTGAAAGCAAATGATGACGATGAGATAAATAATGAATATCTTTTCAAGGACGCGGCTGGAGGAAAATCTGTTACTGTTTTGTTGCGGCATGGTGGTTATATTTGTTTGGGCAAAAGAAAAACTGTAGCCGATTATTTTTTTGGGAAAGAAGGGATAAAGAATGAGGCAGGAACTGTTCTCGTTCCATTATGCAGATGAAACGATCTAAAAAAGGCGAAGAAAGCGCAGTGACTGCGTGGGGCACGATTGCGATGGTTGTTTACCTTATTTATGTAAGCATTGTGGCGGTTTTATTAATTTACGGCATGATGAGTTTTAAAAACAATACTGTTGGAATTCCGGATAGTGTCACTACAAGAGTTATTTTCTCCAGATTTCTCATGGCTGAAGACTGCCTTGCCTACAAGGACAGTAGTATAGCTAGAACTGATGGGTATGTAATGGACTGGCAGCATTTTGAAAACAATGATTTTCTTAGAAAGTGTTATTCGCAGATTAAAGGCGACTTGTCTTTTAGGTTGACTATCGAAAAGCACAGCAACAAAGACGAAGGCAGAACAATAACGACATCACTTTATAGAGATGCGCAGCTTCCTCTCGTGAAAATTATTAGGCCCATCATAATAAGGGATGGAAACCAGATAGTTGACGGCAGGCTAACTGTGGAAGTGCAGCAATGAAGCGCGGCGCAGCAAATTATGGCGCTGATTTCGCTTTCGGTGTTGCAATATTTTTCATGCTCATAATTTTGCTTTTCGCTTTCACCAGTTGCGCAAAAGGGAAGAAGGAGGACTCAGTCAAAACACCAATTACAGGTCTGAAATCTCAGGAAGAACTTTTAGTCCTAATCAAAACGCCTGTCAAGTACAACAATGAAGAGATGAGTTTCTCAGACTTGGTTGTTAAATATTATTATTTGGAAGAAGGAGGATTAAATGATAACGCTAAAGGCAAAATGAAGGAATTCATTGAGAATTTCGTCGAAGAATTCGCATTTTCCGCTAAAGGAGTCAGCCCAGGGGATGCAGACTTATGCTGGAACTTCCAGATTTTTAAGGGCGATGATGATATAATGAGGCTGGAAGGAGACTGTGATTGGAGTTTGGCAACAAGCAAGTACAAGGATTGCCTGCGAGAATGGCCTGAAACGATAATTCCGCTTGAGCCGTTTTCAAAACATCCATCGATTAAAGTCACTTACAGAAATCCTGGGCTGGACACATCAAAAAAACTGATAGTATCATCCCTCGATCCGGACAGGTGCGGATGATGTCAAAAAAAGCTTCAGTAATGTTCACATTCACCGCAATAGCCGCTGCAATCGCAATACTGACTTTTTTCATCGTAATAATTGCTGCAGAAAAACATAAATTGGCAAACGGCGAAGACCAGCTTGCAGCCCTGCAAACTTTTAACAGGGGAGAATTTCTAAAGCAATACATCGACGGTTCATTGAAAATGTCAGCTTACTCATCCGCATTCATACTTGGCAGGGAAGGCGGTTCTCATCAAACTCTAGGTGAGTTTGCACCAATTGATGCCGGTTGCGGCTCTTTCAATGGAGTCCAATTGCTGAACACGAACGAAAAGGAATGTTATCCTGAACCTGCATTAGTCAGGGATTCTTACAAGCGACTTGTTGCTGAGCACCTTAATTATTACCTTTCAAATTATCCTGACGGAAATATTTTCATTACTCCAACTGATTTTTCAGTCACAGAAACCTCTGATTCGCTAACAATCAAAAGCTCACCTTCATTAAAAGAAGTAACTTTGGAAATAATCAAAAAGTCTGACGAAACAGATAAAGTTGAATTTCTTGACAGGAAGTGGACTTTCTGGCCAGTTGAAGGACCCGTCACAGATTGTTACGGCGGACCAAGAAGCTTTGACGGCTCATTTCACGAGGGCGTAGACTTTTCTGCTGCAGAAGGGACGCAAGTGAAGGCAGTCGACGGTGGAAAAGTCTATCTGACTTGCTCGTGTGTAATTGGTGACAGCACTTGCTGCGGAGGCCTTGGCAACACTATTGTCGTTAAGCATAATGACCAACTTTACTCGAGGTATTCCCATTTGTCAAAAATAAATTTTAAGAAAGATAATGAAGTTAAAATTGGAGAAATAGTTGGGCTGTCAGGAAATACTGGGTTATCCACCGGACCGCACCTTCACTTTTCCGTTTATCTTGATGACAGGCTTTACAACAAGGATGATACAACCTACCAGAGAAACCCATTCAAGTTCCTTCCGACAAAATATAATGGCTTTGAAGAACACTGTCCTCTGGACAGTTACGGAAACCCATGAAAAAAACTTTAATATTGTTGATGGTTTTATTCGCAAGCATAGTAATAGTAGCTAGCGATATAAACATAGGTTCTTACAAGTTCAAACCAGCTTTCAAGTATACCACGAATTACAACTTCCTTTCTGATTATGATGAGCTTGCCGCATCAACGAGAGAAATTGTTTCTTCATGTGAGAAGTCAGGCGATAAGAGAGCCTGTGTACAAGGAAAAATCAACGAGCTTAATTCCAGAAACCAAAAGCTTACTTGGAGCCTTGATGCCTGCCAAGCTCAGATTCCAGAGCCAGCTGAAAATAATTTAGATTGGTTTTATGACGGGCTCGGAACCATTCTTTCGTCTTGTTTAACTACAGAATCTACAACACCTTGTGTCTGCGGAGAAATTAAGATGCCTCCCCTTGCAGGAAGCAAGATACAATTCAATTACAGGGACGGATACACTTTGATGAGCGTTCACAATAAAGATGGCGATGAGCTGCAGAATAACAGGAGAAGCATTCCACTTCCACATTTGAGCCTCTATAGCCAGTCAGGAACAGAAATTTTCGATTCTGATTTTAGCATCAATCAAAAAACGTGTAATGAAAAAAATATTTGTGACGATGAGTCATATATCAGGGTAGTTAGCAACGGTGACGAGGCATCTTTCCTGAAAAAAGGAAGCGCAAAACCGGCTTACTGCAGAGGATTCTCTCCAAAAAACCACTTTACGTTTTGCGCAAAAACCCGGCAGATATTTCCTCATTACAGTCCTGAAAGCAAGTTATTGCAAAATCAGCCAATAAGGTATAAATTTGCTCTTACAGTCGGATCTGAGAGAAGAGAATTGAAAGCAGAATACAGGAATTTACCTGTAGTCATTGAGTTAGAAAAGCAGATTGCTAAATATGAGAACTCATTTTCAAACGCTGATGATTTCGAGATATGGAGAGAGTACGTTCTTGGGTCAGCTTTCCAAGAAGGTGGTTTTGACCATTACTCATCTGATGGCACTTCGGTCAAAATAGGATTTGATGGACACGGCATCGGAGCAATGCAAATCGATGACAGGTGGCATCCAGGGTGTTTTAGTTCTGATGGAGTCTGTTGCGGTCCCGAGATAACTTCAACACCCTCGTGCTCTGAAAAATACGGTTCAGGTTCTGTTTGTCAATCATTCCTTAAGTGCACAAATCCCACTTTCAACGATGCCAAAGGCACAACATGCGACGGGCAGCATTCTGGCGACGAAATTTGCTGCGGCCCCTCTGCATCTACTCTGCCTACTTCTCAGACTTGTTCAGACAAGTATGGTTCAGGATTTACTTGTTCAACAACTAAGCTTTGCACTTCCAACAACCAAAAAAGTGTAATTGGAACTTCCTGCGCAAGTAAAGTTTTAGGTGATGAGTTTGATGGCATCTGCCAGGCTGTTGATGAATGCAGCGGCAAAACTGCGTATGATTTTTATTGCAATATTGCTTCAGGTGTTTATCTCCACTTTGATAATTATTTTGATGCCCTGAAAGGAGTAAATAGCGAGGGTATTATTTATAGCGGCCAATGCAGGATGGAATTTACCCCCTTTCAATTTGCGATGAAGGTTTATAACGGCGGGGGTGGTCCAGGCGGGTGCGACTATCCATCCATTGTTGAATCAAAGTTTTCAGAAATATTTGAGGAGGGATCCACTACTGTTCAACCATCAATTCCTCAGCCCGTTTCTCCACCTATTTCTGTTGGAACTTGCGACAATTCGCAAGGGTTATTGACTTATGTTGACAAAAATATCGCTCTTAGCTCCAGTTTCTCACCTGCAAGCATTGCGAGTGTTGATGGCTTCAATGTGGGTTCAGTTATTTCAGCTCCTCTTCAATCATTAAAACAAGCTGCAGCCAATGAAGGGATTAACATCTACCTTGTTTCAGGTTATAGGGATTACTCTACTCAGGCAAGTCTTTTTGAGAGTTACGTACAGGCAGAACTTAATAATAATCCTGCTCTTACAAGAGCGCAGGCTGAAGCAATTGCTAACACTTATTCAGCCTACGCTGGACACAGTGAACACCAGCTTGGAATCACTGTTGACTTTAATTCTGTTGAGACAAGTTTCGAAGGAACAGCTGAAGAACAGTGGTTAGCGCAGCACGCTGAAGAATACGGCTTCGTTAGGTCTTATCCTAAGAACGATGCTGCAAAAAATGGCGGTTATATAAAGGAGGTCTGGCATTACAGATACGTCGGCACAACATTAGCTCAAGAGCTGAAGAGCTTAGGATATCTTAACCAGGACAATGACTGGACTCTCAACAAATACCTGAAAGATAAATGTGGTCTTGCATAAACTATTTATAACCCGCTCAGGTTGCCAGCTCTCTCATGCTTAAGATTCCATTTGAAGAAATAATTCTGAAAATTGAGGCCAAGACAGGGCTTCCGCAGGACGAAATAAGAAAGAAGGTAGATGACAAGCTTCAGCAGCTTTATGGTCTGGTTAGCAAGGAGGGAGCTGCGCATATTATAGCTAACGAGCTTGGAGTCAAGCTTTTTGAAGTCACTGGTGGAAAAGTCGAAGTTAAGAGCCTTCTTACAGGTATGAGAAATGTCGAGCTTCATGGAATTGTAAAGAGAGTTTACGAGGCTCGAGCATTCCAGAAGGAAACAAAACAGGGCAAAGTCGGCTCATTTTTGCTTGGGGACGACACAGGGCTAGTTAGGGTTGTTTTGTGGAATGAACAAGCAGATAAGCTCTCATCACTGAATGAAGGAAACTTGATTGTTCTAAAAGGCGGCTATGTTAAGGAGAGAAATGCCTTCAAAGAGATTCACATTCCTGAGAGTGGCAGTTTAGAGATTACTGGAGAAGGTGTTAAGAGGGAGCAGATTGATTACTCAAGAAAAAGCATTAAAGAGCTTTCTGAGACTGACCAGACTGCGGAACTTCTCGGCACGATTGTTCAGGTTTTTGATTTAAAATTCTTCCAGATTTGTTCAACTTGCGGCAAGAAAGCGAAGCAGACTGAAACAGGATACTTTTGCGAGCAGCACGGCAGCATAAAGCCGCAGAACACAGCTGTGCTTAATCTATTCCTCGATGACGGCACTGACAATGTAAGAGTTGTGTGTTTCAGAAGGCAACTATTAAGGATTCTCTCAGTTACCGACCAGGAGTTAGAAAAATTCATGGAAAACCCGATGCTCTTTGATGAGAAGAGGAATGAATTGCTTGGCAGCATGCTCAAAGTCAGCGGAAGAGTTGTAAAAAACACAATGTTTGACCGCCTCGAGATAATTGCATCATTGATTTACCTTAATCCCGATCCAACGCAGGAATTGGAGCGCCTGAAGGATAAACCTCAGATGGTCACTTTACCTGACAGGCCTTCTGCCAATGATGAAGATTCTGAAATAAATTCTGAAGAAGAGTTCGTCAAAGACGAAGACGTTGTAGATGAATAATAGTTTGGCGGTATTTCTCAACAGCTAAATTTTTATTTCAAAGAATTAATGCGCATTTGTGCAAGAAAAATCATTCTTACGAAGAAAATTTGAAGAAAACACAGATTTAGTTGTAATTTTGATTGCTTGGGCGCTTGTAATGTTCACTGTTATCTCGAATTTCGTATTCTACCAGATTGCCGATCCTGCTGATCTCTTTTTCATTAGTAAAAATTGGACTCCTTCTGCACAATTAGGGCTTGAGAAAGCAGTTGAATCATTGAAGTATCTTGGAGGTGTTGCAATTACAATTACTGCTGTCTTTCTTCTGGATAGGTTGATTGCTAGTCGCAAGGCAGAAAATCTGAAATTTATTGAATTAAAAAATGGGAATTTAAGGTTTGGCAGAAAAATCAATTTGACTATTTTGATTGTTTTATTCCTGAGCCTTCCATGGTTTTTCGCCCAACTCGGAATTTACATTGGCGACATTCCAGTGCTAAGTTCAGTGTTCTTTTCAAAGCAAATCCCCGACCTTGAGGGCCAGAGATTTCCGACAGTGCACTTAGGCCACCACCATGGCTGGGACGGCGCAGTTATTTTTTCACTCATGCTTTTACTCATTCCTTCAATTAAATGGATTTATGACAAAAGGATTAAAGTCTTGGCTTTAGCTGGCTTGTCAGTGATGATTTCATTTAGTTTCTACCAGTTTGCTGAAGATTTCATCAATGAACAGGTACTCAAGAGGCTGCTGATTCAAAATTTTTTGCCAGGTCCCGGATCTGATTTGCAGATAACCTTGCCATTATCTATACTTACAGGTGCCTTCATTTACTTTCTATTATGGAAGCAAAATAATGATGATGATAAAGCATTTGATGAATAAGATTTAAATACTATAATTCTAAAAAGAACGAGTGCAATTCCCAGGTAAGCCGGACTATAAGGCGATTCTAAGCACATCTGTAATTTTCATATAATTCCAAGTCTTTTGAGCCTTTTAATTTCGTCAGTTCTCATGCCTCTAATGTCTGTTTCAAAATTTGTTGGCAGAAACCCTTTCAAATCATCAAGCGCTTTGGAATTTCTCTTGGTAACAATCAGCATATCTCCCTCAA
>JBBSVZ010000015.1:0-14580 GCA_038046545.1 Nanobdellota archaeon | reverse complement strand
CAGCCAATAATGGCGGCAGTCGTCGCTATCGCTCCTCGTCTGACACCCCGAAGGGGGCAACCCCCGTCAGACCTGCGCCATTGGCAACGAAAAACTTTCCCACTTAACTTGACTAACCGCCAGCCTATTGTTTCTTAATTTTTGTATGGCTTTATGCCACACTCTTTCTTTGCTCATTTCTTTGAAAAGAAATGCAGGGAAACTTTAAATCCATCACCGAATTTGCAGCCCCATGATCGGCTTTTTGAAAAACGCGAAGAAAAATTACAAGAAACTAATTGTTGCCCTAGTTCTTTTTTTAATGATATACCTCCTTTTTAGCGGGGTAAGAGCTGTAATAATCATCATTGTGTTGATCGCGATCGGCGCTGGCTCGACTTTCTATCAGCATTTCTTCAAATCACCCATTAATTTCGAATTGATCAAGCTTGTTACAGTCCTTACCTCGGTTGTTTTCGGACCAATAATGGGTATTCTCGTTGGCATAATTTCAAGTTTTGTCGGAAAAATAATGACTGGCAGGCTGGAAGCTGACTTCATAGGCTCAATTGTTTCTTTGACAGCAATTTCCCTTCTTGCTTACGCCTTCCGCGGCGCAGATATAGTCCTGCTCGGAATTATACTTGTAGTTGTTTACCACACCATTCTCTTCCCAATAGTGCTTTCTCTAGGCGGGAACATTGGATACGGCATGATTTACTCTGGAAGCAACATAGTCTTCAATATTGCAGTATTCAGCTACCTTGGCAGACCGCTGCTTTGGTTTTTGAAAAATGCAGTCTGATTGGAAAACAATTTATACGCTCCAAGGATTTAACAGAACCATGAAAAGAATCAGCCTTGAGCCCGTCCACCAAATTACAGCTTCTAAAGGAATGACAGTCAACGAGCTTCTGGCACAGATGAGCAAGGCAGGCGTGATGGGCGCTGGAAGAATAGGAAGGGCTGCTGAGATTTACCAGATGATGCTGAAGGACAAGGATTGCGTGAAATTTCTCGGACTAGCAGGAGCAATGGTTCCCGGAGGGATGAAGCAGATAATAATTGACATGATAAACGACGGATGGATAGATGTGCTTGTCACCACAGGAGCAAATTTAACCCATGACCTTGGGGAAGCGCTTGGATACAGGCACTATCACAGCGACGAAAAAGTATCTGACGCTGAACTGCACAAACAAAGGCTTGACAGGATGCTTGACTCATACATGCCTGACGAAATTTATGAAGGCCTTGAGGAATTCTTCACAAAAGTCTTGCCAAAACTGCCAAAAGAAAAAATGGGAATAAGCAGATTCCTGAAAGAAATCGCCCCTCACGTGCCAACTAAGCACCCATCGATATTACGCGCCTGCTACGAAAAAAATATTCCGATTTATTGCCCGGCATTGGCAGACTCAGGCATTGGCCTGCAGATTTGGAATTATCTCCAAAGGCATAACCTTGACGTTCTTGCGTTCGAAGACCTAAAAGAAATACTTGACACTGCATGGACTGCAAAGAAAGCAGGAATACTCTACCTTGGCGGAGGGGTTCCGAAAAATTACATTCAGCAGGCATTGCAGCTTTCAAAAGGCGCTGCTTACGCCATACAAATAACCATGGACAGGCCTGAACCTGGAGGAAGCTCAGGAGCAGAGCTTTCAGAAGGCATAAGCTGGGGCAAACTGAAAGTAAACGCCCATTATGCAAATGTTGTCTGCGACACAACAATAGCGCTTCCACTTCTGCGGGCAGCAGTGATGGACAGATTGTAAAATGATAGGCTTTGGAATTCTTGCGGGGATTGCAGCCCTGATTTGCTGGGGCAGTGCCGATTTCGTCCAAAAAACAATTTTCAATAAAATTTCCTTAAAGCAAATGCTTTTCTGGAGCGTTCCGTTAAATATTATTATAACCGCTGCATTTTTTCCATTTTTCTGGGAGCCAATATCATTTCCTACAAACAGCATCATTTTTGCGGTTGTTACTGGAATTCTTAACGGTCTCGGACTGTTATTTTTTCTCAGCGCATTGTCAAAAGATAAGCTTTCGCTTGTATCATCAATTGGCTCAGCTTATCCGGTGATCACCATAATACTTGGGATAATTATTTTAAGAGAAACTTTGAGCACTTTTGAGGCAATTGGAATTTTTTTAGTGATGTTCGGGGTTATAGCAGCTGGATTTGTTTATGCTGCGAAAAAGTTTCAACTTACATCAAGTTTGACAATATTGCTATTTTCCCAATTATTATGGGGTTTTGGATTTTTTTTCTATAAACTCTCTCTTCCCGGACTTGGATGGTATGCATCCACACTGGTTAGCACAACAGCTCTGGCAGCAGTAATGGCGCCATACGCATACATCAAAGGTGATGGAAGAGCTGCCCTAAAAAATAATTTGCTCTTGCCGATAGCATTTTCAATTTTGTTGGCTGTTGGAGGAACTCTGGTTTATGCTTACGGAATATCGATTGAGAGAACGGCAATTGTTACCCCAATATCTGCAATGTTTCCCCTAGTTGCAATAGTTTTGGGATTTATTTTTTTAAAGGAAAGGTTGCAGATTCATCAATACGCTGGCATTACAGCCGTCCTCATAGGAATAATAATTTTATCGGTGTAAAATGTTCATAGACTGCCACGCCCACTTAGACGACAAATGGTTTTCAAAAGACCTCGATGAAGTAATCAGCAGGGCAGAAAATGCAGGAATAATTGCGATAATACAAAACGGTCTTAACCATAAAACCAACGAGGCAAGCCTTGCGCTTTCAAAAAAATACAAAATAGTAAGGCCAGCATTCGGAATTTACCCTTCAGAAATAAATGAAGATGTGGAAAAAGTTTGCGACTTCATAAAAAAGCACAAAAAAGAAGTCGCAGCTATTGGAGAAGTCGGGCTTGATGGCACTCACGAGAAGATGGATGAGCAAAAGATAATATTTTCCAGAATGATTTCCCTTGCAAAAGAGCTAGACAAACCAATGTCTGTCCACACCCGAAAAGCTGAGCTAGAAACATTGGATCAGCTTGAGAATGAAAATGTGCCGAAAGCCCACCTGCATTGCTTCATGGGCAGCATGACACTTGTTAAGCGGGCTGTTAAGCTAGGATTTTACTTCTCAATACCTTGCACAATTGAGAGAAGCACACACTTCCAGGAAATGGTCAAAATTGTGCCAACTACTCAAATACTTACAGAAACAGACTCTCCCTACCTAGGAGTTGAGAAGGGTGTCAGGAATGAACCTAGCAATATACCGCTAACCGTTAAAAAAATTGCAGAAATAAAAGGGCTTGAAGTTGAGGAAACAAAGAAGATAATATTCATGAACTACAAAAGGGTGTTTGGGTGAATTTCACAAGGTAACCTCAATCTCCAGCCTTATAAAGGGGTTCGAAACATTTATAAGTCTATTAAACCGTATTTAAAGCAATGGCTTCATCGTTCCGCAATGCCCTTGGCTTCCTTAATGACATGGGAGTCTACGACGTAGTTTTACCTTTCATACTTGTGTTTGTGATAGTATTTGCAATCCTAGAAAAAACGAGAGTTTTCGGAACTTACACTTTCCCAGATGGGAAAGAATATCCAAAGAAAAACCTCAATTCAATGGTAGCCTTCGTTATTTCTTTTTTTGTTGTCGCATCTTCACAACTTGTCCAAGCAATCACAAAAATTTCAGCCAATATGGTTATTATACTCTTGGGAACTGTAATGTTCCTTATACTTGCAGGCTCTTTCCACAAGGAAGACCCAAAAGGATTCTTTCTTGAAGGAGCTTACAAAAATGCATTCATGATTCTGGTAGCAATTAGCCTCGCAGTAATTTTTCTTGACGCCCTGGAAATCGAACCAGGCACAACTTGGCTTGATAAGATTATGGATTGGGGCGGCCAATTTTCATCATCCTCAACAATCGCATCAGTAGTTCTGATAATATTCACGATAGGAATAATTCTTTTCGTGACCAGTGGAGGACCCCATATATCAAATGAAAAACACTAAAGGTGAAAACAAATGGCAATAGGCAGCTTTACAGACTTATTTCTTCAATTGCAAAACCTCGGAATACTCGATTCGCTAATTCCATTCATACTAATCTTCACGATAGTATTTGCTTCTCTCGATAAAGCCCAAATTTTGGGAGTCGGCAAGAGAAACATGAACGCTATTGTAGCGCTCTGCATCGGGCTTCTTGTAGTAATACCTCACATTATCGGCGCTTACCCACCTAACAAGGATCCAATCACTATAATGAACACTGCCATACCAAACCTGGCTGTTGTTGCAATTGCAATTGTCATGGCTCTTGTCCTTGCAGGCGTCTTTGGATTCCAATTTATTGGCGGGCAAATGACTGGCGCTGTGTTAATATTTTCAGTGGCTATTGTGGTGTTTTATTTCGGACAGGCTATGAACTGGTGGAACATATTAATCCCAGCACTACCTCCTGAAACTAAAGCAATGATAATTGCCCTGCTTATTTTTGGACTGATAATCTGGTTCATAACAAGGGATGACGCCAAAGCAACGAATGTTATGGGCTGGTACGAAGGCCTCAATAACGCATTGCACAAACCAAAATAAATGGCAAGCATACTAGACCTCGGTCTTATAGACCAATTCTCTAGCGTATTTGCAGTCATATTTATTTTTCTTATTATTTATGCAGTCCTTGAAGTAACAAAAATCTTGGGCCAAAACCCTGGAGTGCATGGTTTAATAGCTTTGCTCATCGCCCTGATGTCAGCGACCCAACCAAGCGCATTGAAAGTGATTTCAAACTTTTCGCCTTTCTATGTTGTTTTCATTATGTTTTTAGTATTCCTTTTCATGGCAGCAAGCTTCTCGGGATTCAAGCCTGATGAAGTTATAGCTGTTATTGGGGGCAAGCAAGGAGGGGCAGTTGTTTTTCTTATCGTGACAATAGTAATTATGGCCTTTGCGCTATCGGGAGTTTATGGCCAGAGCTTCCTTGAAAGTTTCAGTAAAGGAAATAGCGGCAATACTGGCGGGAATATAACTGGTTCAGATACATCTACAGGAAGTTTCTCTCAGAACTTTGGAGCAACGTTATTTCACCCAAAAATCCTTGGCATGATACTTATAATGCTGATTGGAACCTTTGCAATTGCTCTGCTCACAAGCGGGCCAAGATTGCCTGGGATGTAATTTTTAGGATTTTATAATAATAATTTACCGCTCAGTGGCCGCGAAGGCTTTCTCATGCCGGATTTGACAGCAAAATTAAGAAGCAATAATTCGCAAAGTTTAATCTGTTTATTGAAAAAATAGATTCTATTTTTTCTGCATAGTCTGCGACTGTTTCATCTGCTTTGTCAGCCGTGCAAGCTCATTAATGTTTTCTGTGAAAGTCGGCAGCACCTTTTGAAAGACCTGCTCCATTGCTTTTATTTCTGTGCCAACGTTGATTATGTTCTGGTCGTACTCTCCCATCTTGTCGATAATTCCTTTGTTTATGTCATCAAACTGCATCTTGAGGTCAGTAAACCGCTGTTCTAAAACAGCCAGCCTGTTTTCCATGACGTTTTTCCAGCCGATTACTTTGTTAACGTTCCTAACAAGCTCCTCCCATTTTTCCTCAACTATTGCCTCAACAAGCTCTTCAATCTGCTCCTCTTCCTCAGGAACCTGTTCGAGCTCATCATACTGGGGCTCATCCAACATTTGAGGGGCGGCCATTTGAGAATAACCCTGAGGGGCATAAGCTCCCATTTGTTGTTGGGGATAAACTCCTTGTTCCTGCTGGGGAGAAGGAGGGCCTTGCTGAGCTAACATATTTGGATCTGGAGGAACTGGTTGGTCTATCGGGCCAGCTTTGCCTGTCAAGTCAACCGCGTTAAAAGCATCAAATATCTGGTAAGTCTTGTATCCCTGCCTCTGGAGCTGTTGGACTATCTGAGGATTTTGCATTCCTTGAGACTGCAGACGCCTAATCTCATCAACAATTGCATTCTCAGCTGCCACTGGAGGCGGAGGAGCCTCTTTTTTTCCCATACCAAACATAGCCATCTTAAAAAATTCCTCTCAAACTGCGTATAAATATTTATCGTTACTCCTGCAGGCGAATTGAAAACGTGACATTTCACCCAGGAGGCTGATCCTGCTGGATGTCTTCGAGCGCCTCGGAAACGAGCCTTCGAACTTCATTTCTTGTCACGAAATTAAGAGGCTCCCACAAAGTGATATATTTCTTGAGTATCTCAACATCCTGCCTTTTAGCAGCAACCTGAATTTCAGAAACAACCATTTTAATCGTGTTCTTAATATCAACAATATCCGCCCGAAGCTCTCCAAGCTGCTCTTGTAACTTCTTAACTTCAGCATCAGTCTTTCGAACTGATGAAATCATGTTTAGTTCAACAACCTGAACTTTACCGTGAATGAGCTGGCCTCGCTCCTCAAGAATCCTAAGGCGCCTAATTGAGGACATCATCTGCTCAGCCAAATCCCCTGAGAGCCTTGCCTGCTTAGGAGGGGCAAACATCCCTGATGCCATATCAGGTTGCATCGCGTCAGGCTTTCTTGGGGGGTTCTCCATTTGAGAAGGTTTAAATAACCGATTAAGTGTATTTAAATTGCCCTCTAAATAAATCTTTTGGGTCATCATGGCCGAGACCAACCTCCAATACGAAATCGTCCGAGAAGGAGAGGACACAATTCTGAAAGTTGATTACGAACAAGCAACGGCCATTCCCTCAATAGAAGACAGCACTGAATGCATGTTCAAGACATCAGAAAAGCTTATTGAGAATCCCGGAATAACAAAAATAGTTTTTTTCCAAAAAAGGGATTACGAGTACGACGAAAACCAAACTTTAATGCTCGGAGAGATAGCGAGACTTTCAAGCCAGCTTCTAAAGCAAAAGCAGGTCTTAAGCTACGAAAATCTAGGCTCAGCTTATGCCGAGCTCCAGCCGCTGATTTACAGCGGCCTTAGAAGCGATCCTGTTGCAACTTTTGTTCTTCTTAAAAGAATACTTAGGCGAGAAACAATCAGGACTGAAAAGGAACTTGCTGAAAACGAGCTAGCAAGGCACACCAGATATAGGAATACTGTACATCACATCATCCAGCTACTTGAAAACACCATCCTAATAAAAGCAGCAAAGCCGCTTCTAATCCAATACCATCTTTACGACAGGAGTGTTTACAGGAGAATTTTCAGGCCGACGATAAAGCCGGATTTCATGTTCACGAAGCTCATGGCCCAGTACCCGCTTGACGGGGAAGAGGTAGATACTTACATGGTGGGCAAAGAAACCGAAGTTACTATTTTTAAAGTTAAAACTACAATCCAGTACCTTTACCACATTACACCTCCGGAATTCCGGCTTACTGAAGAAAAATACCAGATTCTTGACCAGGCGCGCAGCATAATTGCAGAACATAAGCCAGAGAAATCTGAGTTCATAGACCCTGAAAGAATGAGAAGTGTTTTTTTCAATGTTGGCCTCGACTTAGTTGAAGAGCTTGCAAGCTACAAAAACCTAAATTTGCGGCAAAAAGAGATTGAGGAGCTCACCCGAATCCTTGTGAGGTATACTGTTGGCTTCGGCCTTATAGAAGTCCTGCTACAAGATGATAAAATCCAAGACATAACAATAAACAGCCCTATGGGGCAGATTCCGATTTTCGTTGTTCACCAGGACTATGATTACTGCGTCACAAACATAATACCAACAATTACAGAAGGAGACTCCTGGGCATCGAAAATGAGGCTCATGTCCGGCAGGCCATTGGACGAGGCAAACCCAATTCTCGATACTGAACTTTTAATTCCGGGAGCAACAGCAAGAGTCGCAGTGATTTCCCCGCCAATTAATCCAACTGGGCTAGCATATGCACTTAGAAGGCATAGGGATAAACCATGGACGCTTCCTTTACTGATAAACAATAAAATGATCTCGCCGCTAGCGGCAGGAACACTCTCATTTCTAATTGATGGTTCCCGAACGATGTTAATTGCAGGGACAAGAAGTGCAGGAAAAACTTCAGTTCTTGGTGCAGTAATGACTGAGATAATGCGAAAGTACAGAATGATTACAATCGAGGACACGCTCGAACTTCCAGTCGCCGCCCTAAGAAAGCTTGGATACAACATCCAGTCGATGAAAGTGGCAGCAGCGCTCACGAAAGGGACTGCAGAAGTTCCTGCTGACGAAGGAATAAGAACAACGCTTCGACTCGGAGATTCATCTCTAATTGTTGGGGAAGTAAGAAGCACTGAAGCAAAAGCGCTTTATGAGGCAATGAGAGTTGGCGCGCTTGCAAATGTTGTTGCAGGCACAATTCACGGTGATTCACCATACGGAGTATTTGACAGGGTTGTAAATGATCTCGGAGTTCCAAGGACATCATTCAAAGCCACAGACATCATGGTTGTTGCCAACCCAATAAAAAGCGCTGATGGCCTGCACAGATGGAGGAGAATAACCCAGATTACAGAAGTTGGAAAGCACTGGGAAAATGACCCATCGCTTGAAAATGGATTTAGAGACCTCTTCAGATACGAGCCGAAAAAAGACATACTTGAACCAACAGCAGACCTCCTCAACGGTGAAAGCGACATCATAAAAGCCGTTGCCGGCAACGTCAAGGAGTGGGCAGGAAACTGGAATGCTGTCTGGGACAATATTCAGCTTCGCGCAAAACTTAAGGAAACGCTCGTCCAATATGCTCACCAGATAAAAAATCTCGACATTCTTGAAGCAGGTTTTGTTGTGCAGGCAAATGATGAGTTCCACAGGATTTCAGACAGGGTCAAGGATGAAGTCGGCACGATGGATAGCAGCAAGATTTTCTCCGAGTGGGACCGCTGGTTAAAACAGCAGCTTCGGGGACTCTGATGGATAGCAATCGGAAAAAAGAATTCGTAAACAGGATTGACTCACAACTAAGAAAGGATTCTGCTACAGAAACCACAACAAGCTACCTTGACTTCAAAAAAACTTATTATCCAAAGCATCTTAGCTTCTACGAAAATTTATGCAACCGATTTGAGAAGATACTCAAAATAAAGCCTAATGCAAAAAAGGAGGCGCAACTCAAGGAATACATCAGGATAAGCCACCTTGCCATCACCCCTACCGGAGCGATGAGTTTTGCAGTCATCCTGCCAACGCTAATAGGAATAGCATTCTGCTTGCTTTTTTTTGTCATCGCAACATCAGCCTTCACTTTTTTTCTCGTTTTCGGATTAATTCTGACATTGGTACTGGTAATGGTCTGCCTGAAAATCCCAGAGTTCATCTCGAACAGCTGGCGGCTAAAGGCATCCAACCAGATGGTGCTTTGTATTTTCTACGTTGTGATGTACATGCGGCACACTTCAAATCTTGAGCTTGCAATAGATTTTGCTGCTGAGCGGGCAGGTGCTCCTCTTTCATTTGATCTCAAAAAAGTTTTGTGGGATGTGGAAACTGGCACATATGGAACAATTAAGGAATCGCTCGATGTTTACCTTGAAGGTTGGAGACCTTACAATCTTGAATTCCTCGAGTCATTCCACCTTATAGAAGGGTCGCTTTACGAATCTAGCGAGGACAGAAGAATAAATTTGCTTGAAAAAGGACTGCAGACAATGCTTGAAGAAACATTCGAGAAAATGCTGCATTATTCCCACGAACTCAAAGGCCCTTTGCAGCTGCTTTACATGCTTGGCGTGATATTACCATTGCTTGGCCTCATTGTCCTCCCACTTGTGGCTAGTTTCCTGACTGGCGAGACTTTAAGTCCTTACATTATGTCATTAATAATAGCCTTAATTTACAATTTAACATTTCCTTTGCTCGTTTATTATCTTGGGAGGATGGTCCTTTCAAAACGGCCAACTGGTTTCGGAGAAACAATAATAGATTCGGACAAGCCAGATAACTCTTCTTTAGCCAGCCCGCTTACTTTCTCCATTGTTGTTTTAGTCGTTTGTTTAGCGATTGGACTTGCACCTTTGTGGTTAAAGGTTGCGGTTCCATCCTACAAAGACCCGGACATCAGTGGCAGCCTCAACCTAAATTATCGTGTACTCGGATATAAAACAACCACGACTGGAAAAGTAGGCCCTTATGGGCTTATTGCTAGCGCTCTTTCCGTTTTTATTGTACTAGGGATTGGCATTTCAGTAGGCGCATTTTTCCTTTCTCGCTCAACAAACTCCATAAAAAAGCGGGAAACTGGAAAAGCACTTGAAAGAGAATTTGCAGCATCGCTATTCCAGCTCGGAAATAGGCTTGGAGACGGAGTCCCTGCTGAATTAGCATTCGGTAAAGTTGCTGTGGTCACCAAAGGCACAACGACTGGAGATTTCTTCGAGCTCGTAAACAATAATATCACAAGAATCGGCATGGATGTTGAACGTGCAATTTTTGACTCAAAAATTGGAGCCATAATATTTTTTCCTTCAGCTTTAATCGAAAGCTCAATGAGGGTCCTTTTGGAAAGCAGCAAGAAAGGTGCTTCGGTTGCATCCTCGGCGCTAATTAATGTCTCTCAATATGTAAGGGACATCCATAGAGTCAACGAACGGGTAAGGGATTTGCTTGTTGATATACTTTCTGACATGAAGCAGCAAGTCGGCTTGCTAACGCCCTCGATAGCTGGCATAGTCGTAGGAATAACTTCGATGATAGTTTACATAATAACAGAACTTGGAAAGCAATTAGGAAGCCTTACTCAAGATACTGACCTAAGTGCAGGCGCGATGGATTTTGGAAACATATTTGGCAATCCAATGCCGACTTACTTTTTTCAAATAATAGTTGGGATTTACGTCCTGGAGATAATAGTTATCTTGAGCATTCTAATCAATGGAATTGAGAACGGATCAGACAAGCTTAACGAGCGATACACGATAGGCAAAAACCTCATCAGGGGAACCCTCATCTATTGCTTCATCAGCTTTTTCACCATCATGTTCTTTAACACTTTTGCAAGTGTTCTTCTAAGGGTTTTGGAAGTTGCAACATAGGATTTAGTCGATTTAAGATATGTTTCGTCGTAAAATAAATCATAAATTTGCGCTCATTCGCTGCGCGGGCTTAATTACTTCTCCGCTTTCTCGTCGTGAAACGACTTTAAGGCCATTAAAAAGTTGTCTTGATTGAGCTGAAATTAAAGCGAAAAAATCCTTACTCTATTCTTTGATTCAAAATCGGCGATTCTCTTGGCAAGATTTTCTGCTGAATGCTTTTTTAAGATGCTTATCTTTTCCTGCTCAAGCTCTCTCTTCGAAGCCATAAGTGAATCAATTTCTCTCTTGATAATTTCTTGCTTTTCTCTTGCATCTGAGGCCATAATCTCATGTTCAAGAGATTTCAAACTTGCAGCAATAATTATTCTTTTATTATTCCAGGAATCCAAAAAGTCCTTTGTTATCAATCCTGCTTTTTGAAGAGCAATTTCTTTCTTCTTATCTTTCAAATCCAGACTATTGTTCTCAATCTCTTTTTTCAATGCAGAGATAATCACTATTACTTCAGCATCCTTTTCCGGAAGGGCATCCTTAAAATTATCAAAAATAGCTATTTTCTTTGCAAAATCAGGATGAATTCTTACGAGTTTTTGCAGTGGCACTTTGAGGGAGGCAAAAATTGATTCCAGCTCCGAGTCAGCCTCATTAATCGACTTAATTATCTCTTCTTTTTTATGCAGTAAAACAGCAAAATCTAAAAACTCCTGAGACTTAATCAATTCATCTTTCCCATGGATTAATTTTTCTTTCTGCTCTAGTTGAAGATTAATGTCCGCCAGATTTTTTTCCTTCTCTTTGTTTAGAGAAATCGCGCCAATTATTTCTTTTGCTTCACGTTCAACAGATAATGCATTAAGAATTCCGGATGAAGTTTGAAATTCTTTTATTTTTGATACTAACAAGAACAGCCTATGCACGCAGGAATGAACTGCCTTTGACTCATGCTCAAAGAAATGCTGAAGGATGGCAAATGGCCGAAGGCTCATTTTCTCATAAGTTTTGAAAGCATTATCTGAGCTTTCAAAAAAAACGTCAAGATTACCTGCATCAGGATAACTAAGCATGGCCAAAAGCCGCTCGGCAGATTTTGTGAAGGAATCCCTGTTGCCTTCCATTAATATCTTTTCATTTTCTGGAATCTTTGGGTTCAGAAGGTTTGCGTTTCTTAGAGCAATAATTGCAGTTTTGCATTCAGAAACTATCGCTTCAAATTCGGTTCTTGTGCTTACCAGGAATTTTGAAATCTCCTGATCAATGTTTTTTCTTTTATTAACTGTCCACACCTGAAGAGAATCCAAAGGTATTTCCTCAATAATTTGCTTTATTTCCTCTTCCTTCCTGAATAGGCCTTTAATGAATCTGAACATGGAAATAGGGACAATCCCGACTTATTTAAAGGTGAGCATGCAATTGTAAATTGAATTATAGATTAGGATAGCAAAAAGACTTTAAATGCCGGGAAAAAGTAACATTTATATACATTTGTTCACACCCTAACAAGAAGTGGGGGATTAAAATGAAAAAATTAATAATCTTATTTGTAGTTTTTTTGGCAACACTTAATCTAGTTACTGCTGTTGTTTGCAACAGTCCTGCAAATACAATCTCATCAAATCCTGATGAATCCATAGTTGTGTGTGATGACCCGCAGGATTCAACCTGTGAACAGGATTTTGAAACCCTTTGCCCAAATGACTATCACTTGTGCACTGCTGATGAATACAATGCAGGCAATGATAACTGGGCAGGTACTCCAAGCACATGGCTTTTAGGCGAAATAACCTGCAGAGAAGGAGGCGGTGCCGGCCATTATACAGTATATGGTGGTTCGTATAGCGCTGATGTACTCCAAAATCAGGTTGCTGGTTCATCATTGCCCCAATGTCAGACAGATTATGGCTGCAATGAAAATCAATACCTTGCATTATGCTGCATTGGCGCCCCAGGAGGCAATAACAACAATGAAATTCCTGAATTTTCCTCACAGGGATTAGCATTAGCCCTGGTTCTTGGCGGAGCCACCTTAATTATTATCAGAAAAAGATAATTTTTCCTTTACTTTTTTTATTTCATTTTGTTGGACTTCAGAGTATGCGCCGGCCGTGATTCGAAAATCTTCCGAAATTTCCGGACGAAGGTTTATATTAAATTGATTGGAGTCTTTCTTGATGATTTTCAGACTAAACAAGGAAGAAAAAAACAAAATAGAGATTTTTGTAAAAAACAATTATTCTCTTAACAGGATTGCGAACCAATTGGGAAAGAGTAAGTCGACAATATATTACCATTTTTTTAAATTAAGAGGAAGAACTATTCAAAAACAAAAAATCATTACTGCAAATGAGGAAATCAAAGGGGAATTCATTGGACTTTTTGCAGGAGATGGTTGTTTAGATAAAACAGCGGATTACAAATACAGGATTTATTTATTTTTTAACATAAAAGAGAAAAACTTAGTAGAAAAGATAATAAAAAATAATTTACATGTGCTTTTTTCAAAAAAACCGATGATATTCATGACAGAAAATAAGATAATTATTTGTTTTTACTCAAAGGCTATAAAAGAGTTAATAATGAAGTACTTAAGATGGGATAAAAAATATAGAAAAGGTCATACAGTCCACTTAATAAATAATAAACAGTCTAAAAAATTCATGGTCGGATTCTTAAGAGGCTCAATAGATAGTGACGGATACATATCCCGAAACAAAATAGTTTTTGCGTCTATATC
This sequence comes from Nanobdellota archaeon, assembly GCA_038046545.1. Lineage (GTDB taxonomy): Archaea > Nanobdellota > Nanobdellia > Woesearchaeales > JBBSVZ01 > JBBSVZ01. Next base: position 871 of record JBBSVZ010000015.1, on the reverse strand, counting down.
TCCCTTGTTGATCCGAGATATCGCCAAATTTCTCAATGTTTTGAGAATAGAACATCAAATATACGAATATGATGATAAAAGAGGCAAAAGAAAGCGTATTTATCACATATATGTCAAAAAGCATCACCAGAATAAATTTGTTACTATGGTTAAACCAAGAAAAGTGGGGACCTAATGCGCCGGCCGGGATTCGAATTTCCGAATGCAGGTCCCCATGCATTTCCCGGATAGGCGGCTTGGAAGGCCGCAGTCTTAACCGTTGGACCACCGACGCACGTATGGAGAGTTACCCTGAACCTAATAAAAAGCTTTGCCCGTTACTCTTGGCCAATACCAAACAAAATTTAAAAGCAGCCAAGAACACCTATTAGCATGGTATTTTTTGAAGAGTTTCTGGCTTCCAGCTTGTGGGGCAACACAGGAAGGGATTATATTGAAGCCTTAGTTATCTTCCTTATCTGCCTTGTCGCCTTGTGGGTTTTCAAAAAAATAATCCTGATTCAGCTCCACCAACTCAGCAAGAAAACCACAACAGACCTTGATGATTACGCTGTTAAGATACTGCAGGGTCTAGGCTGGCCGTTTTTCCTACAAATAGGATTCAATTTTTCTGTCCGGTCTTTAGAGCTTTCACCAATCATAAATTCGGCATTGAACTACGCATTGATCGTTGTCGTAGTATATTACCTTGTAAAATCAATGCAATTAATAATTGATGTTGCCTCGGAAAAATACATCGTTAAAGTCAGTAAAACTGACGGAAATGACGACCCCTCGATAATTCACCTGTTTACAACCATACTTAAGATAATGGTGTGGGTTGTTGGCCTTCTTTTCATAGTATCAAACTTTGGAATCAATATCTCAGCAT
>JBBSVZ010000014.1:0-2044 GCA_038046545.1 Nanobdellota archaeon | reverse complement strand
CAAGTACTCAAGGCTTTTGCGGAGAACACCCAGACACACTTAAGCAATAACTCGGGGCGTAAGCAAGTAACCAAGCGTGAGAAGGTGAAACCCAGCGGAGAAGTGTAAGAGAAGCTAACAAATCAATGGACTGGATGGGCATTTCAGCGTTAGACAGGGCTTCAGTGGTATTTACGGAGGATTCGGATGGGAGATTATGCTATAGTCAAACCGACAGTTTTCATTAGTCACGCTACGTCAGACGCTGAGTTTGCGCACGCCATGCAGCAAGAGATCGAGAAAGTATTTGCCAATGGGATCTCCGTGTTCTGCACGAGTTCCCCAGGAGCGATACCGGTGGGTACTGATTGGTTGGGAAACGTGGAGCAGAAGCTTGCGTCAGCCCAGGCTGTTATAGCTATCATCACTCCAGTTTCCATAGAACGACCATGGCTATGGTTCGAAATTGGTGCTACTTGGTCAAAAGGACGAGCGGGCGGTTGCGTCATTTATCCACTATGCACTCCCGAGATTGACTTATTCTGCTTGCCTTCCCCACTGGACCGATTGCAGGCTCTCTCGATGGGAAAAGCGAACGATCTTAGGCTTCTATTTGAATCGCTCATCAAGCAGTTCGGTTTTGGTGCAATCTCTGTCTTCAAGGGTTCAAACATCACCAAGAGGATTCCTAAATATGCGAAAGTGAAAATCATGGACGTGGACCTAAACGAGAAGTCATTCTACTCCGGAAAGTATACGGGCTATAGTGATTCCGAGCTAATGGAGGTGATAGATACCGAAATGTTTGCTAAAGATGACGCACAATTCGATGAGAGTTTCTTACTACATTACAAGAGGGAAGACCTGATTCGCAACGGCAAACTGATTCACTATCGACAAGTCGACAAGCTTCTTGACCTGCCGCCGGGCACTTCGAGACGGCTCATGAACACAGTCGCCGAGCGATATAAGCTGGTAGCTGTCACGGAGGACGTCAACATTGTCCGGTACGGATTTCCGAAGAATGGCAGAGACAGGGTTAGGCATTGAAAACTGAATAGCTTTGTAAGCTTGCTGAAATGAGATAGTTAGATAAACCAGAAAAAGACAGATAGGTGCAGTTTTTCTAACGTAGCGTTGGAGCGAACTATGAAAAATTTGGTAGTGGCTTGTAGTTGGATTGGCTTCGACATTATTTTATGGTTTACCGGCGTTTATGCCGCCAATCGTAGTTGCTCAACTCAGCGTTATGGTTACAAAGAAAGTGCAAGGTAACACTCATGGTTGAAAAACAGTCAGTCGTAAGATAATCAGAACTCCTGACATAGTTCTGCTGAACCCCGGGTGTCTTTGTGCTTTTATAGGAGAATTTAACTGATTACTTTTTATGTGGAGATGTTAGGAGTTCTGCAATTAATTTAGGCTGTTAATATATTTAAGTCTGGAGTAGGTATAAGTGGTTATAAAAAAGCTAAAAAAAATAATATTGGGAGAAAAGGGTATTGTTCTGTCTCAAAAAGAAGCCGAATTTATAAATTTTGAAATTAGTCCTACCTACTTATTTGCCAAGACCCGAGAATATACTCTATATTATGAATCTCTCAAAGGAGTTAAGGAAAAAAGAGATATATCTTTAGAAATGTCAGAAATTCTAGAAAAAGTCCTGACCTTTGCTGAAGATGCAAAAGGAATATCGGAAATTGAAAGTTTGCTGAGTTCTGAAGTATCTATCGATGCCACTAAATTAAAGGGAAGTGCTAATTCTGAGGCTAAGAGACTCCATCCAAAAGGATATGAACTTCTCGAAATAAAAGAAAGTCTTGCCTTGGATTATTTAAAAACCTATTATAGAAATGCCTGTAAAAAGTACCACCCTGATTTAGGTGGAAGTAACGAAAAAATGAAAATAGTAAATGAAGCATATAATACTTTTAATAAATTGCTATGTGAAAAGGAATTTAATCCAGAAGGAGAGATTGATACGAATAAGAGAAATTTCTCAACTGCAAAGAAATATTTTAGTTATATAACTTCGCTTTTATTTGAAATTTATACCGATATAATG
>JBBSVZ010000013.1:0-1167 GCA_038046545.1 Nanobdellota archaeon | reverse complement strand
TAGGAGTGGCCTGCGATGTCCCACTATATTCGGAAAACCCTCCTGCTTTATTTGCAGAGTTTACTTTTGAACCTGGAGCCAGAAAATAGAGGTTCGGCCCCCGGTTAGAGAAGCAGGTAATATTGTCAGTACCTGTGGTTGAATCAGTGCAGGCAGAATAAGCCACTGTACCATAATCAGCGTCGTAAACTGCTCCGACTGAAGAGACATTTTCAATACACCCCGGAGCACTTACTCCCCATTTGACCTCATTTCCAGAAGCAGCAATCACGCTTATGTTATTCGCAATTGCCGAAGCAATAGCTGCACTCGTACTTAAAGACACGTTGTTGCACGTCGTGTTGCTCCAAGAATTATCGAAACCAACGCTCATAGTAATCACGGAAATGTTGAATCTTGAGGAATTGCTGATACACCACTGAATTGCTGCATCCAAATCGTCACTATTCCCTGACCCCGAATCATTGAAGACTTTCAGAGCCACTATTTTCGCCTCAGGTGCAACTCCCCTATAAGTGGTGTCATTGCTGATGACAATTCCCGCAACATTTGTGCCGTGCCCATCGACATCAATTGGATCAGAATCACTATTCCCAAAGTCATAACCTGCAACTATCCTCTCGCAACTTCCATTTTGCAATTCCGCCAAAGTGCAGTTGCCGAAGATCCCGTGATGATAATTAACACCTGTATCAAGAATGCAGATTACCTCTCCCCTGCCAGTAAGGTTTATTCCATCAATCTGGAAGGGCCAAACATTGTTAGCTTTCATGACAGGTACAGATGTGTCCAGTAGAAGCTTTAATTTAAACACATAATCTATACTCTCAACTTGAGGGTCCGACTTGAGATTGTTGAGCGCTGCTGAGTCAACTTCAGCTGAAAACATGTTCTGGCCGGGGTAACGATAACGGATTTTTACTTTACCACCTTTATTTGACATCTTTGAAATCAGTTTTGCTTTGTCTTCATTCAGGACTTTCAAATCTGAGTCTTTTAGAGTCACCCTGACTTTCACAGTTTCGCCGTGCTCAAGCTCTTTTTCAACTAAAGGATGAAGAGTAGCTGCTTGTGAAACAGGCAAAATAAGCAATAGAAGTGCTAAAATCAGCAATAATTTTCGCATGAAGCTAAATCCTCCAGTTCTATTATAAAAACATTATTTCA
>JBBSVZ010000012.1:0-7408 GCA_038046545.1 Nanobdellota archaeon | reverse complement strand
GGTATGAAATTTCTAAATTGCTCGCAACTATGAAATTTCTAAATTGCGTTGACAAAAGCTGGAAAATTATTTGACAAGACGCCAGAATGTGGTAATTTGATGCTAACGAAGAAAATTTGACCATTGGTCAGATTTAACCTTTGAGACCTTTTAAAATTAATATGGGAAAGTGAGGGATCTATAATGATTATTCTGGGTGTGAATGGTTGGTATGATCGCGGTCACGACGCCAGCGCATGTATTATAAAGGACGGCGTGCTTATCGCAGCGGTAGAGGAAGAACGTTTTTTGCGTCAGAAGCATTCTTATGATACTATGCCTCACAGTTCTATTGCATGGTGCCTTGATCATTGCGGAATTAATGTTGATGGCATTGACGCAGTCGCAGTTGGTTGGGATATACCTCTGTTATATGCAGGGCATCAGCGCAAATTGCCATTTCGAAACGAAGAAGGATATTTAGACATACTGTTGCCGAGAAAGTACTTTGGCATTAGACACAGAAATATACCAGTATATTTTGTGAATCACCACCGTGCCCATGCGGCAAGTGCCTTCTATCTTTCAGGATTTGAAGAGTCATTAGTTTTAGTTATAGATGGCCAAGGAGAAGAATCTGCCACTACCATTTGGAAGGGCACAAAGGGAGAACTAAATAAAATTGCATCATTTCCAGTGCTACTTTCTTTGGGGTATTTTTTTGAAGCGGTTTCTTCCTTTATTGGTTTTTCTACAACTCATGCCGGAAAGACAATGGGGCTTGCGGCGTATGGAGAGGCGCCAGATCAGGAACTTTTCGTTTTAGATGTTGCTGGTTATGATGTAAAGAAGGCAATTGAGTTAACGCCCGATGGTTCTGAATTAGATGAACAATCCCAACTATTCAAGTATTGGGGGGAAGTTCTTGCTGAAATATTTGGCGAGCCCAATCATCGTTTTTACCATTTCTCTAAGCGACAGGGCATTTTTTATCCAGATGCCAAAATTACCAGCAGAGAACAATCCGTAGCTGCATTAGCCCAAAGAGAACTTGAACATGTTGTTCTGCATTTAGTAAAAACATATGCTCAACAATATAATTTAAAAAATCTTTGTTTGGCTGGCGGTGTAGCGCTTAATTGTTCTTGCAACGGCAAGATTGCTCTCTCAGGATTCGTTGATGATTTATTTATTCAACCAGCTTCTCATGATACTGGGGTGGCTATTGGCGCTGCGTTAGACATTGCTAATCAGCTTAAGGATTTGAATTATCAGCGAATGATAAGGGCAGATTTTGGTCCTATATATGATGATGGAGAAATTGCTAATATTTTAACAGAAATGGGAATACAGTTTTCTGTTGAGAAGAATATAGTTGATGTAGCCGCTCATTTAATCTCCGACAATAAAATCATTGGTTGGTTCCAAGGGGGATGCGAGATCGGTCCGAGGGCACTGGGTAACAGGAGTATTATTGCCAATCCACATACGGTGGAAACGCGCGATCGGGTTAATATCATAAAAGGGCGCGAAAGCTGGCGACCATTATCTCCGAGTGTGCTTGCTGAAAAATCATCTTGGCTTTTAGGTAAAGATGTTGATATGCCCTTTATGCTTCTGGGTTTGCCTGTGGAGATAGAAAAGAAGCGTGATGTAGCAGGAATCGTTCATATCGATGGCACTGCCCGTCCTCAAACTGTAACAAAAGATCTGGGTCTTTATTATCAAATGATAGTCGCTTTTGAATCCATTACGGGCATTCCTTTAGTCCTCAATACTTCTTTTAATGGTCCAGGAGAACCGATTGTCTGTACTCCTTACCAGGCAGTACATTGTTTCTTTGAGCATCCGCTGGATGCTTTAGTCTTAGGTAATTGTATTATTAGAAGGGAGTGAAAGTTATGAGAAAGGTATTGGTTATTGCTCCTCACCAGGACGACGAAGTTCTTGGTTGTGGCGGAGCGATTGCAAAAATATCTTCAGAGGTTGATGTGTCGGTCGGATTTGTGTTAGATGGAGTTTCGGGCGTTCCCTCTGCTCGCAACAGAGAAGAAGCTATGAAGGTAAGAAAGGATGAAGCTAGTGCGGCGGCTCAAGTTTTAGGGGTAAGCGACCTTCATTTTTTAGATTTTGAAGATAGGGGGTTCGCTTATTCCCGAGAGGCGTTGCATGGAATCATTCGTTTAATCCGTAAATATTCTCCAAGTTCAATTTGGTTTCCTCATGAAAATGACGGCGATATTGAACATCAGGTAGTTCATAAATTGGTAAAAGAAGCTGTTTGGATGGCGGCAGGTCCGTTTTTCCCAGAGCTTGGCGAAGCAGTCCCAGCGGCTGGACAGCTCCTTTGCTATGAGATATGGACTCCATTACAGAAATACCAGATGAAAGTAGATATTACATCTACTGTTGAGATTAAAAGAAAAGCAATGGGATGCTATCAATCTCAGCTTGAGCAAGCTAGTTATGGTGAAGCAATACTTGGACTGAATCGTTATCGTGCCATGGCTTCCAGCGCTAAATATATTGAAGCTTTCCAAATACTCCAGACGCCATTTGAGGTTTCAGGGTAAAGAATATTAGCTATCTCCTATTGCTTGCAATGAGAGATAGCTAAAAATATATTAAGGAGTTAGCGCGATGGGACTGTCAATTATCATTCCAGTATCACGGGATTTCCGTTTGCTCGATTGTTTAAAAAGTATAGACATAAGCTCTGAGATTGTCGTTGTTTTTAATAACAACCCGTCAAGAGAATTGATTGAAGCTTCTCGCAAAGACCAACGCGTTAATCCTGTTGTGGTTAATGATATTGGATGTAATTTAGCGAAAGTATTTAATATAGGCATTGAGGCGTCATCGCATGAGTATATTTTGCTGGTAAATTCCGACTGCATATTTTTACCGGGTCGACTAAATGACTATTTTAACGAATTGCGGATTCATCCGGTCGTGAAGGGGCACATTCAATTTCAGTCAAATTCTCTGACAACAAGATTGGTGGCCGAATTGCGGTTTCTTTTCCATGAATTTTTTTCTGAAAGGAAAAGCCTTTTCGGTCCTGGCCTTGCGTTTCATCGGTCTATTTCTGAAAAGATTGGTAGTTATTATTTTGATGAAGATATGGGTTGGGGGGAAGATGGCGAATTATCAGAAAGAATATATGCCTTTGGTTTAGATGTTCAACATTTGCCTGGATATGTTCTATCACATCCCCCGGAATCTATGCGTCATGATTTGCGTGTTGCCTATAAAATTGGATATGGAGAATGGATACAGCATACTAAGAAAGGCATGAAGTTAATGAAGGCGATACTTACAGATGTAACCAATTTATTCTGCGATAAAAAAAGGAGGTTTAGGATAGCTTTTTTGCACGGCGGATTTTTGTTAACAGCTTATTTGTTGGTTTGGAAAATGACTGCCCATGTGGGGTATTATAAACATGCATTTCAGATTGGAGGAAAATAGAATGAGTGTAAAAACGAAATGGAACATTGATTTTCTAGATGGTTTAAAAAGAGTCAAAACTAACCGCGTTGTTGTGCTTTATTCTTCTGGTATTGATAGCACAGCAACAGCTATTTTGCTTAAAGAGCAGGGCTATGATGTATTCCCATTGTTTATTCATTATGGACAATCGAACAGCGAAGTAGAAAGCAAGCTTGCTGATAGGGGCGCAACTCATTTGGGCTTAAATAATGTCCAAAAAGTTGACATTTCTAATCTCGTAGCTTTATGTTCAAGTAAGCTGACGGGTGGCGAGGCTATGAGCGCTAAGGAGGCATGGTTGCCCGCAAGAAATACCCTATTTTTAATTTTTGCTGGTATTTATGCGCAAACGATTGATGCGGATGCCATTTCTATAGGATATGGTACCTATGACAACTTTGTTTTCGGTGATAATATGTTAGTCCATCATCAGCTCGCAGAGGTTTTATTGACCCTTTCATTAGCTCGGGAGATAGAAGTGGTGTTGCCTATTAAAAGTATGGATAAGGCAGAGGTTATTGATATCGTAAGAGGTCATAATATGCTGGATATGACTGTTTCTTGTTGGAATGCGAAATGGCAGGATGGCGAGATTATAGTTTGCAATCAATGCGCAAATTGCGTTGAGAGGAATACAAACTTAGCAATGGAGGGTTAAAATGGGCTGGGACAATTTGCCTAAGAGGCTTAATGGATGTGGGATTGAGCCAAATCTTACGCATCTTCATCAGTATTTTCTGACTGATGAACAAGCACTTAATAGATTAGTCGGTATAGCGGAAATAGATCCCTTAGATAGAGTATTGGAAATTGGAGCTGGAGTAGGGAATATAACCGAGCTTCTGGCACAACAGGCGGGAACAGTGATAGCCTATGAAATTGATAAGAGGTTTAATGTTTTTTTAAATTCTCTTGTTAAGCAATACCCTAATATAACCATTCGGCTTGAGGATATTAAAAGAGCGAAATGGCCTAAATTTGATCGTTTGATTGCAAATATTCCATTCAATGCTCTTGAACCGGTTTTGCCGAAGTTAGCGCAGTCAAAAGTTCGTAATGTTGTTTTGGTGGTCGGTAATCGATTCAGGCAAATCGTTGGCGAGTCGTTTTCCCCCGACCAAATCACTAAGCTAAGCGTAATGATGCATGCTTTTTTCAAGATTGATGAGTGCTTTGTAATTGAAAAAAGCAAATTTTATCCTGAACCCGCTACGGATGCCATTGTGGTAGAGTTGATGCCCGCTCAACCCAAGACACATTTTTTACAGTTTTGCAGGAGTTTATTTGATAACCAGAATAAATTAGTTGAACATGTTCTAAAGTTGTATGAAAATCCTTGCGATGGGCGTCGTCCTCAGAAATCAAAGGTTAATTTACCTATTGATATATTGAACAAAAGGGCGGATCATCTATCCAATAGCGATTTCAAGAAATTGTTCCTTTGTTTTGCGTGAAATTTACAATATATTCTAAATGAGCAGTTGGCTATTGAGATTATTTCTCCAAGCCTCCTGCTCTTTTTTGTTATAAGAAATAAGATTATAATTACTGAAAATATGAAAATTGATAAAGTTAACTATAAAAATATTTATAAAAAAGCCGCAAAACAGGGCGGTTGGTCAAAGAGAAAACTTGATAACACGGCGAAGTGGGGAGATTTTTATGAGGTTGCGCGGAAAGAGCTTCACGGCACTGAAGCTGTTTTAGATATTGGCACGGCCGAGGGCAATAGGTTTATGGGATTGTCAAAACACATTAAGAAGGGCGTGGGCATTGACCTTGAGCCGGAGATGATTAGGTTGGCCAATCAGAATAAACGAAAGGCGATGGTAAAAAATATTATTTTTAGATGTATGGATGCTAATTGTTTGGACTTTCCCGCTGGGACTTTTGATGTAATCACCATTAAACATTCGCCGATAAATTTTAAAGAATCATTCAGAGTGCTAAAGTCAGGGGGACGCCTTTTTACTCAGCAAGTTTGCGAAAACGACAAGCTTAATCTTAAAAAGACCTTTGATAGAGGCCAGGATTATGGCAAAAAAGCCGGCGCGTTGCTTGAACGATACAAAAAACAAGCTGAACAGGCAGGATTCAAAAATATCAAGGTTAAGGTTTCAAATATCCCTTATTATTTTAAGTCAAAGAAAAAGCTTTTTGACTTTCTTAACAAAGCGCCGACAATTCCGGGTTTCGGCAAGACAAACGATTATGATACTTTGGAAAGGTTTATAAAAAATAATCGCGCCGCGAAAGGAATCAAATCAAATACTTCAAGATTTTTTTTGGAAATGTCCAAGGAATAATCTCGATAGCAGTTTTCCATAGCAATTGGTTTTATCAATCTCTCGTGCCAGATTAGAGAAGCGAGGTTGAGAGATAAAGCCCGAAGCCGACAAAAAAGGCATTTTGGAGCGCACCCCTAAATTCAACAACTTTTAGCTGAAGTTAAGGAGAGTTTCGATTTGTTAAGATTGAATAATTTTTTGCGACTTAACTTTTAAATTGAAAGGCGTCAGATGTCATCTTGGCTCTCGAGAATCATTCCTGGAGCATTCTACGAGTTGATTTTTAGAGGAAATTTCTAAAAGTTGGCTCTGCTGGTCTAATTTCAGATATTGCTGTTCAAATTCATCAGGCGGCAAATAGCCCAGCGAGGAATGCAACCTCTTTTTATGGTAGACAATCTCGATAAAGCGCTCAATGTTGCTTTGAGCTTCTTCGAAACTTTCGTATTCGTTGAGGTAAACCTCGTTGTATTTCAAAGTTTTGAAAAAACTCTCGGTAATATTGTTCTGGTAAGGATTGCCCTTGTCAGACATTGAAATTTGAATCTTGCTCTCTTTTAAGATCCCAACATAATCATAATCGCAGTATTGAACGCCCTGGTCGGAATGGTGGTATTTTGGTTTAGGGTTGTTAGCTAAGGCCTTGTTTAGAGCTTCTATGGTCAAGCTGGCGTCAAGGTGCTTTGATAAAACCCAGCCCCTAATCTTTTTGGTGTAAAAATCAATGATAGCAGCTAAGTAGACGAATCCATTGGTCAACCGGATGTAGGTGATGTCAGCTCCCCAAACATAGTTTGGCTCTGTGATGGTTAGTTCCTTAATCAAATTGGGATATCTGGGAAACTTATGCTTGCTGTTAGTGTATGACTTAAAGAGCTTAACAATCTGGCTTTTGAGCCCATGTTTTCTCATTATTCTTAATATCTTTTTGTGGTTATGGGGTCGGCCCATTCGTTCCATCGCGTGAGTTATGTTCCGGTAGCCATAGTAGGAAAATTCCAATTGGATTTGTTCAATTTGCTCTTTAATTTCCAGGTCTTGAGCTTCTTTTTCTTTGGTTTTAGATTTGGTTAATTGGTAGTAAGCGGTATTGCGGTTTAATCCAAGTAATTCGCATCTTCTTTGCAAGGATATTGAGGCATTCTGCTCTAATAGGCAGGTTTTTTGTTTTACGGAGAAAACATCGACAGCCCTCTTTTTAAAAAATCTATCTCCACGGTTTGTTTCCCGATAATTCTTTCTAACTTTTCAACTTTTTTTTCGTATTCATTTTGTTTGCCTCGCTCAAAAATTGAGCTGGCTTGATCTTGAAACTGGCCCACCCATTTGTTTAACAAGTTGGGGTTGATGGAGTTTTCCCGGCAAATTTCGGACTGTGATTTTCCTCCCTTGAGGTATTGGATAGCTAAACTTGCTTTGAACTGGCTCGTGTATTTTCTTTTGCTCATACGACTTGATTTTAACAAACCAAGCGCTCTTTAACCAGCCATTTTATCTCTTAGGCAGTTGTCCAAATTATGGGGTGCAGTCCATTTACCTATCGTTAACTTTGCCCCCAGAGCCCGCCTCTTTGATAATGGCTGACGCGACTAAGTTGAGAGAGGCCTTGTATAACTTAATTGACAATGCTGTTAAATACACCGAAAAGG
>JBBSVZ010000011.1:0-2324 GCA_038046545.1 Nanobdellota archaeon | reverse complement strand
AGGAGCAGGTTTTCTGGACGCCTTCTCCTGTAATTTCAATGTACACTCAAAGGGGCTGCCCTTATGTGACAGACAGATGCGAGTTTTGTGCTATACCTACAGGAAATAACGCTCCTGGATCAGGTCTGCAAAGGAGTGCTGAAAAAGTAGCGGAAGACATGGAATACTTTCAGAAAAAGCACAACACTAAGTATTTCAGCTTTGGAAATGAAACTCTCACAAGAAAGTTCATGCTTGCCTTAACAGAGGAACTTGATAAAAGAGGCCTGGAAGCTGTGATTGACGGCTATACGAGGACTAACCAGTTCACTAATGGCCAACTGGACACTGATATGGTGAAGAAAATCAGCAAATACTTCAGGTTTCTCCAGATAGGCTTTGAGAGCGCGAATGAGGAAACGCTTGACAGCATGAAAAAAGGGAGGAAACCTTTCATGGACAGCGAGCTTGCAAAGGCTCTTTTCGAGAATAATGTGTATGCCCATGCCTTCTTGATGACAGGTTTCCCTCCAAAAAAGGAGAAATATGAAGGTAAAGGAAGGGATGAATATGTGAATTTTCATGTAAGGTCGGGAATTGAAACGTTGAAATGGCTGTTGGATAATCAATACTCTGTTGGGACTTATAAGAATACAAAGCTAGTCCTTCCGAGGGACTCAAAGATGGTTGAGTGGAAGGATGGCAAAGCAATACTCCTGGAAAAGCATTCACACGAGATTGTTTTGAGGCAGCACCGCGACCTGGAATATAATATCCCTTATGGAAAGATTAATGGAAGCAAAAAGCTGGATGACGCCATGACAGCATTGTTTGATTTGGTCCAGACTCCTTACAGGGCATTCACGCACAATGCCATCTACCACCAAAGGCAGTTCATGTGGGATGAAGGGATCAGATGGTCTTTGGAAAATCCAGATGTTGCTCGTGAATTATTTCCTATATCAGAGGAAAGAGCAAAAAAAGTACTTAAAAAACTCTGGAATGCTGCAGTAGGGCAGGATTATATTTCAGCAGTTGAGGAATTAAAAAGAATCGAGGGAAAGGGAGGCATAAATGCCGAAAGAAAAAGAGAGCATTTGCAAAAAACAATTGATGAAACAAGAGAGAAAAATACTATGGCCAAAAGATTTCCCAAACCCGATGGCTTACAATCAATAGAAGATTTAGTGGAATTGGCCGCTTGAACTGATTAAAGTGATAATCTATGAAAAGCTACACCTTAGAAGACGGATTTGAATTTGTTACTGATAATGATGGATTAGTGGTCAAAACTAAATATCCTAAAGAAACCCTATATAGGGAAGAAAAAGACTTTAGAATATATGCCATAGGTTCAATTGCAACTGATAAAAAACATAATTTTAGCCTAAGAAATATTTCCATTCCTCCAAAGAGAGGAGAACATTTGGTAGTTAAGGAAAAACAAACTCCTGAGAGTGCCTCACCTACAAAAATTATTTCAATTGACGATCATTTTTCTGAATAAAGAATTACAAAAACTCCCCAAGCCCTTTATCCTTGCCCAAAAACTCATTCGCTTTCTCCAATATTTCCTTGGCATTCTTAAAAGTAAGCTTTTCCATTGCTTTGTCGTAAGGAAGCCATATATAGCCAATATGCTCAAAAGATATCTTTACCTGCTCTGTTTCTGTTTTTGCAAGATAGAAAACAACTTCCTTATGCATCAATTCTTCTTTTAATTTATAGTAATACTGTATTTTTTCCTTGAAATTTGGCACAAGTTCGATGTCATCAATGCCAGTCTCTTCCCTGACTTCCCTCTTAATGGTATCCGGCTCTGCCTCTTTTTCTTCTACATGGCCCTTTGGAAAATCCCAGTGGCCTGCTTCGTAATGCAGTAATAAGTACTTTATTTCCTTATCTTTCCTAAAAATAACAGCGCCTGCTGAACGTTCTTTTTTCATTTAGTGCAGAACATAGTTACACTTATTTGAATTTTTTGATTTTAAGATACAACAAAAGGCACGGACGTAAAAACGAATAATTTATAAACCTGTGTTAATAAGGTTTACTTATGGATAAAAGAGGATTCTTGATTGTATCTATTTTGGTTTTATTCTTTAATGTGACTTTTGTATCAGCTACTTCTTGTGTAACTGATAGTGATTGTGGAGATTCTAATTCTTGGAAATGTAAAGGTGGGCAATGCTCTGAAATTACTCTAAATTGCGGTGATGGAATCATACAATCTGGAGAACAATGTGAGAGTACACTCAATTGCCCCTCTGGAAAAATTTGTGACTCTTGCCAATGCATAGAACCTACAATAAACTATAATTGCGAGAAAATATTGGATAATGGAA
>JBBSVZ010000010.1:0-1308 GCA_038046545.1 Nanobdellota archaeon | reverse complement strand
CTGGCTGTGGTTTTCCGTCCGTTCCAATTGCTTCAACGATAAGATAGAATCCGGATACCCTCTTCCCACTTTCGTCTGTGTAATATCTGTCTATTCCACTTTTTTCTCCTTCCCTGCTTACTATTGTTACAGTATAATCATCACGAAGGACTGCGTCCAATGAGTGCAATTCTCCAGAAACTTCTTTCATTCTATCGAGGTTTTGGGCAGTAGCGTATGATACTGCCTGCTGGTAAAGGTCATCAGCCCTGGTCACTGCCTGTTGTTCAATGGCAACAGCAAGCACACTTTCATATGTTTTTTCTATGTCGACAATTACCAGTCCGTTTTGAAGGGAGATGTTAGCGCCAGATATGGCAGCTTCAATTGGGTCGAGTCGCTGCTTGAATGCATTGTAATTGCTTCCGGTTACCAATCGTGATATGTCACTAGAGCAGAATTCATCACGAAACGAATCAGTCTCTCTTAGCGACGCCTGGGCTCCGGACAAGTATATTTGCCGAGCGTCAATAAGCTTGCCAGAAGAAAGCGGTAAGCTTGCCAGTGATTCCAAGCCTAATCTAGTTTTGGAAATGTCATCGCAAGCGTGTGTGATGTTGCTTTCGACCGAGGATTCCTGGTTTTTCCTGTACACTGCCGTGCCTAGGGTGTATGCTCCCCAGCCTATCCCGGCAATAGCTGCAAGTGTTAAAATCGGAGTCAGCACAATAGCCGAAATTTTTCCACGGTTGATGTAGGCTTTCGCAAGAGTGTGGGAAAAATTATGTTCAGGCTCATGAAAAATGTACTTGTCATCAAAATGATCTAATATTGCAGCATCCACATCTTCTGCTGTCAGCTTTTCGCCTGAGATTTCTGCTGCAGCGAGAATTCTTTGTCGGAGGTCTGCTTGGATCTCAGCCCTGTTTAATTCTTTTTGGACGTCTTGGCGAAGCTCGCGATAAGCAGTTGAGACTCGCATCATCTGCATCATGTCTTCGAGTCTTGTCGTTTCTTCTCTTTTAGGAGGCATCGTGCATTGAAGTCAGGAATTATTATTTAAAGGTTGTTGTTGGTATCACTTTATAATGGTGACTTTCAGAAAGATTTATAAAATACCTGCTTACCACTAGCCCAATGTCAACCGCTTTACAGGAATACATGGATAAGGCGCTTGGAGTGCTCAAAGATTTTGGGCTCTCAGATGCTCCACGCGAAGAAGATAAAAGGCTCGCGGAATTACTGCAAGATGTTGCTCCTATTGATGAAGCACGAGTACTTGCAATAGCAAATGTTATCCAGTATATGGGAAAGTTCAACGAACTTGTC
>JBBSVZ010000009.1:0-4882 GCA_038046545.1 Nanobdellota archaeon | reverse complement strand
CAGCACGTAAGCTTGCGGAGCTTGAAACCGGAGTTCAAATCTTCGCACGGGCATTAGTTTTGTATTAAAATAATTAAATCTAGATATACTCCTTATTGTTATTCATACCTCAGCGCATCAACGGGTTTCAGTTTAGATGCCCTGTAAGCCGGAATTGCGCCTGCAATCATGCCGATTCCCACAGATATTAATAGCGATTCTACAAGCAGGCTTATTGGAATAACCGTCTTTAGGCTTCCGCCGGGTAAGCTGCCGGACAGCAAGTTAGGCAAAACTCCCGATATAGCTGCGCCAAGTGAAATCCCCAAAATTCCCCCGACAAATCCCACCAGTGCAGAATTCAGCAAAAATATTGCCATGATGTCAGAATTTCTCGCGCCTATGGCTTTCATGATACCTATCTCTTTTGTTTTTTCCAATACTGATGTAAACATTGTATTTGCTATTCCTACTGCCCCAACCAATAATGAAACTGCAGCAATCGCTCCTAAAAATAAGGTGAATGTCTGCGTAACGCTCTGGACTCTTTCAAGCGTTGCCTTTGAAGAAGTCACAGTAAAATCTTTTGTCTTGTTCGTAAGATGCCGGGAATTCATAAGATTAGAATCAATCTCGGATGAAATTTGATCAACAAAATCCGCATTGCTTACTTTGATTGTTATTGAGTCCAGTCTGTCCTTGCTTGCATCAGTTATTGCATTTCTTGCTTGGGTAATGGGCATGAAAATCCGGTTATCTTCTCCCCCAGTGCCGGACGCCTTCAGGATCCCGACAATTTTAAAAAGCCCCCCTGTTATAGTCACATCCCTGTTTACCACGAGAGGCTGCTTGAAAGTTGAATGCGCAACTCTGTTGCCTATCACAATTGCGTTTGTGTCGCCCGGATTAAGGTACCTTCCCGCTTCCAGTTCTGTGGTTTCCATATTGCTCCAGGCAAGCGGATCAACGCCTTGTACACTGAGGGAGGCTGTTTCAGCAAGGAATGAAACGTCGGCTCTCCCTGAAACAACTCCGTTGACAAATAATATTCCTTCAGTTGATTTTATTACCTGTACATCTTTAATTGTAAGATTTTTGGCTTTTACAGTTGCGGAATCCGATGCTCCTCCGCCGCCAAAGCCCCCAAATCCGCCTGATGCTCTGTCAAATCCCGGTGAAACAGTAATTAAATCCGCCCCCAGGCCGCTAAGCCTGTCCTGGACATTAGCCTGCGCGCCTTCCCCTATAGACACTATGGCAACTATCGCAGCAACTCCTATAACAATTCCTATTATAGTAAGCCAGCTTCGCAGCTTGCTGTGAAGCAGTATATTCAATGCAAGCCTGAATGATTTTTGAAACTTCATTTTTTAAATTCCAATTTTATTTATTATTTTAATTTAATAAAAAATAAAAACAAAAAATGAGCAATTATTTTTTCTTCTGCAAAATTGATGCAATTTTCTTTCTGTAATAGAAACCAATCCCAAGCGCAGCAATAACTATAATATAAAATGTCCAGCTTGAAAAAAAGCTTGTCTGGGTGCCTGCTCCCGCGCCGGATGCAGTTGTTGTGTCAGTTCTAAATTGTATTGAAACATTCTTTTCAACACTTCTTCTCTCTCCTGTTGTGTCTGTATAGTCTATCATCACCTTAAGATTGTTGTTTCGTCCTGCAAATCCTGCTACATTATTTTGAGAATTAACGCCGGTTTGGGAGTTTTGCGTAGTTGTTCTTTGCCTGTTTGTTCCCGTAGTATTTCCAGCACCAGCTGAGGCTATTTGGAACGATACAACAGTGTAATCTCCCTTGTCTAGATTTCCTATGATTGCCGAATCACTTCCTGAAACTCTGAAATTATTCTGCTGGGGAACCCTTACAGAAACTGACTGCGCAGGATTGTTGCCGGTGTTTGCAATAGATAATGAAGTCTGTCCGGCTGTGCTTTGCGAGAAAGCAACATCAAAATCTGTTTCTCCGCCGATAAAAATTCCCGCTGAAGTGCTCATAGAGCTGGAAGTTGCATTCTGCAATGATTCATATTTTAGAACCAGATTTAGCTTGTATAGGCCGGGTTTGGCATTGACATCAGCAATCACTTTGTAAACCAAATCAGCTGATTTTCCTATGTCAAGATATTTTATGTATTTTGTATCATCAGAGTAAACAGGAAGGACTGCACCATTTGGCTCTGACCATGAAAACACAAGGTTTTGAAGCGGCGAGTTGCCGGTATTTGTTACTGTAAATGTCATATCAGTTTCTTTCCCGGGAGGCAATATTGCCTTGTCAACGTAAATTATCTGGGCAAACTGCTTGCTTGAGATGCCAATATTAAAAGTTGTGGTAGTCCAGTCGTTATAGTCATCCTTGTAGCGTATTTTTATCTCATGCTGGCCGTTTATTGCATCCTTGTCTATCTTAACCCTGTATTCTATACTAACATAATTTTTGTCTGTTTGGTACCCATAAATAGTCCCCATATTCTGCACTGCCGGCCCATCAACAGTAAATGGGTACCCATTAAGCAATTCAATTTGAAAGTTAGTAGCAGTGCCTCCTCCGGTATTATCTATCCTGAATCTTAAGTTGACTATATCGCCTGCCCTTGCAGGGTTTGGCTCCTGGTTAAGCAAAGTGACTGCTATCTTAGAAGAAGTAGATTCAACTGCATACACAGCTGATACTAAAACCAAAAACAATGCAAAAACTAAAATTACTTTTTTCATTTTTTATCCTCCTTTTTTATCCTCTTTTTATTATTTGGCCGTCTTTTAGCTGGATAACTCTTTTTGCATAATTTGCAAGCTTTAAATCATGAGTCACCATAATAATTGTTTTTCTTTCTTTTTTCCAGAAGTTTTGCAGCATATCCATGACGTTTGCCCCAGCCACGCTGTCAAGGTTTCCGGTCGGCTCGTCTGCAAGAATAACATCCGGATTATTTGCCAGGCTTCGCGCAATTGCAACTCTCTGCTGCTCGCCTCCTGAAAGCTGCGACGGCAAATGATCTATCCTGTCGCCAAGCCCAACCATCCCAAGAATTTCAATTGCTTTTTTTCTGGCTATATCCGAAGGAACATCCTGGAACTCCAAGGGCAGCATTACATTTTCAAGTGCAGTTAAAGTCGGAATCAAGTGAAACTGCTGAAAAATAAATCCAATCTTCTTAGCTCTTATCTGCGCTAAATCAGATTCACTCAGTTTTGAAATATCCTCATTATCTAGGTAGATTGCGCCTTTGCTGGGCAGGTCCAGGCATCCGACAAGATTCATCATCGTGCTTTTTCCGGAGCCGCTTGAGCCGGTGATGGCGACAAACTCCCCCTCATTTATGTGCATGCTGACCCCCCTCAACGCATTTACCTCTATTTCACCCATTTTATAGGTTTTCCAGACATCCTGAAGCCTGATGATCCGGCTTTTCATTATTTTTACCTGCCTCTGCGCTCAGGCAATCCGGGATTTCTAAAAAAAGGAGGAGGCTCACGGAGGTTATTGTGCATATTATTTTCTGTCCAGGTGCCGTATGACTGGGCTTCAGAATGCAGGAGTATTTCTCCATTGCTTAAGTCGATGAGGTAAGTGTGGCTTAAAGTATTATTGCTGAACGTGACTTGTATTATTCTCCTTGAAGCTGTGTCGTCACGAAACAAACTCACTTTCCCTCCGACACGAATCTGGAATTTTGATGCGTTCATCCCCAGCGACTGCAGCTTTTCTGTAGCTATTTTTACTGCAGAATCGGCCTGAGCCTGTGTCGGTTCTATAAATAATGACTTAAGGTGATAAGATTTTATCAGGCCGCCGATTACAAACAGCGCGAATACAGCAATCATTGCAATTGCTACTATTTTCCAGATTCTCTGGGATTTATTTCCGCCGGCTGCAGTGAACTGCCGTTTTTTTTCTTTCCTGCTGTTTTTCATGATTTCACCAGCTTAATATTTTGTAAACTTAAGATACATAAAGATGAAACCATATAAATATCTTTGCTGCAACTGGTTTCATTTTTTTGAAACTGCATGGAATTCAGGGAAAAAGCTTATATACCCAAAAAAATAGTTTATTTATATGTCAAGGTTCACAATTTTTATTTCAATTGTAGTATTAATCGTGTCTCTCTTTCTGCTTTTTGACAGGATTTTTACCCCGCAGCCAATACAAATAACCTTGCAGTCTGGGCAGGAAATAACAACGTCTACTTCAGAATATTTTTCCCTTAGTGAAGTGCTGCTCCTGATAATAAGTGCATTCCTGATAGGCACAGCAGCTACTTATCTGTACTATAATTCGGATATTAAGGAAAAGATAAAACCCCGGCTTGAAAAACTTGAACCAAATGCGAATTTATATAAGCATATTCTCCCTTTACTCAAGACAGACGAAAAAAGAATGATTTCGGCATTGCTTGAGTCCGGAGGAGAACTGCAGCAAAACAAGCTGGCGGCAAAACTAATCATATCCAAAGTGAAAGCAACAAGAATAATATCCGGCCTTCAGCAAAAAAACCTGATAACCAAGGAAAGGCATGGGCTTACTAATATGATAAAACTCAGCAAATGACAAGCTAATAGTAAAGAAACCAAAAATAAAATCATTCCTCAAGCCCCAACCCCTTCCTTTTTGGTAATTGTTCTTTCTTGATATATCTACTAACTTGATTATTTTTTATAGGAAATTTTGAAATATTATACAATATTTAAAAATTACTAATTTTTAAATTTCGAAAACTCAATGGGTTTTCTCTATGTCAAAATTCTCTAAGAGAACTCTGAATAGAAATGTCAAAATAATGAATTATTCAAAGTTCTCTATATAAACACTTCTTTTTTCGGGAGTCTCATTTTTGGGGTTGACTTGTCGCTGGCATATCCTATCGGGCACAATGCCGTTGGCACA
>JBBSVZ010000008.1:0-3852 GCA_038046545.1 Nanobdellota archaeon | reverse complement strand
TAATTAGCGACATTATGAAATTTAGGATAAGCGCCAACAATAAGCTGAAAACAAAAAAGATTGATACTGCCGAAATTGGAATCTGGGGCTTGAATAAAAACCAGGAAATTACAGCGAGAGGTATCACTTCCAAAAACAAGGCAATTGAGCGGGAAGTTAATGCTGCTGCAAGCAAAGAAATAAAAGGATGAATGGGCTTGAGCAAATCCTGGCCAAGCTCGCCGGATTGGACTTTCTGCTGAAGTGTGTTCGAAGTAGCATTAAAAATAAATATGCTGATTAGTTGCGCAAGAACAATATAGGTCAGCATTTCTGCAAAAGTCATACCAGCGACAGTCTGCGTCCCGGTCGAAAACACAGCTTTCCAAATAAAATAATTCACGATGAGTATTGTCGGCGTTACTAAAAGAGAAAGCAGGAAATCTGCGCGGTAAATCAGGTCGCGTCGCAGCTGGATGGCACCCAGTGTTACGAATTTTGAAACTGAAATCATTGAATTGATGTTCTTAAAGTATTATTTAAGGTTATGGAATAACGCGAACTCGCCGCTCGCAGCTATCGCCGCCCTAAAGGGCGGGGCATTAACGCTGCTCGCGCTCATTGGCGAGTTCGCGGGATCAAAAAAGTCGAGCAGAGGCCCATGATATTAGACCCTCGACTTTTTTGATAAAAAAAAGAAAAATTATGTAATAATTATTTTTTCCCTGCAGATTTTTTAGCGTAATCTGCCATTCCCTGGAAATCAATAGTAACAACAGGCTCGTTGCCAACAACCCAAGCGTTATGGCCGGGCCCAATTTTCAATATTTCTCCAGGCTTTACATCTTTTTCAATACCATCATCCGTTACAACATGTAAAATTCCAGATACCTGATAGTGGAAATGAGCTACCTCGCAGCTGTCAGTTTTTGCAATTGGCTTAACACATTTTGACCATGTCCAACCTGGCTCAAATGTTGCTTTGCCTATCATCGAGCCGCCGATTTTTATCAGCTCGACTTTGCCTTTCTCAAACGTTCTTACTTCATCCGGGGTCTTGAATCCTTTTACTTCAATGCTTTTCATTAATATCACCTTTTTGTTTCTTTTTCGCTCTTCAAAATGCCCATATAAACTTTTGGTTGAAGTGGAATTGAAAAACTAGTCGATCAGTTTATAGAATCAGCTGCAGTTACATATCCTACCATTTCAACTACTCGTTGGCTTACTAAAGTCTCGCCTAGAATTGTCCTTAAATGAGCTGGCAAGATATAAGATGGATGGTCAGAGCATTCTACAAAGTTTTCTGGAATGCCATTTGAAAAAAATCTGCCAAGTGTCAAATCAACTGCTTTTATGGACGTTCGGGTAAAATAAACGCTGCCTGGTGTTTCCATGCCAAGTTGTGTAACAAAAGCACAATCAGTTTGCTCTCCGGGCTTAACAAGGGTTACTACAAGATAATCTTGTCTATTATCCAAACCAAATTTTAATACGTAATCTGAAATTTCCCTGGATTCTGGCGTATAATTTCTTGGTTTCATTTATTCTTGGAAAGAGTCAACCCATTAAATATTTTTTCAAAAAAGAATGATTTCGATTAATTATCAGTATACCAATATACCCATCTAACTACCACTTTTTCTTTCCTTCTACTCGTTAATTTTCTAAACAAACCCTATGAATCAGCCAATCAGATAATAAACAGCATGACATAAGAAAGCTTTATATACTACTCGTTGTGCCTCGATATACCATTCACGCGCCAGACCATCCCATGAAGTACAATACTCCAATCTTCACTATTCTGTCACCTTTGTTCACAAGTTTCATGCGTACCAAAAGCCCTGGTAGTGTAGCGGCCTATCATGGTACCCTGTCACGGTACCGACCCGGGTTCAAAACGGCCCAAGGAAACGAAGGCCATGAAAGTCCCGGCCAGGGCGTTGGTTGGGCCGGTAGCGCAGCCTGGAGGTCTTAATAGACCGGGCAGTAGCGCGCTTGCCTTTTATTCAGGCCTTTGTCGCTACGAAGGCCAGAAGTAAGCAAGCGGTCGCGGGTTCAAAATAGCCAGGCTGCAAAGCCTGCTTTGAAAGTCCCGTCCGGCCCGTTTTTAGTCACCATGGCAAAGAAAAGATTCGATGTCGGAAAGCATGCACTCGTGCCTGAGCACACCAAAGCCAGCGAAAAGGAAAAGGAAGCTTTGCTCGCCCAGTACAATGTAGAGCTGCAAAATTTGCCAATGATAAATAAAAAAGACCCAGCCATAAAGCACTTGAATGTCAGGCTGGGCGACATAATAAAAATCGTAAGGCAAAGCCCGACAGCAGGAACCTTTGTTTTTTACAGGGTGGTAGTCAATGCTTAAGAATTTAAAGCCCGACCAAGTCCTAATCCAAAAGCACTTCGATGAAGTTTCTTTCATCAAGTCTGATATCGAAAGCTTCAATTATTTTCTTGATAACGAGCTGCAGAATATCATTTCAGAAAATGGCGACATTGAGCCGACTGTAATCCCGCAAAATGTCGACGAGTTTAAGATAAGGTTCGACAAGCCTGTTCTCGGTTACCCTGAAATAACTGAGGCAGATGGCAGCAAGAGAAAAATTTTCCCAACGGAAGCCCGCCTTCGAAAGCTAACTTATTATGCGCCAATCACCATCCGAGTAAGTGCAATAATTAATGGCGCCCAGCGCGAGTCATTCGAAACACAGATTTGCAACATCCCTGTAATGCTTAGAAGCAAGTATTGCCATCTTTACAAGCTTTCAGCTGATGAAATGATTACTCACGGTGAAGACCCAGACGATCCTGGCGGTTATTTCATAATTAATGGGACGGAAAAAGTAATTGTGAAAATAGAAGATCTTGCTGCAAACAGAATGATGGTTGACAAGTCAAATTCTGGCCCGAGCAAGTTTGTCGGAAAACTTTTCTCAGAGTATGGTTCATATAAAATTCCTCACAGCCTTGAAAGATTAAGGGATGGAATTTTTTACCTTTCATTCACAAGAGTTAAGCGTGTACCCATTATCGCTGTTATCAAGGCACTTGGTCTTTTGAAGGACGAAGAGATAATGCGCTTCGTTGGTTCAGACAGGCAGTTCGATGAAATGATTGTCAACCTGCTTGATGGTGCGGAACTAAAAAACGAAGATGATGCTGTGGATTTCGTAGCAAAAAAAGCAGGCATAACACAATCAAAAGAAATCAGGCTTGAACGCACACGGGAAATTCTTGACAAATACCTTTTGCCTCATCTCGGAATAGACGCTAAATCAAGAATGATAAAGGCACTCAATCTTTGCAAATTACTAAGGCGTTGCATACTTGCTTACAAGGATGAAATGCGCCAGGATGACAAGGACCATTACATTAACAAGCGCCTCAAGCTTAGCGGTGACTTGCTTGCTGACTTATTCAGAGTCAATCTAAAAGTCTTGACAGGTGACCTTCTCTACAACTTCCAGAGAATTGTAAAAAGAGGCAAATTCCCGTCGCTAAAAGTCGTCATCAGAGAAAAACTCATGACCCAAAGGATCTACAGCTCAATGGCAACAGGCAACTGGGTCGGTGGAAGAAAGGGAATAAGCCAGCGCATACAAAGGCTGAATTATCTTGAGACCATGTCACACTTGCAAAGAGTTGTCTCTCCCTTATCGGCAACACAGGAAAACTTCGATGCCAGGGAACTCCATGCAACTCATTTAGGAAGGCTTTGTCCAATTGAAACACCTGAAGGAACCAACATCGGTCTGAAGAAAAACCTCGCGCTTCTCGCATCAGTTTCTGGAGAAACAAACCAGGAAGACATGATGAAAATACTCAAAGGCTACGGCCTAAGGCCGGTGGAAAGGTAAATGGCTGATGTTT
>JBBSVZ010000007.1:0-1616 GCA_038046545.1 Nanobdellota archaeon | reverse complement strand
ATGTTTTCAGCGGTCGCAAAAAGCATGTTGTTTTGCATCTTGGGAAGAATTACCTCAAGGCACTCAAAAATTATGATGTTATCATCAAAGCTCCAGGGATCCCTCCCTTTAAGATTGCACCCTTCTTAGGGAAACACCACATAGTTACTTCTCAAACTGAAATCTTTTTTGAAGCATGCCAGGGCACAATCATTGGAGTCACCGGCACAAAGGGAAAAAGCACAACTTCATCGCTTATCTACCAAGTTTTAAAGAGTGAAGGACTGAAGGTTCATTTAATTGGAAACATTGGTGAGCCAGTGCTTCAGTTTTTAGAAAAAACCGGGCCCAATGATATTTTTGTCTACGAACTTTCAAGCTTCCAACTTACTAATCTTAAGAAAAGCCCGCATATTGCAGTTTTTTTAAACCTATACCCAGAGCATCTCGACTACTACGACGGAAAATTCAAAGATTACGCAAACGCAAAAGCAAACATTACCGAATATCAGACTGCAACAGATTTTCTCATATACAACGCAAAAGACTCTCTTGTCGCCAAAATCGCAAAGAGATCAAAAGCACAGAAGATTCCTTTCATCCCCAAAAAGGGTAAAGATCCCTGGATAGCATCTTCAGAACCCGCAGTCTTGGTAGGGAAACTCTTTGGAATCTCCAATAAAAAAATTCAGCAATCCATACGCAACTTCAAGCCCCTTCCTCATCGCCTAGAAAAAGTAGGGGAATGGAAGGGGATCACTTTTTACAATGATTCTCTTGCAACTATACCCGAAGCTACCATGAGCGCGCTTGATTTTTTGGGAACTAAAGTCCATACCCTTATTGCAGGAGGGTTCGACAGGGGACTTACGTTCGAAAAACTCGGAAAGAAGATACAAGAGAGCAGCATCAAAACGCTCATCCTGTTGCCTACAACAGGGGAAAAGATTTTCTCATCAATACAAAAGCATGTGCAGTGCTTCTTTGCAAACACCATGGAAGAAGCAATACGGTTAAGCTATATGCATACTTCAAAAGGAAAGATATGTCTGCTTTCTCCTGCCGCCTCCAGCTTTAATATGTTCAAAGACTATAAGGATAGAGGGGAGCAGTTTACAAAACTGGCAAAAAGATATGGAGAAAAAGCATAGGCCAGATCCTATTCTTTTTGGCATTTGCATCCTTCTTGTTGCCGTAGGAATTCTTGTTTTAGCCAGCGTGTCTGCCTCTTTCTCTTTGCAGAGATTCGGCACTACCTTTTATTTCCTCATCCACCAGATAACCCATGGACTACTTCCAGGACTTCTCTTTGGCTCCATAGCATTCTTCATCCCATTGGCACTCGTAAAACGGTTCAGCCTGCCTCTTCTCATCGGCGTCATCATCCTCGTAGGATTGGTGTTTATCCCAGGCATTGGAGTGAAATCAGGGGAAGCTTTGCGGTGGGTATCCTTTTTTGGTTTTTCTTTTCAACCTTCTGAATTTGCCAAGCTTGCATTCATAATCCTGCTTGCAAAATATTTATCTCCTGAAGGGATAGAGAAAAAAATGACTAAGTTTACTGACTTATTTATCCCGATTGTCTTCCTTGTCATTCCTTTTCTTCTGTCATTGCGAGCCGAAGGCGTGGCAATCTC
>JBBSVZ010000006.1:0-3549 GCA_038046545.1 Nanobdellota archaeon | reverse complement strand
CTTAATGATAAATGGCATTTCGCCTATAACTCTGCGTGATAAGGCAGGAACGTTCATTGGTGCAAGAATGGGCAGGCCTGAAAAATCTAAAATGAGAAAGCTCAAAGGCAGTCCACAAACACTATTTCCTGTCGGAGAAGAAGGTGGAAGGCTGCGTTCATTTCAGTCTGCATTGGAGGCAGGAAAAGTAACTGCAAACTTTCCATTGTATTATTGTAAATCTTGCAAACAGGAAAACATTTACCGAGAATGTATTATTTGTAAATCAAAATGCGCTCAAACCTATAATTGCAGGTTTTGCGGGCGAACGGAACACCAAACATGTAAGCATGGTCAAACATTCCCATTTTCACAAAAAGAAATCCAGATAAAGCAATATTTTGATGCGGCGGTTTCAAAAACAAACATTGGCGCTTACCCTGATTTAATAAAAGGTGTTAGAGGAACTTTAAACAAAAACCATGTAATAGAAAATCTGGCTAAGGGAATTCTTAGATCTAAATACGATTTATATGTCAACAAAGACGGTACAATACGATATGATATGAGCGAACTTCCAATAACACATTTCACGCCATCAGAGATTGGCGCAAGCATCGAGAAGCTTAAATTACTTGGATATGCAAAAGATATTTACAGCAAGCCGCTTGAAAAAGAAAATCAGACTCTTGAAATATTCCCACAGGACGTAATACTGCCAAATGGAGATGAGTTGACCGAAGAAAGCGCAGGAAATGTCCTTACGAGAGTCTGCCAATTCGTTGATGACCTGCTTGTCAATTTATATGGACAAGAACCTTACTATAACGTCAAAAATCAGGATGACCTCATAGGAAAGCTAGTAATCGGGCTTGCACCACATATTTCAGCTGGAATTGTTGGAAGAATAATAGGATTCTCAAAAACACACGCACTTTTCGCCCACCCCCTCTACCATGCTGCAATGAGAAGAGATGCAGATGGTGACGAGGCCTGCGTGCTTATGCTGATGGAAGCACTCCTTAATTTCTCAAGACAATTCCTTCCTGATGCAAGGGGTTCAAGGACGATGGATGCGCCTCTCGTACTCTCTGCCACGATTCTGCCTTCAGAAGTTGATGATATGGCGCACAGAGTAGATGTTGCATGGCGATACCCGCTGCTGCTTTACGAGGCAGCACTCCAGTACAAACAGCCTTGGGAAGTAAACGTTGAGATGCTAGGCAGCAGACTTAACACATATCTCCAGTACGAAGGGCTTGGGTTCACTCATCCCGTGTCAAGTATAAATTCTGGAGTCAATCTTTCAGCATATAAAACGCTTGAAACAATGAAAGAAAAACTTGAGGGACAGATGAAACTCGCTGAAAAAATAAGAGCAGTTGATGCATCTTTAGTTGCTCAGATGGTCATAGAAAAACATTTTCTAAAAGACATCAAAGGAAACCTCAGAAGATTTTCCTCACAGAACTTCAGGTGTATATCCTGCAACGAAAGCTACAGGCGGCCTCCTCTAAGAGGAAAATGTGCATGTGGAGGCAAGCTCGTGTTCACAGTTTCTGAAATGTCAATAATAAAGTATCTAGAGCCCGCATTAAGCCTGGCAAGGTCTTACTTCGTAGACAGTTATGTGCAACAAACACTTGAAATAACAAAGACTAGATATTTGGAGGTCTTTGGAAAAGACTCTGAAAAACAAGAAGGTCTTGGAAAATGGTTTGGTTAGCCAGTTGAAAGTGATTGAGATGTTGGAATTCCGCTAATCTGAATGACCCTCTCTTTCTCAATATATCCTTTAGAAATTCCGAGTTCAACAGACTTCTTGCCGACGAAGGTAGCGCTGTATGCTTTCGAAAGAACTTTTAAAACTCTCTCTTCATCAGATTCATCGCCATTATAATATTGCGAAGTAAGGTCAAGTTGAAGTTCTCCATCATCAAATTTTTTGCCAATAAGCTCCTTGTCAATTATCACCACGAAATACCTTCCATCATCAGTTTTGTGAGCCTTAAGAACTAAACTCATACACGTACCTTAACGGGCTGTTTTGCTCCACATACCTGGCATTTAATAAACGTAAACTTATCCTCCCTAATCAATGAAGTGTCAGGTTTCTTACATTCAGGGCAAATAACAAAGTCATGAGCATACTGCACGATTTTTTCATTGAACCTCGACGCTGGAAGTTTAGCACCGACGATTAGGCCAGACTTCTTTAGCTCAGCGGGAATGGCAAGCTCCTTCAAAAGATACTTCAGCAAATGCGCAGGTTCTCTTCTTAAATTACCAGCTATCTGATTGAAGTTGCTGATGATGGTCCTGTTCCCCTGGATATGGCCAAGAACTTTAGGCATCTCAAACCTATTACCAGTGTCCACAACTTCCGGCAGAAGCTTCTTTCCTCTTTCCAAAAGAGATTCGTAATCCATGCAGAAAAGAAATTAAAGGTTGTTTAAAAATGTGTGCACTAAGGGTTTTGTAATTACAGGTATTTATTTCTTAAAAAACCTATTAGGATTTCCGCCTAGAGCTCTAAAACTATCTCTCGGACTTGGTTTCTTTTTTTGATAATGTTCTTCTTCGTCATCATCCTCATCATATAAGCCTGCCTCTTCTTCTGCTTGAATTTCTCCTTTTCTTCTATGATAAGCTTCATTTCGAAGCTCTAATTCTTTTTTTCTAGCTTCATTTCGAAGGTTTTCTTCCATTTTTATTTCTTCATTTCTTTTTTTCCTTTGCTCAGGAGTAAGATGAAAACCAAATAGTAAATAAATCCCCCAAATCATTGCTATAATAACAATGCCTAAAAAGAATAAAAACCAATTTGGCAAAATCTCAGAACCTGGTAAAAACCCAAAAAACAAAAATATTATCAGACTGATAAAAATAAGTATAATCTGGTTCTTAAGCATATATGTTGTCAATCTCGATACTAATTTAAAAACATTATTACAGTATAGTTCCATTATGGTGTTCTGTTAAGAGGGGATAAAAATAATTTTAATGTAAATGGACTTATTGCTATTGCAATAATTAAAGCAATGAAAATAATTATTGCAATAGCCCCGAAAATCATAATATCTTTTGGATTCATTTTTACCTTCTCATTCTACTCCAACACCTTAATCTTCCCAGGCCTTGTTTCGAAAACATCCCCTTTATTCTTCAAATTATCAACTAGCTCCACGATATTCGGAATACCACTATTAGAAATTAAATCTTCAATATTTGCGCCCTGACCTGTATCAAGCTTTTTAATCAGGTCAATTACCTTTTCTTCATTATTGGGCTTCTCAAGCCCGACTTCGAGCTGCCACACTTTAAGCCAGCTCGGATTGTCAATTTTTTTAATTATGTCAACATTGATGTATCTAGTTATTCCGAACACTTTCGGCTTCCCAATTATCCTCACCTGTTCACCAACTTCAGCTATCTTTCTATCATTGAAGACCCTGAACTCAACCACTCCAGTTCCATCATCAAGCATTCCTTGCTGCCAGCCTTGATTAGTTTGGAGTTGAACAAGAGTCCCAACAACATGAACTTTAGGAGAATCCTCTCCCCAGTAGC
>JBBSVZ010000005.1:0-57776 GCA_038046545.1 Nanobdellota archaeon | reverse complement strand
ATGGCCGAAAATAACCCGATAGAGCAGATTTAATTTTTTAAAGTATTAATAGCCGATAATTTGTTTCAACCATACTCTTAAATATTATCCGTTAACTCTCCATGCATGAAAAATCGTAATCCTTTATTCGTAATTCTGTTTACTGTTTTTCTTGATATGCTCGGAATTGGAATCCTGATCCCTGTAATCCCAGTTCTTCTCGCTGACCCTGCATCACCATCCTATATTCTGCCAGCCGGAATGAGCATTAAGACAGGATACATAATTCTTGGGCTGCTCATTGCGACTTTCCCGTTGATGGTCTTTCTTGCTGCGCCGATTCTGGGACAGCTCTCGGACAGGTTTGGAAGAAGGAAAATACTCGTCATCAGCCTTGCAGGAACTTGCGTTGGCTATGTTATTTTCGCAATAGCTGTTATGACTCGAAACATACCATTGTTGTTTCTAAGTCGTGCTTTAGACGGAATCACAGGCGGGAATATTTCAGTCGCCCAGGCAGTAATTGCTGATATCACTCCGCCGGAAAAGAGATCAAGAACATTCGGCTTGATTGGAGCTGCGTTTGGCCTTGGCTTCATCATAGGGCCGTTTCTTGGAGGCGTCTTGGCAGACCCGAAAATAGTCAGTTGGTTCACCGCAGCAACGCCTTTTTGGTTTGCTGCAGGCTTAAGTCTCCTCAATATGATTCTGCTCATAATTCTATTGCCAGAAACTCACACTCCTGCAAAAGATGCGGCTGTTGAGATGAACAAGTCAATCAAGAATATAATGCGCGCATTTTCGCATGTTGACTTAAGGATCATTTTCGCTGCAGCATTTTTGTTTCAGGCAGGTTTCGCTTTCTACATCACTTTTTTCAGCGTGTTCTTGATAGATAGATTTGGTGCAACGCCTGGCCAGATTGGGCTTTATTTCGCATATGTTGGGATATGGATAGTAATTGCGCAAGTGTTAATCACAAGAAAACTCAACAATCACTTCCGCGAAGACCAGGTTTTGAAGATTAGCATTCTTGCAATGGGAGTAGTGATCAGTTTTTACATTTTCATAACACATTGGTGGGAATTGCTGTTTTTCGCGCCAATGTTAGCAATTAGCAATGGAGTCACCCAAGCGAACATTCCTGGCTTAATCAGCAGAAGCTCCGGAAAAGAAGTTCAAGGGCAAGTGCTGGGACTCAACACCAGCGTGCAGGCGCTGGCACAATCTATCCCACCTGTGCTTTCAGGAATTATCGCTGCCCTTCTCACACCAGAAATGCCTTTAGTTGTTTCAGGCGCCACTATCATATTGGCAGGATTGTTCTTTATCTTTATGTATAAAGCACCATCCACAGTCCAGACACCACAAAAAGTTTAGCTAATTTTCATTTTGTTTTTCCAATTCAGTTTATGAAAAAGTTCTTTTTCTTCAACTTTCTTTCAGCCAACAGGTAATTAAATTAACCACTACAAAGTAATTAGTTCCCCAAAGTTTTTATATATTAAACACCATACCAGTATACATGACAACGGATGAGGATGAAAACAGACATTTACTCCACATACATGGCGTAGTTTATGGAGAAAAGCAAGTTCTTTATGCTTACATGCCAATAAGAATTAGATTGACTCCATTAATGGATGACAGTCAAGTTACGGGTCAATATAAAACAGATGTAGTATCAGCCCCTGAAGAGATGGTATTTGGATATGTGGGCAGAACACCAATTCAGGAAATTATTGATCCAATTGAGAAGCAAGGCATCGAAAGGCTGATTCATCAAGACGACAAAGCCCATCAGAGGCCGGAGTTACCAGTTAATTTCCCGAGAGTATCTTTATAATTTGGAATATTCTCAGTTCTTAATGCACTTCTTACTTCCATAAGTATTTTCCCAAGCATATTCTTGCCGCTACCGTTGCCCTCGCCCCAATAAAAATCATGAGGTGCTGCCTCGATTATATGCGCATCGCCTGTGGACAAAAGTTTCTGCTCAAGATCTGAATGGCTGCTGAATTTCACAGCAACAGCCAGTCGCATAACATCATCTTTGATCTCTTCCCAGTCATGCCTTATCGGGTATGTCCGTTCACGCCCAAGGCGGAGAGCATCTGTTGGCGATACAACTAGTCGTATTTTTTCTGCATGTTCGGGTGAGGTTAAACTGAATTTTTGTGCCTGGAAGTAATGCTCAGCAGTCGGCCAGATTTTATTGTCAATTGACAGCGGATGCTCCGAGAAATTAGAAAAGCAGCCATATTTCCCAATAGGATGATAGAATCTTATCTCCATTTCGGAAGGAATATTTTAATGCTTTTATTTGTTGCGGATATAAAAAATGGCAAGTTAAAAAGAGCACACTGCCTAAATCTTCCGATTTCTTACGCCTCCCTTTTTAGCTTTCTCGATTATTTTGTCGTATTGAAGCAAGGGATTTTGTTCTGGATGTGTAAGTCCAAGTTCTGAGAGCGCATGAGCCATTCTTTTAATATAAGATTCATGGCTCATGTTCAGCATTGTTTGAAGATTGTTGTAAATTTCTGGAGGAATATTTTCGACGAAGAACTTGTCTTTTTTCATGAATTCAGGGAGGTTAGTAATTGTTCCCTTACTGCCGTCAGCCAAAAGCCTTATTTGATTGAATTTTCCGGAGATGAGAATTAAATAAAATACCGTATAAAAGTGGCCGGTGAGGTACCAAGCCACGTCTGATTTTCGGATTACTTGAGTTTTTTTGATTGGTAATGATGCTAAACTAAGCAATTTAAAGAAAACTTCTTCTATTTCTTTTGGGTAAATTGTTATTTTATTGCTTGTCTTGTATCTAATCGCAGTGGCAATTCCTTCATTACGCATTCGGCTAATGAACCAATCAATTTTAGTTGCAGGATTTCTCCTTTCCGCAAATTCTTTTTCTCTCAGCTTGGGGTTTTCGAAGTCAATGTAGTGTGTGTATTCGTGAGCCAAACTTTTCATAATGAGCATTGCGTTTAACCTGCCCGTTTTTTTAAAATCCACATAAACGATTAAGGGCAATAGCCCATTTAATTTTATTATAGGCTTGTGCCGATCCATGTTTATGCTTGCTGTTGCCATTGACTCAAATTCATCGATAATAAACAATACTTTCGAGTTATGCAAACGCATTATTAGATACTTAAAATCTATTGGCTTAAGAAGAGTTCTCATTATATCATAAAAGTCTTGCTTTAGTGACAAATCGAGTATTGATGATAAGATTCTAAGAAGATCTGACCTTACTTCCGTCTCGCCCTTGCGCTGGATGTTACTTTTGTTTGCCAAATCAGCGTATAAAGCATAAAATTTTTTGTCAAAGCTATCAGAAAACATTATTTCTGCATTTATTCGTATCCCTCCAAAACTTGTTGCGAATCCTAATGATTTTATCTTCGAAAATCCAAACATTGTCATTAATCAGGCGATTGGATTTAAGAAATTATCCTATAAATAATTAAAAGTGGTCAATAATCATTCCAAAGTAGTCATAACCAAAAGGTTTTTAATCAGATTCTTAACGCCAAGATCATGGCAATCAAAAAATCAGCGAAGTTAGAACATTTGCTCGGACAGGTTCAAACTGATCTTGGCAGGGCAATGGCAGTTAAATCGCTGATAGGCAATACGAACTTACCTGAAAAATATGTTTCTGCAGCTATAAAAACATTTAGGGATGAGAACCGGCCAACCGATGCTTTTGAGCTCGCGATTGCTTCCGACAACATACTCCTTGGCGTTCAGATAACGAAATCACAGGGCGATATACTTTATGCAGGCCGGATTTTAAAAGAAAACGGCTTGTTAGACGAACAAATACAGTTATACAGGATGCACGGATACACTTTAGAGGCGGCTCAAGCAGCTGGAGAGCACCAATTGAACGATCTTGTTGATATTATCTGGGTGGAAGCAATAAAAACAAAATCACAGACTGCAGAGCTTCCTGAAACAATTGAATTTGTCCTTGGACATTACTCATCGCCTTCAATAGTTGATGTTTTAGAAGGTACTGGTCAAGAAGTTTACGCAGCAAGAGCCGCTGTAAAAGCGGGACTTGATTCGCGCGCTAAAAAACTCTATAACAGTGCCATTGGAAAAAAAATAGAAAACGGGAATAACTTAGAAGCTGCTGGAATAGCTTACGAATCTGGTCAACCTATAAAAGCCATAGATATTTATACAAAAATATTTGAGTTTGACAAAGCGCTCGGAATAGCTGTCAAAATTGGCGATTCGAATGTTGCAAATAGCATTCTTGAGAAACAACTGGCAAATGCCTTGTCAAGATCCCATTATCACCAGGCAGGGGAAATTGCTTCAAAACTTGGCAGGCACGCAGAATCAGCCGAGATGTACTTCCAGGCAGGGCAGTTCAATCCAGCATTAAAGGAAGCAGAAAAAGCCGGCCTCATCAATATGGAAATTGATTTGAATGAGAGGTTGGGTAACTATGTTGCAGGCGGCCACCGTGCGATTGATGCAGGACAATTTGGAAAGGGCACGGAATTGTTCGAGATGGGCGGGGATTTCAAGAACGCAGCAAAAGCAGCAAGTTTGGCAGGCCAGCCGGAAAGAGCAATTGTTTACTATGAATTGGCTGCTTTAATATCATAAAAACCCAAAAACATTTAAGACTGCCAAAGTAACTTTGTTCTTATGGATAAATTCAGGGAAATTGTCGCAGAAAGAATTGCATTTCACACAAAGTTATCAAATTCAGAAGTCAAGGCATTATTGGAATCGCCAAAAGATGTTTCTCACGGAGACATTTCTTTCCCTTGCTTCAACTTATCAAAAGCACTGAAGAAAAGCCCTCAAATTATCGCAAAAGAACTTGCTGAGAGCCTTGCTTTAAAAAATCCCATTAAGAAAATGGAGGTTGTCGGCGCTTACATTAATTTTTTTATTGATGATGCAGAATATTGCAAAGAAGTATTTGAGGCGTTAAAACAAGAAGATTTCGGCAAGCCAAAATTAAAGAAGAAAGAAAAAGTGATGATTGAATTCTGCCAGGCAAACACCCACAAGCCATTTCACATTGGTCATTTCAGGAACCTTTGTCTCGGAGACGCATTAGTCAGATTATGGAAGTTCTCAGGTCACGAAGTCGTAGCAGCGAATTATCCCGGAGATGTTGGCACTCATGTGGCAAAGTGCCTCTGGGCATTAAAAAAATTCCATGCAGATGAACAGCCACCGGAAAAACACAGGGGCGAATGGCTCGGCCTGATTTACGCAGAAGCAAATTCCAAAGCAGAGCAAAGCCCCGATTACAAAACTGAAATTTCTGCAGTTCTGAAAAAACTTGAACATGGCGAACACGAAATGACAAAACTCTGGAACGAAACAAGGCAATGGTGCCTTGATGAGCTCAACGAAACATATCAGGAAATGGAAGTTGATTTTGATGTTTTCTTTTATGAAAGTGAAGTTGAGAAGCCGGGAAAGATTTTGGTGCAAGAACTGTTGAAAAAAGGAGTTGCAAAAGAGAGTGAAGGAGCGATTATTGTTGACCTTGAGCCTTACAAGCTCGACGTCTTTGTTATCCTTAAGACAGACGGAACTTCGCTTTACTCAACTAAAGACATCGCTCTTGCAAAGCAGAAGTTCGAGCAATTCGGTATTGAAAGAAGCATTTACATTGTTGGCTCAGAACAAAAGTTTTACTTTAAGCAATTGTTCAAAACTTTGGAATTGATGGGATTCAAGTATGCGAAGGATTGCTACCATCTGTCTTACGAACTCGTCATGCTCCCCGAAGGCAAGATGTCTTCAAGGTCTGGGAATGTAATCACTTTCAGGATGGTTTACGAGGAAGTTCTCGCTAAAGCGCTGGAGGAAGTCAAAAAACGCCGCTCTGACTGGGGAGATGAAAAAGAAAGGGTTACTGCTCGCGGAATCGCGCTTGCAGCTTTGAAATTCTCGATGCTAAACCAAGATAATAACAAGACAATAGTTTTTGATATAGAAAAATCTCTTGAATTCGAAGGCGAGACAGGACCATACATTCAATACGTTATCGCAAGGATTAACTCAATTCTTAGAAAACACGATGGAAAAGTTCCCCACAACCCCGATTTGTCTGTTTTCAAGGATGAATCCGAAATAAAACTGATAAAGCTCCTCGGGGAGTTTCCAGAGGCAGTAAATGATGCCTGCTATTCTTACAGGCCGATGCGGCTTTGCAAGTACTTAATTGACACCTCTCAGGCGTTCAACGAATTTTACAACAAATGCCCAGTCCTAAAGGCGGAAGAATCTGAAAAGATGGCAAGGCTCGCCTTGGTGAACAGCACTAAAAAAGTTCTTTCAAGAGGGCTCAGCCTCCTTGGAATTCCAACATTAGAAGAGATGTAATTAATCCTCTAAATACTCCTTAATTTTCTCATATCCTTCAGGGCATGAATGCGGCCTGAAAATATCGTCATGGTAGCAGCTAACAGATGCAGATTCTTTTGAGTTTATAGCATCAGGACTGCTTTTTGGAAAGAAGAATTCAAAGGAGCTTTTTATCGTATAAATTGTTTGTTTGAGTTTTTCCTGATTATTAAGTTTTTTCATGAAATCAGAAGTTCTTCTAGCTTCTAAAACCTCTGAAGGGCAGAAAGGAATCCAGTTCAATAAACAAGACGGCATTACCAATGCGATTGGAAAAACCCCTATACCTGCCTGAGGAGTTGTGAGGAATACGATTTTTTCGATATCACTGCTGTTTCTTGTTCTGATATAGTTTCTTACTACCAAACCCCCAAAACTATGCGCAACAATATCCACCTTATTTGCACCAGTGCATTCTTTTAAGTGCTTGATTGTTTTCTCAAATCTGTTTGTGTATGTTTCAAATGCATTCTTTTCTTCATAGCATCCAGAATAGAATGTGAATCGGACAACAGTTGGCTTGCTGTCAACAGGAGGGCAGCTAATTGTGTCTTCATTGAGAATCCAGCCTTGGGAGTAAAGACCATCTTGGACAAAGCTTGACTGCAGCTCAAACATTGACCCTAATTTAGTTTCGTTCGCAAGAGCAATGCAAGCATTTGGGCCTAATGCTAAAGTAAGGAAACCGTGAACAAGAATAAGTGGTCTCTCCTGCGCTGCTGAAACGCTTACCCCACACATTGCTGAAAGAACCACAATCAAAATAATTAATCGCATATCTGATGCTTCCTTCCGAAATATATAAATATGCTTAGAACTAATGAAAGAAAGATGAGAGATTCTTTAGGTGTTCTTGGTTTAGCAGTTTTGGGGATATTGATTCTTTCAAGTATTGCTGTCTTTAGGGCTCCTTTGACTTTTAATGACGTCCAAGTTACTGGTCTTTTGCATGCTAACCTTGCCGAGGGCGTCAAGGAATACAGAATTTCTGTCATGAATACAGGTGAAAATGCAAAATTCTGTCAAGGTGTCATTAATGTGACAAAGAACGGTATCCTACTCAAATCAATAAAAGAAAACGCAGGGCTTCTGCAGCCGGGTCAGGAAATCCAAGTCGTAATTCGAGTCAAAGTGCCTCTTGGTGCCGAGGCGATTGTTGGAACTTTCTGTACAACATAAAGCATTTAAATACCCCTTCAATCCTGAGGCAAATGGTTGAGAGGCTTAAGTTCAAGACAACTGCAGATATTTCTGTTTCCAAAGGCATAGTTGACCAAGTTATTGGCCAGGACAGCGCCGTTAATATAATAAAAAAAGCTGCCCAGCAAAGAAGGCATGTCCTTTTGATTGGCGAGCCAGGAACAGGCAAATCAATGCTTGGGCTTGCACTTGCAGAGCTTCTTCCTAAGGAAAAGCTTGTTGACATAGTTTCTTTCCCTAATCCAAATGATGAGAACGCACCACTAATTAGAACCGTGCCTGCTGGAAAGGGGCGCGACCTGATAATGCGCACTCGGCTTGAATCAGGCAAAGTCTTCAGATTCCAGAACATTTTCTTCATTGTCGTTGCTATTTTGGCAGCTGTCTTTCTTCCCATGTGGGCTTTCAACCACTATTCCAACCCCGAGACATTTCCTCAATTTCCAAAAGAAAGCCTAACTACACTGCCGCTTCTTGGCGGTCTTATGTTTGTTGGCTTCTTCCTCGGAGGAGCAATAATGCTCGCAGGCCTTGGGCTCTTCCTTAATCTTAATAGGAAAGCTGATGTGAGAGCAAGAACACCGAAAGTGATTGTTGATAATTTCGGCAAGAAACAGGCTCCGTTCTTTGATGCAACAGGATCCCACGCTGGAGCTTTGCTTGGAGATGTCCTTCACGACCCCTTCCAATCAGGCGGCCTTGGCACGCCAGCGCATGAAAGGGTAGTTGCGGGAATGATCCACAAAGCAAATAATGGCGTTCTTTTTGTTGATGAAATAGCAACCTTACAACCGCACACTCAGCAAGAATTGCTAACATCATTACAGGAAGGCAAATTTGCCATTACGGGACAGAGTGAAAGGAGCGCTGGAGCGATGGTCAGGACTGAGCCAGTTCCATGCAACTTTGTTCTGGTTGCGGCAGGTAACGTTGAAACGATTAAGCATCTCCACCCAGCTTTAAGGTCAAGAATCAGAGGTTATGGTTACGAAGTTTACATGAAGGAGACTATGCTTGACACTCCAGAAAACAGGGACAGGATATCCATTTTCGTCGCGCAGGAGATTGCCAAGGACAAAAAAATACCGGCATTCTCAAAAGAAGCCGTTGATGAGATCATATTCATCGCACGAAAGATGGCTAATAGAAAAGGCCACTTGACATTAAGGCTAAGAGAACTGGGAGGCCTTGTCAGGGCGGCAGGAGATATCGCTAAGGAACAAGATGCAGCCATTGCTGAAAAGAAGCATGTTGCTGCGGCTCTTCACATCGCCAAAACACTAGAGCAGCAAATAGCTGACAGGTACATTGAGCAGAAGAAGCAGTACGAAATAATAATCACAGAAGGTAGAAAGATAGGAAGAGTCAATGGTCTCGCAGTTATCGGCGGAGGCTCATCCTACTCCGGAATTATTTTGCCTATAGAAGCAGAAGTTACACCAGGAGGGGAGTACAAGGAGATAATAGCTACCGGAAAGCTCGGTGAAATCGCCAAAGAGGCAGTTAAAAACGTATCAGCGATTATCAAGAGTTATTTTGGAGATGACATCAAGAAGAAGTATGACATTTACGTGCAATTCCTGCAAACTCATGAGGGTGTTGAAGGCGACTCAGCGAGCATTGCCGTTGCAACAGCGATTATTTCTGCACTTAAGAAAGTGCCAATAAAGCAGGAATACGCCATGACTGGCTCACTATCCGTTAGAGGGGAAGTACTGCCAATCGGCGGGATATCATCGAAGATAGAAGCAGCCATTGAGGCAGGCATAAAGAAAGTCATTGTACCGAAAACAAACCTTAACGACATAATCTTAGACCCGGTCATGCTCAGCAAGATACAGATAATCCCTGTTGAACGAATCAGTGAAGTCCTGGCAGAAGCACTTGACTGGAAGGGCAAGCAAGACGTTTTGAAGAAGATTTTGGCTGAATGAGTTATATCCTATTTAACTAATTGAAGATTATGACGCCCAAACCAACAGCACCATCAATTGAAGAGCTTATTAAAGAATCGATGGAAGAAGCGCGTTTGTTCTTTGATGATCAGGGCATAAAGATTCAAAGATTACCAACATATCAAGTTATAGACGAGTTTTATGGAGCAAGCCAAAAGGTAGCATTTCTCTACGCTAACCGTTTAAGAGTAGGCCACGTATTATTGGCTGAACAGCTCAGAACCTCTGCGAAGGAACGAGGAAATGATAGGTTTAGAGATTATGACCTGACTTTCAGCGATGCAGCCTTAGAAGAATTTCGAGAATATTCCATTCCCCGTTTGATGAACTGGCTGTCCCTCGGAGAAGAAACAATCAAACACTTTGATTCTTATGGCAAAGACCTGATTTTTTTCAGACCGTTTGCAGAAATCGTGAGAAATGACGACGATTACCTTATACTTGATAGCATTTGCGTGCAAGCCTTGTGGGGAACCTATGAAGTCGAGCAAGGAATTATGCCATCTATTGCCACTATGGCAGCATCATCTTTTTGTGTCGCATCCTATGTTACAACTATGGCTGACATATCAATAGACGAGTTAATCTCATCCTATGACGAAGGCATACAAGAATTAAGAGGAAGCCCTGAACTCTCCCTATTTGATTACAGTGCATCTATTCTTGAATTAGAAGGCGGACGAATCGCAGCAAGATATGCTGATTCTTTGAACGCGCTCATAAATTCAGATGTACGAAAACAGATAAAAACGGATATGCAAGCATGCATCAAGAGCACAATTGGACATGTCGCCTCTTCACGACATGAGATGGTGGAAAAATTTAATCGCCAGGTTTACCCAGAATTTTCAGTTCTTGACAAGGGGCTTACGCATGATAACCTGATTTTGGCATTTAGAAACATGGGGCTAGATATATTTGCCTCCGAACTTGAGGCCCAAAACACAGGAAGACTACTTGACGCATTAAAAAACTCAGGTTATGGCCCAACATCTGCATAATAAAATGATGTTCACCCTTTTTCAATGGTAAGAAATCTTTTTATGATGATTGAAATTGGTTATTCTCAATGGTAACGCCTGAAGAATTCATTAACGCGTTGACATATCCTCTTTTTTCGATGTGGCAGGTAATCCTTGAAAACTTCCTTGGAATAGTCGCAGCAGCGCTCGTAGTCATAGTTGGTTACCTCGTTGGAACCGCTCTTGGCTGGCTACTCTCAAAGCTCATTGAACATTCAAAAGTTGACCAGCACATTGAAAGAGTTCATCTTCATGATGCGCTTGGCTTCATAAAGTTCTACGACTTGCTCGGTATTCTGTTAAAGTGGTATGTTGTTTCATTGTTCATTTCTGCAGCGGTCACACTTATTCCAAGTCCAAGCCTTGCATTCATGATTGAGCAATTCGCCTTTTGGCTGCCAAGTTTCCTAGCTGGAATACTGATTTTTGCCTTAGGACTCATTTTCGCTGAGTTCGTGCACAGGCATTTCTTGCTTGCAAAATCAAAAAGCCTCCGCTTGCTCGGAGAGGGAGTCAGGATTGCCTTGGTAATAGTAGTAGGCCTTATTGCGCTTGAACAAATGCAGGTAGAGATTCAGCTCGCATCCAACATAGTTCTCATTATCGTAGGCGGTGTTGCATTAGCAGGCGCTCTAGCAGTCGGCATAGGTGGCGGTCTTGCCCTTAAGGATGAAGCTCACCTTTGGCTGAAGAACTTGCATAAAAAGTAAAGTTTATTAGTTCGCATTCTATTGATTTACTTGTGAAATTGCTTATTTGGTGTTTAGCGGTGTTGCTGATTGCATCAGTATTTGCAGCTGAAGACATATTTGTGCCCACTCAAACAACTCAGCCAACATCTGTTGAAGAAAGCCAAAGGCTAGCAATAGAAACAAAAAACAAGACATTTCCTGCGCCTCAAGAGCCTTTAGAAATAAGTTCTGGAACAGACTTTAAGAAAACGGAAGTTTCAACAAAACAAGATCTGGCAGAGTGGATAATTAATAAAAAGCTTGCTGACTCAAAATTGAAGGACGCGCAAGCAAGTGATGACAAAGTCATAACCAAATATACATACAAATCAAAGCTTTTCGCATTAATCCCTTTGGCTTATTCTATTGAGACTTCGATACAAGCAAAGAAAAACGGAAGGATAAAAGTGAAATTCCCATGGTGGATAGTTTTGACAAATACAGACACACAGCAAATGCAGATTGACATTGAAGATGGCGTAAATGAGAAAATGAATTCTTACCCCGATACTCCCGATGATATCCAACTTAAGGCAAGGCTTCTTGAAGCGCTAGTTAATGCAAATCAAAAAGTTAAATCCAATTGATTGAAATGCCTCAGGTTCGCGTAATGTAAATTTCCTCAAAATAAGCGCTCAATCGCCGCGCGGGCTTATTCGCTTCCTGCGCTTTCTTGTCGTGAAACGACTCTAAAGCGAAATGATACGAGACATGGCCTCCGCGGCCTGGAGCGGAAAATAATTGGTTGTACCTTTTTCAAGACTAATCCCCAAGTTAACAAACTTTTTAAACCTCGTTTTCACTTTTTAGCGCATGGACATCAAACTTAAGAGCGAACCTCAGAACGTTACCATCGTTAGTGGCTTCCCAGGCTTTGGCATGGTAGGAACCATTGCAACCGAATTCCTAATTGAGCACCTTGATACACAGCATATCGGACGGGTAATAATTGACAAGATGCCTGCTGTTCTCGCTATTCATGAAGGCCAGATTGTTGAGCCACTTGCCATTTACCACAACAAAGACTACAATCTCGTTATAGTCCACTCAATTTTCGGTCAGCCCGGCACTGAATGGAAGGTCGCAGATGCTATCCTTGAGCTTTCAAAGCGGCTTAACGCAATAGAGATAATAAGCCTTGAGGGTGTTGGCACACAAGGAGAGAATGAGGAATCGCGCTCGCTTTATTTCACAACCAACAAGGAAAACGAAAAGAAGTTCAAGGATTCAAAGATAGAAAAGCTTAGCGAAGGCATAATCATGGGCGTTACCAGCGCAATTTTAATGCAAGCCGACACCCTGCCAGTTACCTGCATTTTCGCAGAAACTCACACAAACCTACCTGACAGCAAGGCAGCCGCTAAAATCGTAGAGGCGCTTGATGGATATCTTAATCTTAAAATCGATTTTAAGCCACTGCTAGAAATGGCCGAGAAATTTGAAACTAAACTAAAGAAGATAATGCAGGACAGCAAGATGGCTGAAGACCAGAGGGACAAGAAAGCGCTGAGTTATGTTGGATAGGCCAAATAGTATTTATACCCTATAAGCTAAATTTATAAGCTTCTCAGGATTCCCAGCACATATGCTTGAGCAGATAGCTAATCAAGCTGGCGTTGGATTCGAGCAACCAGTACCAGGGGGCATCTTAAAACCAGTTCGCAATACAGGCGAGTATGCAGTAAAGGCATTTTATGGAATTAAAAAACTCTTAGGCTTTGAGAATATAGCTAACGATAATATTTTTTCTCCAGAAAATTATCAGCAATTCGTCCAAAGCGCTCAGGGGGGAACTGAGCCCGAAGTTCAGGTTTACATCCCTCTCAAAGGGCTGGAGAAAAGCGTAACTGACATAATGGAGAGTCTAATGTCTCAGCAATATCCAAGAAAACAAGTAATTTTTGTTTCATCTCCAAATGACATAAGTGGAATGTCCATTTTTGAAAAAAACAATCATTATTTGCCACAAAAAAGCCTTGCAGAAGAAGCGGCGCAATCCCAGCCTAATGTAACTCACGTCCAAACCTCGGAGTATCAAAATTCAATGTATGGCAGGATTAATCCCGAGGTCGACAAAATTCTTTATGAGCAGGAACACCCAGGTATTTTCCGAAGAATTGTTACCAAAATGCAGTCAAATAAAGAAACTGGCGGCCGTTCTCTGGGAGTTACGAAAAATAATCTTGAAAAGGCGCTTGAAAGTCTTGCCAGATACCGATTTAATGGTGATGGAAAAATTCAAAGCTTGGTAAATATGCTCGATGAGAGGTACAGTGACGGAAAACATGCTGCTTCATACAACACATTGGCATCTGTTCTTTATAGGACCTCTACACAGGGAAATCCCCTTCAGCCCGCCTTAAAAGAATTCTTAGGGCAAGTAGTTGATCTTTACCACACGCCTCATTTCGATAATGATAAAAGCAGAATAAGAAGGCTGACCAGCAGAGAAATAGTTGACGTTTTGGATAAACAGCTGCGTGACGATGGCTATCGCGGAAAAAAAGTGACGAATGCTGCAGTCAATCAGATGCTCCACGCTGCAGAAGTATATGGAATTAATGTTGACTGGAAACGAGGGCCAAAAAAACCGGTAAATGAGTGGGATGCTCATCTCGACCATCTTGCTAAACTCGGCAACAAGACAGATCTAAACGATCAATTGAAGAAAGTTAAATTGCCAGATGCAAATCCAGCAGACATCTATTTTGCCATGATCGCTACAAATGGAATTCCAAAAAAACCTGAACCCGAAGGCATAAAAACGATAATGACATTATTTGGAGGAGAACTTGCAGACCCCGAAACTGGATTGCAGCAATACAACTGGGCTGTTAACCACCAAAAAGATGCTATTAAAGGAAAAAACATTGTCTTTGCAAATAATCCACTGTATTTTCTAGGGGCACCAAATTAGTTCGATACTAGAATAAATTAATTAAAAAAAAATAAAAAAAAAGGAATTACTTCCTTCTTCTCAATAACAAGAATGCTGCGCCAGCGCCTGCTGTTGCTATTCCAGCTGCAATTCCTGTGAACTCAGGAATTTCTTCTTTGCTTACGCGTATAAAACACCAAGCATAGCTGTCGTAGCCTTGGCCATCGACGTTTCCAGTTATGTCACACTGATAGTA
The DNA here is from genome assembly GCA_038046545.1 of Nanobdellota archaeon. GTDB lineage: Archaea > Nanobdellota > Nanobdellia > Woesearchaeales > JBBSVZ01 > JBBSVZ01. The sequence continues at coordinate 43,356 of JBBSVZ010000005.1, read as the reverse complement.
CCCCGCTGCCGCAGGAACCCAGCTGAAGCAGAATTTCTTGCTTTCGCCTGGACCCAAAGAGCTGTAAGGGTGACTGTCGAGTATTCCTAAGAACTGCTGGACATCGCAGCTTGTCTGATGGAAAGCATCAAGTTCAGCTTCCGAAAAATCTGGTTCAGAGTCAGTAACGTCTTCTCCGCAAGCAGTCTCTAAAATTCTCGCAGCCCAAAGCATAGGATTGACATTATGGGAAACGTTCCCATTATTTGTGAACACGACACATTGAGTCACAGTTTCTCCCAGTAGGTATTCTCCAGGTGCCGGCGTGTAATCAGTCGGAGCAGCCATATAGATATCTTGCCCGAGAGGATTCCCAGAACCCGCAAATGCAGTCGCTATTGATATCGCAAATAAAAACAGGTAAATAAGTGTTTTTTTCATAATCTTTGCCCCCGCATAAACCGAATATTTCACAGTCGTTTAAATATTTTTTTACTTATAAGTAAATAATAAACATAAGTTCACTATTAGTTAGTAGTTAAATATTTAAGCTACTGAGTTATCTCTTCGTTTCATGTTAGAGGACATACTCGAACAAACCCAGCACGCCGTTGCTGAAAATTGGGGCACTATTGTCGGTTCAATGGTAGTTCTCACTGTACCGCATTCCACTAGAATGTACGCCATGATGGGCCTGCACGGTATAAAAAAAGCATTAGGAAAAGAAAAGAGGATTTACATTGACGATAATTATTCAGATGAGAGATACGATGAGTTCATAACAGATTTTCAAAAAAAGGAGCCAGAGATACAGGTTTATATTCCCGCTTTTGATGAACCAGATGAAGTGCTCGCTGAGGTTGTTAGGTCTTCGAGAGAGCAGGAATATTCAAATAAGAAAATTGTTCTTGTGACGTCCTCGAAGGACAAAGCCAGATCGAAGCATTTCGAGGGTAAGCAAAGATCAGGAACGTATATTGCGGCAGAAATGCTTGCTCGCTCATATCAAGATGTCATGCACATCCACGTTCCGGGATACGAGAACTCGCTTTATGGACGGATAAATCCAGAAGTCAGCAAATTTTTGAACAAGCAGAATAATCCCGGCCCATTCAAGAGATTCATCGGGAAGTTTAGCGGCAGAAAAGAAGACAACTCCCGTTCGCTGGGTATCTCAACAAAAAGTTTAGACTCTGTTCTTGAAAAGATTGCTGATGAGGAAAGCACAAGCAGGATGATAAATGCACTGAATTTTTTCGGAGACGGCAGAAAAGTTGCTTCCTATAACACTTTAGCATCAGCATTTTACCGTGCTTCTGAAGGAGGAATGACTTTGCCTCAAAATACAGGAACAGGATTAGAGGATGTAGTTAATCTTTATCACACAACTTATTTTGATAAGGAAAAGGGAAGATTAAGAAGACTGACTAACAAGGAAGTTGCTCAAGTTATTGATGACAAGTTGAGAAAAGATAGCTACCGAGGCAAGCAGGTTTCAACAAGAGCCATAACACAAATGTTGCATGCAGCTGAAAAAGAGGGCTATAACGTTGAATGGAAAAAAGGCTGGAAGCATCCAAAAACGCCCTGGGACAATTATTTTGATTTTCTTGCATCGTCAGATAGAAAGCTTGACATGGGATGGGTTGAAAAACTCAGCAAAGGGGAGCTTCCCCCAAGGATGAAGCCGGGCGACATTGATTATGCCATGGTTGCTCTAAATGGAAAAAAATCGAGAACACAACCCGACGGAAAAAAAACTCTTATTACAATTCTGGATGCGGAGGATACTATAGTTGAAAAAGACGCGTTTAGAAAATTCAATTGGTCAATTAATCACGAAAAATATGATGCAGTGCAGGGAAGGCTGCTTTTTGCCAAGAATCCTTTCAGCTTTTTGGGATTCCATGCAGCCGCCGATTATTCTGTTCTTTTCAGGAGACTTGCCCCTGACACAGTTGCAGCAGGGTTTCCATTGACGTTATCAGGAACTTCATATGCCCTGGCAAGGGATTCTTTTTACTCAATTGGGATTTTAGATCCTTATAACCAAACTGAAGATGCGATGGCCGGGATGATATTATCCGCTAACCACTCTAAAGTTGGACTTGTTAAAACTCATACACTTGAAGAAGCACCCACTGACATGTTTGGTGTCGAAGGTGACCTTTCACAGCGCCTAAGGAATTGGAATGGCGGATGGTTAGCTCAAAGAAGAAGATGGGCTTATGGATTCGGGCAGAGTATCTTAAGCGTTTGGAAGTCTAATAATTTTAATTTAACAGACAAACTGAAAATGAGCTATCTCCTGCTTTATTCTCCCACTTACAGCTCAATTAACATGGCCATTATGCCCATGGCAGTAGCATCATTGGGAATTGACTTGATGACTGACTGGCAGGTTCCCGGTTGGGTACTTTATCCAAGTGTTTTTACGACTGGGGCTGGTGCCGTACAAATTGGTTGCGCACTTGACGGCGCAATTTATTCAGCGAAAAAAGCAGGCTATAATATAGACTTCAATAAAAAAATTCAGATGGGGTTGATGGCTCCGACTCAGGTTGCTTACTGGTTCCTCCAGGGTGTGCCTCCGACCGCAGCTGCGATGAAGATTCTTGACAACAATTTTGGTTGGAGCGTGACTGCTCACAAGGGTATTCCTTTGGTTGAACAGATTGCCCCAGAATTAATAACTCAATCCTCGGTGGCGGGTAGATGAATATAAAAAAGTTGGTAGGAGCAGGAGTTGTTGCAGGATTGATAGGTGCAAGTTCAACTTTTCTTGGATTGCAAGTTTACACTCAGCTAGATAACGTCTTAGGACAGTCGAACAATGGTATTTCAACAGTTAACATTCCGTCTAGCCAAACGCCTCTTATCACAGCTTCGCCAACACCTAAACCAACTCCTCACCCTTATTCTACAAGACTAGATCAACTTTTTGGAAATTTGCCTGAATACAACACAGGATTAAATTATTATTACAGCAGGATAAGTGAATTAGAACAGGAACTTCTTAGAGGATACACCGACCCTAACATCAAAGAAGAATTAGCTTGGGACCATTTAATGGTGCACACAAATGCATTTGTTAGAGGTGTTTATGTTCTAGGTTGGGCTCCCGAAGCATATACAACTGTTGACCTGGATACGATGCTCGATAAGATAAGGGATGATTACCATGCAAACACGGTTGTTTTTTTGACGACTGTTGAGAATGAAGGGACTCAGTTTTTCAAAACCGGACCGGCAGACAACTCCCTGCAATATGCAGTAGGTAAAGCTCGGGAGCATGGTTTGGTTCCCGGAATAAGAATTCAGATTGACCCGACCGCAGCCGAATCTGCCCGCCTTGGAACGAATTGGCGAGCTTCTATCGGAGAATATTTTGGAGAAGCGGAATGGGCTGAATGGCTACGGAATTTGAAAAATACGGGGATGGATTATGTGAATTTTGCCCATGCAAATAACGTTCCTTTGTTGGTCATGTTTGATGAGATGAGGGTTGCCCAGCAAAGGCCAGAATTTGCAGGTTTGCTCAAGGAATTAGAGCATAGCTACGATGGAGTTATGACCTATCAGCCAAATTTCGACGACACTCAGGATTTTGGGCTATTTGTGAATGGGACTAACTCATATAGTCCTGCAAGGAATCAATTAGCTGCCAGAAGAGGCGATACGACTCCATTTGATCAGGCCTCAGCGATAAGGCAGTTTACAGGAGCAGAATTCGAGCAAAGCACTGGAAGTTTTATTCCAAGTCCATTCCAACAAACTCTTAGTACAATATTCACTGGAAAACAATACTCACTTTTAACTGAGACAGGCTCGAACAATAGCAATTCTGCTTATCCCTTTGGCTGTTTATTTCCGGGTGGTTTGGTCGAAACAATTCCTTCATTCACCGACGAGCAAATGAATTATTACAGGACAACAGCTACTGTTTTTTCGAAGTTAGCGAATGAAGGACGAGTCCATGGCGCCATTTTTTGGGGGGTGATGGGCCAGCCAGAGCAACAGCTTTATTGCGCCTCAGATTTTCGAATAACGCCCGAATCAGGCGCTGTTTTAAAGCAATTTTTTGACGATCCATTTCATTTTGGGGTTGAATACTGGGATATAGTGGCTGAAAGCGGGATATTGCCTTAGCAACACTCACTTTTACACCATACCACCAGATAGTGCCTAACTTTTCGTATTAACGAATAGCAAATATCCCCTACTTTTGAAGAATGTCTAAGATCCAAATAACGCTAACCTTCAAAGAAAGTATTCAATTTGGTAATCAAAAACTCACTTTTTCATTGTAAAGGATGATTTCAAACACTCAATCTAGCAATTAATCTTTCTTTCAACATATATTTTACATCATAATTTTTCACATACATTCAAAACAATAATATTTTTCCAGAATACTCTTATTAAAATAGTAATTAGATAACATAATAAATATTATGATAATTAATTAAAATATTTAATCCCATAAAGAGCACAATAATATAAGTATAAACTAAAATATTTAATCTAAATTACAGGTTTTTCAAACCCAATAATCGATTATTTTCAATAAGGAAATTAATCAATTCATCAAAAAACTAATAGATAAATTTAAATATTAGTAGCCTCTTATGTATACCAATATGGTTGAATTTAAAAATGATAGTCAGCTCCACCCAGACGTGAGCGAAGCTTTCGAGAATATGCAGAACTACCTCTCAGAAAAGCTAGGCATAGCAAGGTCCTGGCACGAGAATTTGCAAAATCCACCTTCCACATTATCATCATGGGTCCAACTTGCTTTGCACAATGAATCACCTTTTTCCGGTGCAATTTTATTTGACAGAATAGAGGAAGCAAAAATTAATACTGCAGCAAAGCCGTTTAAAGAGCAGCACAAAGTTGTCGACGGTCTCTGGCACGAGATTTATGAACAGGTAAATTCTGATTAGCAAAATAATTTTATAATCTCTACGTTTTATAAGTTTATGACTCTTAATCATGCTGCGTTCTTGCAGGACTCTTTAGGCCAAACTCTGCTTGACGACGCTTATTCAAGAAGACGTTTGGGAAATTTGAGGAGAACACAAACAGAAAATTCAACCTTGGCAGAAAAGATCAAATCAGGAATATCGACTATAAAAAAAGCAATAACTCACCCCGTGGCAAAACCTTCTCTTGAAGACATCATACACATATTGGACCCTCACAGCAAAAGTGAAAAGAATTTCCTTAAATTTAATGTGATCAACGGCATTATGGGCGAAGCCTATCGATTAGCCTGGACTGTTGCAGCTTATTCAACAACTCACGAATTTCTTGCCGTGTTTGGTGCAAGAAATCATTTGGGGATGCCAATGCAAGTTCCGAATTACATAGTTGGCTATGATACTTTAAAAGAAGGAAATGAAACTGATACTGCTTTTATGGGCAGATATCTTGAATATAAGCTAATTGAGGGTTCGTTATTTGGAAGGGCTATTGGAACTGCATTTGGAGCTGCAACTGTAGGCCTTTATTACTTGCTTCGCACACAAGGAGTTGATGAGGATGTTGCTTTAGGAACATCACTCTATGCTTTTTATCCTGCCAAAATTGCTCGATATTTGTGCGTTAGCAGACCCATCTACAAGAATTTAGAGCCCAATAGCGAAGCTGTTGTTGACAGAATCCATGATGAGGCTGCTAAAGCAGTCAGGATGGAAAGCTTTAAGCGCAGGGATGAAATGCTGTTCCATATGGACAGAACCATATTTATGTAAATATATTTTCAATACACTATTTTTTCTTCAGGATTAGCTAACATTCGCATAATATACATTATGCGAACTAAAAACGTGATTTGATGATAGTTATTAGTATATTAGAATACTAAAAAGCACATTATACCATTTTCAGAAAAGTTCAATTTTCAGCAGTTGGATAAAATTGATAAATTTTAGATAATTACCCAGCCCCATGACAGAAAAAATAAATGATCCCCACCTAGAGTTTCCGAAATACTTTTTCAAGAGCTCAGCATATTTGGCGACATTACCTTTCCGCTTTCCTTCAGTAGTCCGGGAAACTTATGATGGCATCAAGAAAAATAAAGAACAAAGCGAAAAGGTTTCCTTGCCTAATTCAGCAGAATCGGCTTATTATCGGATAATTGGTAAAGTTTCTGGAACCGTTTGTGGAATTGCTGCAATTTATGTTGAACTAGGAATTGCTTATGGTGCAATCTCAGATTTGGATGATAAAGCGTGGATAATTGCCATCCCAGCCATCACTAATGCGATATCTCTAAGAAATGAGAATAAACGAAGTTATTCAAGCATTGATGATATAACTGATTCTAGAAAGCAATAAACCTTAAATATCTCTCCCTCCTTAGAATAAACCATGGTCAAGATCGCATGGAAGCAGGTTGATGTCAACGATTTCTCTGAAGAGGATAAAGCAAAGCTCTTGGAAGAGATGAAACACAAGAGCCTTTCTGAGGAGCACGCTGTAGCAAAGGAAGTTGGACGTCGGATAAAGCACGACATAACTATCATGGCTAATTCCAACAGATTAAAGCTCGAAAAAGATGGTGACGAATATTATCTTGATGTTTATGGTGTCAAATTTTATTATCCTGGCCCTGACGAAAAGCTTTCTGGCAGTGCTGATGCGACTGGCGCAGCGCTCGATTATCTGAAAAAAATTCTCATAAAACTCTCGCAGCACGTCACCCTTAAAGTTGTTGAGGGCGGAACACGTTATGAGTACCACGATGGGGAAGCCGAATTGGATCCAGATTTATTTGATCCCGAAGAAGCTGATAAGGACGAGTTCTTGTAATTACCATCAAGTAACAAAAATAAAAAGATTTATAAATATCATTAAATTAGCTACATTAAAATGGAATATAATTTTAAAATTGAATCGACTCACGTTTCTACACGTGAAGATCGTACCAGATTCACCACTGAATTAAGTGATTATTTGATGGCCGAACAAATTAGACATACTACTCACCCAAGAAGTCTATTAGATGGATATCGCGCTTCGGTTAAAGGGCAATCACAAGCTTCAGAATTCAATATTACCTATGGTGAAACTGCAACTATTATTGGAAAAGGAAAATCAAGTGTTAATTTAAAACTTAGCGTGAAAGATCATTCATTAGAAGGAATCGCGGCAACTAATGATCTTTACATAAACTTAACCAGATTTGCAATGGATTTTTTAGACCAAGGAAATAGCCGAGCATAAACAATACCTATTTAAGCAAGTGTTCGCATAATATCGTTTTCTATGCTTGAAGATTTAGAAACAGAATTGCAGTTGAGAGGCGTATCAGAACACACTGCAAAGGCTTACCTTTCCCACAATGCACGGTTCCTGAAGTGGATAAAAAAAGAGCCAAAAGACATTTCTGAAGATGATGTAAAGCGATTCATCGGTTCGCTGATTAAGAAAAGGCTTTCGCAGAACACAATTGCTCTGATAAAAGCCGCGCTAAAGTTCTATTACGGCGAAATTTTGAACAAGAACGTCGTTCATTTCAAGACGGCAAAAATCAGCAAAAAACTGCCGACAGTTTTGTCTAAAGATGAAGTAAAGAATCTTATCAACTCAGCAAAAAATGGCAAGAGCAAGCTCATGCTGAAAATGCTTTATTCGTCAGGATTGAGAGTATCCGAATTAGTCCACCTAAAGCACGAGGATTTGGAATCAAAAGAAAAGATCGGATGGGTACGTTCAGGCAAAGGCAGGAAAGATAGGTTGCTAATTCTTTCCGACAGCCTGATTGCAGAGCTTGCTTCATTTGTAAGCCAAAAGAAAGCTCCCAGCGGCCATATCTTCATCAACTCTTCAGGTCTGCCTTTGACACCAAGAAACGTGCAAAAAATGGTCAAAAGGACAGCTTTAAAGGCAGGCATCAGCAAGAGAGTAACTCCACATACGCTCAGGCACAGCTTTGCCACTCATCTATTGGAAAACGGCACCGATATCAGAAAAATACAGGAGCTTTTAGGCCATTCCAATCTGCAGACAACTCAGATTTACACTAAAGTCTCTACTGAGGAACTGAAGAAAGTGAGGAGCCCGCTGGATACCTTGTAATAGTCGACGGGTCTTGAACTGAATTAAAAATCGGACTGTTATGTTCTGAGCTGGCGTCTATGCTAAAAGGCACTGAAACAATTACATAATGTGAAGGATCCGTATCGCCATCTTGATTGAATAAAGGGTGTAGACTATAGGCAAGTCCAGACTCAATTTCGAAATTTATTCCTTTTATTTCCACGTGCCAATTTGGAACCTCCTTGAATTTTTTTGCATAATCCGAATCAGGGATCTTATTGATTGATTCCATTAATTCATCAATTGTAACAGGAGATTCAGCAATTGTCTTATTGTTGATTGGATACATCCTCGGTCCCGAGGTTTGTACTTGAATTTTTCCGAAAAGGGGGGCTGATTTTGGAGAATATTGGATTATTTTTTGGCTCAATAAATCATCAGGAAGGTTGACCAAAACGTAAGGGATATTATCTTCTCTAAAGCACAATGCATCTATCGTCCCAAAATATGAAGTAACTATATCGACAGTTTTTGAAGGCAAATGCACAAATAACATATTCAAACCGTAAAGGTCGCCATGCAAATCTTCGTCGCGATAAGCATTACCTGCCGGAAGACGTTGTCCTTTTTCTCTCAAATTAGAAAAATTTTCTTCACTAAATCCTTCATAGCCTTGGAAATTTGTTATAAACTCCGATTTCGTGTCGATAATATTTTGGGAGATGTCATCAGGGTTTGACATGTCATTACAGATAAAATCATATTCATCCGAATGCTGTCCAGTAGAAGTTGGCGAGCTGCTGTTTCCTCCGGAGCTGCACGCCATGACAATTGCTGCTAATCCAGTACCACCAAGCAGAAATAATCTTCTCATTATCGTGTGAGTTCTTGAGCTTTATTTATAGTTACTCATGAAAAAAGTTTTCAGTGCGCTCTAGATTCCTTGTAATTGCTTGATTATCCGCCTCGAGAGCCTTTCTGTTAACAACAGAAGTTAAATCGACGCTGAAATCGGTTGCAACAACAATGTAATTTGCTGGGTCCTTGTCAAATGGCCTGTAAAGAGTGCTTGGGAGTTCCGATGCTGAAAATCCATAAAATTTCAGGCCTTCGACTTCGATCGAAACAGTTGAGTAACTTCTCCCTTCCTGCTCTCTATATCTCGTTGCCTTTTCATATTCCTCGTTTGGAATCGTGAGCGCAGCATCGACTATATCATCCACGGATACAGGGTGAGAAGGAACGCCGCTTTCTGTGACCTTAAATGTTTTGTAGTTTACCAATCCAACTCCCAACACCACATCGTTTGGATTTGCTTTCAAAGCGTATTTGAGAACGCGCTCAGAATCTGCATCTTTTAGAGGGCTAATGCTCGCATAAATGTTCCCGCCCCCGTTCTTACAGACAGCGTCGATGACACCCCCGTAGAACTCAAAGACTAATGATTGCTTCGTAGGAGTATGAATTAAAATCATGTACTGCCCAAAAAGGTCTCCTGAAAGATTTCCATCTGCATAAGCGTTTCCAAATGGCATATTTTTCCCCGTTTCAGATTTATCAACATAGTTGCCGCCGACAAAACCGTTGAAAGTCTGGAATTTTCTAGCGAATTCTTCTGCAACCGGCCCGACTGTGGAGCCTGATTCTGAAACATATTTTGGAGTGCAATTTGGGTCTGAAGGAGCTTCTACGACGGGTGTTGGTAAAATAGTCGCTTCGTTATTTTGTCTGCACCCTACTACGCTGAGGCTGACAAGGCCCAATCCAACTGCAGATGTTACTACTCTTGCGAGGTTACTCATACCACCTGAGTGTTAATGGTTTGTTTAAAAAGTTTATTAATAATTTCGATAAAAACCAAGTGAATTTTCATTGATTTATAATTAAAATATTTAATCTTTTATTACTTATTATCAGTTATAATAAAACTAATATATTTAACTTATAATCAAAATATTTAGTAGAATAAGACACCAGTAGAACCATTATTTCAGATACAATCTGTTTTGAGAAACAGATATGAATAATTATTTCAAAACACACATTTTACAGTAGATACGATATGATTTATTTTCAATAATGAAAATAAAGAATCAATGATTCAGCGAGATGAGGGTATTTTCGACCTTGATAACGCCAATTACTGTTCCAAGAGTAAAAAGTGAGGATTAGAGAAGGAATAAGCAGGGATCAGAAAAGGGTGAGTCAAAGAAAGAAAAGAATACGACTCGGTAAAATTAAACAGATTAAAAGTTTTAATCGAGTTTTCCACTTACTAGCTGACAGATATTACAAAGGAGACCGCCCCAAAACAGCAACTGGCAAATAACAAGCAGAGAAGTAAAGCCATCAAACAAAATTCACGCATTAACTGGCATAAAAGCAAATATAGAAGGCCAGATAGTTAGGCACTATACGGAGTAGTGCTTGAAAAGTGAGTATTCATCATCCGACAAAGCAGAGAACAGGAGATTAAGAAAACACTATTTAAATGCCATATTTAAACAATTCACATAATTTATAAATATGCCAGTTTAAAGAGAATTCTTCGAGGTGGAATGATGATTGAAATAAACTCAGCCAATTTTAGCAAGGAAGTCGAAAGCAGCGATATGCCTGTTTTTATCGACTTCTGGGCATCGTGGTGCGGGCCATGCAGATTAATGTCACCCGTATTTGAAGAACTTAGCAAGGATTACGAAAAAAAAATTAAGTTTGCAAAGCTTAATGTCGACGAGAGCCAAGACATTGCTGCGAGATATGGAGTGATGAGTATTCCAACGCTTGTATTGTTCAATAAAGGTACTGAAGTCGACAGAATTGTTGGATTCACTCCTAAGCCAGCTCTTAAGGCAAAAATCGAGGCCCTAGCAAAAAAGGTGAAGTAGTGGATCAGTTCAGAAATGCGCAGGAGCAGCTGCTAATATCTGCTGCGCATGCGGATATCGACGAGAATATTCTTCGCATTTTAATGGAGCCTCAACGAGTCATTTCTGTTTCCATTCCCGTCGTATTGGATAATGGAAACACAAAATTATTTCAGGGGTATAGATCGCAGTACAACAACGCAAGGGGCCCTTTCAAGGGTGGTATCAGATACCATCCTGATGTTACGCTCTCTGAGGTGAAAGCACTTTCAATGTGGATGGCGTGGAAGTGTGCTGTTGCTGAGCTGCCTTTTGGCGGCGGCAAAGGCGGAGTTATTGTCGATCCTAAGCAACTATCGAATGGAGAGTTAGAGAGGCTTAGCAGAGGGTATATTCGTTCAATTGCCAGCTTTATTGGCCCTGATCTTGATGTTCCTGCTCCTGATGTTAACACAAACTCGCAGATTATGGCTTGGATGAGAGATGAGTACGAGAAGTCCGTTGGAAAACAAGCTCCAGCGGTAATCACAGGCAAGCCAGTTGAGTTCGGAGGAATTCACGGCAGGGAGCAGGCAACAGCTCTAGGAGGGATATTTGTATTGCAGCAAGCCTTGAATGTCCTGAAAATAAGGGAAAAGACAGTTGCAGTCCAAGGAATCGGTAATGTTGGAGGCCATATTGCAAAGCTTTTGGAGGAGCGCGATTACAAAGTTGTTGCAGTTTCTGACTCAAAAGGCGCGATTTACAATCCTGACGGATTAAAAATGGCTGAAGTCTGGGATCACAAGAAAAAAACTGGCGGAGTTTCAGGGACAATTGGCTCAAAAATGATGTCGAATGATGAACTGCTTGAGCTGCCTGTTTCAATTTTGATTCCTTCAGCATTGGAAAATGTCATAAACGAGGATAATGCAAATGACATAAATGCAGAAATGGTTCTTGAGATGGCAAATGGTCCGACAAACGTTAAGGCCGACACAATCCTGCACGAGAAAAAAATTCCTGTGATTCCAGACATTCTTGCAAATTCTGGCGGCGTTTGCGTTTCCCATTCAGAATGGGTGCAGAACAGGGAGGGAAGTGTTTGGTCGCTTGAAAAAGTCAATCGCCTGCTCGGCGAGAGGATGCAACGGGCTTTCCTTGACGTGCACAGCTTTGCGCAGGAAAAGAAGATTACACTAAGAACAGCAGCACAGGCTTTGGCAGTTCAGAGAGTTGCTCATGCGATTAAGTTGAGAGGGTATTGAAATTTTCTTGGTCTGAAAAAAATATGCGCTCAATCGCCGCGCGGGCTTGTATGGTTTAAAATTTAGAAACCTTTTTATTTGAGAAGTTTTTGGGGCGTATTATGTCTTTATCAGGCTTTGAAGGGACCGTTAGTCTAGATGATAGGGTCAATAACACGCAATGCAGATTTGCTAAAGGTGTCGCTGACCTGCCACCGTTTTCATATATCGAGTCAACCGATCAGCCAGCTACCATTTATCATTGTGTGGCGAATGGCGGAGGCCCGGTATTGGAACCAAATATATCTGAGAAACATTATGCTGCGACAAGGCCATGCTCTGAAGCATATGCTATGCAGTGCCCTGTGCTCATCCTAAAAAACAATTCTCATTAACGCACTCCATACTTCCCCTTCAACGGCACAAATCGGAATTCTCCCAAGTTTTCTTCTGTTAATTTGCCGTTTTTCTTCGTTATTTTTTTCATTGTCTGGCCGAAAAGCTCATTGTCTACAGGTATTATCAGTATTCCGCTTTCTTTCAACTGTTCAATCAAGGGTGGCGGTACTTTTGGCGCAGCAGCTGTTACGATTATTCTGTCGTAAGGAGCTTTTGCTGCAAAACCCTGACTGCCATCCCCAAAGCTTACTGTGACGTTTGAACATCCTGATTTGTTGAGGTTTTGCTGGGAAAATGAAACAAGTTCAGGAACTGTTTCGACACTGTAGACCTGGCCAGTTTTTCCAACTAATTTGGAAAGTATCGCGGCTTGATAGCCTGACCCAGCTCCTATTTCAAGTACCTTCATTCCCGGTGCAACTTCCAGCGCCTGGGTCATTATCAGCACAGTTGTCGGCTGGGAAATCGTTTGGCCGCCATGTATCGGCAAAGGATAGTCGCTATACGCATATTCTTCATGTTCGGGCAAAATGAAGTTTTCTCTCTTGACTGCGCGGAAAGCCTCGAGAATTTTCTCTGTTGTTACCAGCCCTGATTCTTTCCATTGCTTCAGCAACAAATCTTTTTTGGCTTTCATCGTCATAAATTGGAAATGCTTTGCTGCAATAAAAAATTGATGCAAAAACATAAAAAGAGATGTGTTCTTTTCGATGATTATGGGGCAGAAAAAGATTGTTATCGGGGCGGATCATGCCGGCTACCAGCTTAAGGAACATCTGAAAGCTTTGCTTAAAGACGGCGGTTATGACATTGAGGACGTTGGAACCAATTCAGAAGAATCTGTTGATTATCCTGACTTCGCAAAAAAAGTTACTGACTCAGTCATAAAAAACAAGAAGCTAGGAGTGCTAATTTGCGGCACAGGGATTGGCATGAGCATATCTGCTAACAAAGTTTCTGGGATCAGGGCTGCGCTTGCCAAGGATGCATTTACTGCCGAAATGTCGAGAAGGCATAATGATGCCAATGTGCTTTGCATTGGCGGCAGAACAACCTCACCGCAGGATGCTGAGATAATTGTCCATAATTTCCTGACTACTGACTTTGAGGGCGGAAGGCACGAAAAGCGCGTAAAGAAAATTAGGGATATAGAAAAGCACGAATGATTTTTAAAAGCAGGAATTCTCCCTCTTTAAATGAGATTGATAAAATTCATATTGGTTTTATGCCTTCTAATTGGCAGCGCAGCAGCAGAGCCGACCCTTGAAATAAACATAAGGGTTTCACCAAATAATATTATCACGCAGCAAAATACAATACGATTAGAGAGCAGCGAATACGAAACTGTTGAATTTCAAACTTTAGACAAGCCGTTGAGCGTGGTTTATAGCGGGGATTATGAAATAATCCAAAAGAATGATACTTATGCAATTATTCTGCCTACCCAAGGCAATAATGAAGTTTCCTTTGACTTGCTGTTCGACAGCCAGATAGACGCTAATGGAAAGCAAAGAACTTACCGTTCTTCCTTCACTCCACCCATCAACGGTACAGTTAAAGTTTCACTAACATTGCCTCTAGGCTACTCGTTGAACGAGAAAAAGCCTAATGCAATCCCGCAGCCTCAGGAGATATCAACAGATGGCCGCTCTATTACGCTGACTTGGACATTTAATGACGAGCAGTCTATTTCTGTTTTTTATGAGGGCGGAGAAGAAATAAATCCGTTGTTAATAGTGCTGCCTCTTGTTTTCTCCCTCATTTGCATAGCGGGAGTATTTTTTTATTTAAAAAAAAGGAACAGGAAGCACGTTACCGAAATGCTTTCAACCGAAGAGCACAAGGTAATCGAAGCAGTCAGAGCAGGAACAGAAAAACAAAAAGAAGTTGCCATTAAGCTTGACTTCTCAAAATCTAAAATGAGCAAAATAGTAAGGCGCCTTGAAGAAAAGGGCTTAATCGAGAGGACGCCTCACTTCAAAACTAACATTATCTCCTTGAAGGGCAAAGTTAAATAGCTTTAATTATCATCGCTTCCGCGGTTTACACTAACCCCATCATTGTTACTGTTGCCATTATTTCTGCCATTTCTTTTATTCTTTCCTTCATCATCTTTCTTATCGTCGTTTTCGTTGTCATCTTCAAAGTTTATCTTTCCTTGCTTCCCCGCAATGAAAGACTTAGTTCCCTTTTTGGAGTCATCATTTCCTTTATTTTCCACTCTGACTTTCGTAGTTACTCCTGAAGATTCCTTCACCACCATTTCCAACTTCCCTTTTTCCTGTTTAATTTTAAGTTCGTTTCCAGTTCTTAGTTCTTCTTTTATTTTTAGAGCGAAACCTTTTGGTAGATCGTCCCTTCCAAGAATTTTGAGCTTGACTTTGCCCGATGAGTTATAGTTCTCCTCGATAAGCTCAGAAAAGCTTTTTTGCTTAAAACCTAATGCAGATAAAAGCTTGCCAAGGATTCCTGGCGGGTTGAATTGGGTGTCAAGAATGGCTTCAAGCGAGGCATTGCCAAGCACTCCAGTCTTGATGAGCCTATTAATAACTCCAGGATTAATTTTGTTGACGCGTATGAGCTGGGCTAGTTCATCATCAGTTATTTCCCCGTTTTCCAGCATTTGCGGCAATTTGTTGAACTTGTCAAACTTCTTCCCAGTTTCATTGGTAAAATTCTTTTGCGGTTTTGGAGTCACGTTTACAGTAAATGACTTTGTTTCGCTATCAGTTTGATTGCCTGAGTATGCTCGGACTACCAACGTGTGCGAGCCGTTTTGCAGCTCAACTGTTTTGGTGAAAGAGGTGCATTGGCTGCATGCGTTGTTATTATTTCCATCTAATGTGTAATTGATTGTTGCATTAATATTTGTGATGAAATTCAACTGCACATATTTTGTGTTGTATGTCCTGTTCACAGGACTGATTACTGAGAGGTTCAGAGTTGTTACATTCTGCGTATTATTTCCAGTTCCATTAGTCTGGTTCGTCAGATTAGCCTGAGGAAGCAAAATAGTGAATTTCCTGGTTAATTCATGAGTGATGTTTCCAAGGCTGCCTTTTACTAACAAAGTGTGGTTGCCTTCCGACAGATTCAGAGGGTTGTTGTATGAAAAGCAATTGGAACAAAAAATTACATAATCCCCAGAATCAATCTTTCTGCTCATATTGTCCAGTGTCCGATTTGCCAAAACAGTAAAAGGAACCAGAGCACTATTATACGTCTGGTTTTGGGGAGTTGTTAAAGCCAAAGTAAAATCCTGGACCGGCGCTATAACTGCGGGTAGCAATATTGAAAAGGATAACGAGTCGTTATAAGTATCGTTCCCAAGAACGCCATTAGCCAGTATTGTGTAGTTTCCTTCGCTTAGGTTTAGCGTTGTTGAGTATTCTGAACAATTAGTACATGCAAGTACAGATGATGCATTAATGCCAGTATTAAGGGTATAACTAATAGTATCAAGTGTTTGGTTTGAGCTCAGATTCAATTGAATCTGCGTTGTATTGTAAACACCTTCAACAGGCGAAGCGATCTCCAATGCACTCGCAAAGGACGCGAGCACAACCGTCAAGATGACGGCGATTAATATTTTGTTTTTCATGTAGGTGGGTAAAGCAACCGCATATAAAAGAAGTCACAGGAAACCGAGTGGAAACCATGATTTACAGGCAAAATTTATAATTAATGCCCCTTTTGGATGCTTATGGTTACCTTAAATCTGGCAGCGATAGGCCTGTCGGCCGTTGCCTGCACGGCTATTGGTTTTGCATATTATTCACCTTTTGTTCTTGGCAAGCCTTGGATGAAGGAAATGGGCTTGGACAAGAAAAAAATGGCTAAGATGAAAAAAGAGAAGAACATGGCTGCTATTTATGGCCTGACATTTATCGCAGCGATAGTTACTGCTATTGTCATGTCAGGATTCGTTGAATTCTTTCGTGCAACCAAGTGGGCAGGAACTATGGGAGCTGTACCTGAAGGCGCCCTAGTTGGATTCCTTGCATGGCTTGGTTTTGCAGCTACAACTGGGTTTACTGATGCGCTTTTTGGAGACAAAGGCATAAAACTGTTTTTCCTAAATACAGGGCATCAGGCGCTTTGTTTCATTGCTACCGGAATAATTGTTACGGTTATTGCTTAACCCTATCGTATCAAATGCAGGGTCTAAATTATATTTTGCACTCCAGGCCGTGCTGGCCAAGAATTAATATGCGGCGCTCCAAAGTCGCTTTGCGACAATAAAACGCCCAACACAATAGAGCCCGCGCGGCGTGTGAGCGCATATTTAGAAGTTTTTTAAGCTGAAAACTCCCCAATGCGATAAAACAACATTTAGTAGGCTAATGGTTTGGCCCAGAGTACTTAATAGTTCACTATGTCGAATTAGCCGTCAAGGCTTTCTTAAAAAACTCGTAAACTTCAGGGTATTCTTCCGGGAAAAGCATGTGGTTGTGCAGATTATCATATTGGCTGCTGCAAGTTCCATTGAAAACAAAATTGAATGCGCCATCAAGCTGAGCGCTTCTCTCAAGGACTATCCCGTCCCCCTGTTCGCCGTTCATATTGCAGCCTGTGCCGATTATATTGAATAGGGGTATTTTGGAAGGTTCTCCAGAATTAAGTTTTTTTAGGAAAATGCTGTCTTCGCTCATGTCCTCGCACTCGCGTTTAGCTCCAATGACCGGGCAGAACGCCGCGACATTGCCTTCTATGCCTTTATTGGGGGTGCCAATAACGATAAGCCTGTCCACTTTTTCATTTCCGAATATCTGCAAGTACCTTCTCGCAACAAGACCGCCCATGCTGTGGCCTGCAAGGATTACTTTTGGGCTGCCTGTCCTAAACTGCACCTTATCTATAAGTTCTTTCAGCCGGATTGAATAGGTGTCTATATTTTCACTTTTGGTCGGCTGGTATACATAATTTCCCTGGTCGAGGAATACGTCATAATAATAACTGCCTTTTATGGTGAGCGGATTTGGAAATCTTCCCCATGCTCCGTAAGGAACTTCTCCGGAAGTATAAAGCGATATCGCACCAGCATCGAGCCAGCCTTCCTTCTCAAGAGCCAGTTGAAAATAGTTGAATGCCTCGAGGCTGTAGTCTACTGAAAGCTGGTTATTCACCAAGTGCCCGTGGAGAAAGATTATCGGGTATTTTGAAGGGCTATTTCGGCAGGATTCCCCTTCGCAGCAGGCAGTACATGAACCAAACAAGCAACATTGCGGTTTGGGATCGATTAGTGGCTGAAAAATTTGTTGGGGAGTTTGTGGCGCGATTATAATTTCAGCAGCAGAAAAGTCAACTAAGGCAATTTGTTTGGCTGGTAAAGTTGCGCAGCTATCCAAAGGTATTTTTGAGAGTTCAGCCAGCAACAAGGTTTTGTTAACCAAACTGGAAATATTTGTTAGATTGTTTTTACTCCCAAGCATTTCTAAGAGTTCTGGCCCGTTTACGCCATCAGGGTCTATTTGCAAGGCATATCTCTCTTTCAGCGCATATTCTATTGTTGCCAGTTCTTTATCTGCAACAAGTTTAGAACTCTCATTAAGAGTTATATTAGTGTAATTAGCTGTAATTTGTTTGATTATTGAGTTCAAAACATTAAGGCGCTCGCAGGTTAAATTCATGTCAACTTCAGTCTGATGTGATCTGTTGTAAGGCGAGGGATGAGTCTGACAATTTCCCGAAACATTGCAGACAAGCTCAAATTTTAGGTCAGTTTTAACTTCCTTTTTGACTGCTTCGATTCTCAAAGAGTAGTTTATCTTGCTTGATGATAAGAGTGTGTTAGTCAAAGCCGTTTCCGCTAAGTTTTCGCGCGCTTCCAGCTTAATCTCCTGATTTGCTGAATTTGTTGATTCATTAAAATGGCGTATTGCATTCTCAGCTTCATTCATAATTAGGGAATCAGTAGTTTTTACTGCTGTTAGCTTAGATACTTTTTCTTTTGCCTCGTTAAACTTCCTTATTATCTCATTATGCCGGTTGGCAAGACTCTCAACAGATTGCTTTGCTGTTGCAAGCTTTACATTTGTTGCTGAGAATGAGCTCATCACCAGTTCTGCCTTGTTTGAGGCAGCATAGTAATCTCCCTGTTTCCAGAGCTGGATTAGAGCAGCCAATGCATTTTCGTTTTCTTTAAGAGAAGTTACCAGGAAGAACCAGTTCCGCTCAGCATCGCTGCTTTCTTTTGATTGTTCAATTTTGTCGTAAGCAGATTTTATTGCTCCCTCAGCGGATGACTGGTTTGCAAGAGTTTCCTGGAATCCCAAGATTTTTTCCTTCAAGTCTTTTTGCAATAGCCGCTCAACGGGGGTCAAATCGTGCTCAACTACCACAAGAACTTTTCTTGAAGTCCTGCTGTCATCTGCTGGGCAAAAAACCTTTTTTTCATTCGAGCATGATACGCTGAACCGATAGACTTCGCTCCCGGTGCCTGTTAACGGGGCAATAATTTCAAAAGTTCGTTGGATTTTGCTGCCAGATCTTAATGAAATGTTTTGTTTGGCTGAAGAGTTCCTGGTTAAGTCTTCGAACTCAAGCATGCACTTGGCCTCGCAAAACACATTGTTGAGCGTGTCAATTTTGAAAGTCACATTTGTTTTTTCCCCATTCATAATTGAAATGTATTCTCTGCTAGCCGAAAGCCTGATTAGGATGTCATTCCCGACGAGGAAGTTTAAGTACAAGCCCAGTTGAGCACCAAAAAACACCAAAATAATGACTGCTGTCAAGAAGAGGAGAGCGTAAATTGTCTTTTTTTTCCTTGACCATTTTGCCATAATAGGCAAATCGGTCACGAATATTTAATGCTTTTTGGATTCAGCCTTTAGTTTTGATTGCGGATAGAGCCGGTCTAACAATCGCAGAAGAATCAAGATTATAGGCTTTGAACAGCTCATCCATCCTACCTGAAACTCCGAATATGTAACTCATTGAAGCTAAAAATATATATACCCTTCGTCTTAAAATGCGTTTTATGTGGTATTTGTTCGTGGGCGGGGGATTACGAGGTTGCAAAGACGTATAGGAAAATCTGCAATTATTCTTTCCATTTTTGTAGGTCTGGCAATACTTTTTTCAGGTCTTGTTAATGCCGATCCAGGAACTACTGTAGGCATTGATGCAGATCCGGCAGGAAATGATGCAACATCTTTAGGAACCATAGATTATTGCATTTCTGTAGCCACTAACTCCACATTCGATATAGATACCTTCGTAGACTCTATCCCATTAGATAAAGATCTGGCAGGATTCACCTATAAAATTTTTTTTAATAATATTTTGCTTTCGGTTAATGGACATGATCATGGATTGCTCTTATCTTCTCAACCTGGAAGCACCCTTGCTGATTTTAGTGACCAAGTAATTGATACCGATGGTTCTCACTTTGTTAGTGTTGTTGACACAGGCACAGCAGAGCCCGGAGGTTCCAAGGGCGTTTTAGGAAGATACACGCTAAAAGCGCTAAGTTCAGGCATTACCTCGGTTTTCTTGACAGAAACTGACATTTTTAATTCATCAGCTAACACAATTCCTATTGATAACATCACATCGATTACAGTTGCAATAGATGAGCCATGCCCGCAGCCGACAAACGACTCTTTTATCTGGAACGTCACCGCTGTCACATCGTCAGGCGGTCAATGCCAAAAAACAGGACCCGGGAATGTCAATGACACAGATTTCGATAAGTTTATTGTAAATCTTACAAATGAATGCAACGCAGATATAGTTGAAATTAATGAAATGTCCATAACTTTTGGAGGGAATACGTACTATGGAAATCCGGGAAGCGACATATTTATTACTGACAAAAGTGCTGAGTTTTACGCCTGGATAGTTTATGAACCAGAAATAGAATTGCATGCAGGAAAAAAAAATGCGGAAATATTGGACCATCCATTTGATTATGAAATATTTGCATCAGGCTCTGAAAGTGTTCCCCAAGATTTTACATGTAAAATAAAAGCAGTAGGAAGAGAAACTTTTACTGATTACATTACTGTAACCGAGACGCAGACTTTAGAGAAAAAAGGCACGCTTCTAAAAAAATGCTCTGAGGAGGATGGTTATATAAGAATATCAGCTCCTGGAGGGTATACTTATTCTGGATCATCTGAAAACACATTCAAGGAAACAAGGGGGGAATATTCAATCGGTACTCCATCTTTTCCCAGCAGTAGTTTGTTTACAGTTCCAGTTACTAAATATTGCAATAGAGGTGCCTGGCTTAAAGGGTGGGTGACCTTAGGGTACAAGTTGGATGCAAGTGGCCTTAAAAACAGAGACTGGTCTAAAACTCAAACCGATTTTTGTAACGGTACAGTTAGCTATGGAGAGCCGAACAAACTTGTTACCGATTACAATTTAGGGTTTGGCACAGGGCTTCCCCACACTATCAATAATACAATTGAATTAATTAAATACCAGCTTGAAACAGATAATCCAAACGTAAAATTATCAATGGATTACAATACCAAGGAGCTCTTCGCCATCACTTTTTTCACAATTCCATGGCAGGCTCAAGAATCTGATGCGAATAAGTTGAACAGGAGCGAAGGCACAAAGAACGCCACTCATTTTGATGTTAGCGCCCCCAACAATGACACGGCCTTCTCTGTAGAATTTACTGTTAGTTGCCAGAACTGCTCACAACCAGCGATATACAGGGATTATAATGGCGATGGTGTTGTAGAGGCTGGACAGTTTTTCGGTTGGATGGATGGCTTCGATCCTTCGGTAGGGCCTAAGTCAGATGCTCTGTATGTTTCCATGAATACCACGCCTCCAAGCGCTTTTATCGATACTATCAATCCCTTCCCTGTTGCGTTGGTTAAAGAAACAATTGATTTTAATGGTTATGGAATTCCAGGACTTGATATAAGAGAGCATTGGTGGCAATCGCATAAGGTTGGCAAAATAGGAGGAGTTGTTAATATAAGCTCTACCAGCTCGATATCAACAGACTTGCTGCCTCCGGCAAATCCTCACATAATTGATTATTTTGTCAAGGATGTTATTGGATTATGGTCGCCGCAAAATGCAGACTCAAGAAAACCGCTTGTTGTCAATAAACTTCCTACAGCTTTCATTAGATATATCAAAGGGTTTACAGATAATAAAGGAAAATTATCTGCAATTGTTGGAGAACCCGTAGAGTTTAATGGATTTGGCTTTGACGATGACGGTTTCGTTACTAATCAAGAATGGATTATCGAAGACCAGATTATAAATGGCAGTGTAGTTGCTCACACATTTACCGCAGCTGCTTTAGGAATACAAAAAGTAACATTCCGAGTTAAAGACAATGCAGGAACTTGGTCCAAAAATGTCTCAAAGGACATAGACGTCATCAGAAGGCCTGTGCTGCTGGTTCACGACTACCTAAGAAGTCCTAAAGAAATGAAAAAAATGAAAGAAGACTTGGAAAGCGATGGCTTTCAGGTTTTTGACGTCGATCTTAGAAAGCCGGTAGATATCGAAATAAATTATATAATTCCTTTGAAAGATCCAAGAATTGAAACAGTCGCATTCATTTATTTAGTTTTGCAGCAGGGAAGGGAGTTTGTCCAAGATGTAAAAGATTTAAAAGCTATAGCTGGCAGCTCAGGAGGCAGTCCTGGCGGAGCGGCTACAACCCAGAACATAATTGAAGCCAAGAGCAAACTGAGAGAATCTGCGTATGATTTGAAATCCACTTTGCAACTGATATCTTTCAGGGCTAAGAATCAAACAGGTTTGGTTAATACCATAAATAGTACTGTTAAGATTTTAGACAGGATTATCAATTTTACAGAAAATGACGATGTAGATTCTGTTCTAAGTGAAATAAAATTATATTATGATAATCCAGACGAATTTCCAGAAAAAGTTTTCAACCAATTGTTAGACAATTATAAGTTTGAAATCGAATTTTCCCTGAACCCTGAGACTAAAATTGCAGAAGTTTCTATTCCAGTTCCTCTACCTCAAAAAGTAAAACCTGTTATCCAGGGACTGGTTGAAACCGGGGTAATAAAGGTTCCTGGGCAATACACAGTCTTTCAAAAGACATTCACAAAGCAATTCAAGAGCATAACAGCTGAAACTGGATTTGCCTTAGTAGTGAAAGATATAAAGCCATCTTTTAAGGACGACAAGGTAAAATTAGATGGAGCTCTTTACATATCAGAAATTAATGTTAAAGTTGATCCACCTGGGGATCCAGTTGTTACAGACTTTCCGAATGAGATTGAAATATTTCATGCAGATCTTCCAGAAAAAACCGCAGACTCACCTAATCCAGTTATAGGAGGAACGGGTACTGGAACTTTGGTAATTAATACTGGCACTTTGGCATATTGTCATAGTCCGTGTACTGATTTAGAAATTGAAGATAGTTGTGATGTAGTAAAAAGTAATTTCAAAAAGTGGTTTAAGTCTAATAATGTAGGGGCTCCGATAAGCAACTATGATAATCTTTGGGAAGCCCTTTCTAATATTGAAAAGGAATTTAACGTATCTAAAATTAATCTTACTTCAGAACTGTTAGCGGCTATTATAGGCACATTAACATTGGAAACTGGAACGAATTTTAATGAATTTGAAGAAATTGGAGATTTTGGTGCCGGGGGAGGTTGCCAGATGACGAACGGAAGTTGTTGTTTTGGAGGAACTTCGGCAGCGGGAAACTGTTGCTCAAGTGAAACGAAACACAAACCAGATAAATCTGCAACATACTTTGTATATATTCAAAAACATCAGGTATATAAAAATAAACCAAAATTAAAGGATGGTACCTTACCCAATTTTAATATAAGTGGAAAAAATTTAACCCATATTTGTAGTGCATTGCCCGATTCAGATTACATTAATGGAGCTTATGAAGGAGGGGCAGGGTATAAAGGCCGGGGGTATATCCATTTAACACATTATAGTGGTTATAAAACCTATTGTGGAGATAATTGTTTTAGAACGGAATCCTTACCTACTCAGGTCAGTCAAGATAAGTGCGACTGTAAAGGAAATGACTTATGTGGCGAGACAGGTATTCAAAATCAAAATTGCCCCATGGCAAAGGCTACAAATAAACCACTTGCCGCTAAAATCTTTGTAAAAAAATATAACGACAGTACAAAGCTTGAAGGAGTTACAAGAAAGGTCTGGGAGTGGGCAAATCTTAGAGAATTTAAAAGAGTTGGTTCAGCTGTAAATGCGGGTAAAGGCAGCAATGAAACAGCCGGTTACGCAATTCAGTATGATATTTTGACAAACAAATATTTAGCGAAATTGAATGACTTTCCAAACAATACTATAAATGTTATTGCGTGCATAAACGGTATTGAACCTCCAAAGGTTACAGGCCCAAATAGCACTCATCCCGTTGACTTTACATACTTCAAGTCTAGTTTAACACTAAGCAGCTCTTTACTAGGAGTAAAATTTGCCAATCAACCGATACAATCATCAGCAAAAGTAGTAGGTGAGAAAGTAACAGAAATCAGGGCGCAGACTGGAGTCGACAAAATCGATATTGTTGGTTCTGGAATGGGTGGATTAGCTGCTCAGCATTATGGAACATATGGTTCTAATTTTGATGTAAGAAAGATTATCTTGGTTGGCACTCCCTTGCATGGAGCTGACATGGCCAAGTATGGGCCAATAGTAATTAAAACAGCAATTACTGCTCTCGTTTCTTCAGGCGGGTTGCCTCCGATTATAGCTGATATAGCTAATTCCATTGTGGAAATCATACTGGGCGAGGCCATCGGGCAGATGGAGCCTCATTCGACATTTATTGAAACTTTGAACTTAAACGGCATTGACCCTGCGCCTGAATGGGCTTTATACAAATGGCAGCCCCCGGGACCAGATACTCTAAATAATAATATTCAATATTTGTCTATCTATGGCGTTGGCCCAGCTATTGGAGATCTTTCCCTGCCATTAACCCTGACTACACTAAAATTGACTGACCCTGTTCTTGGAAAAACGTTTGGTGTTTTATTCGTATGGTTCGGTGATTTGTGGACAAATACAGTTAGTGGGAAGATATATGATGGCCCAGATGTAAGCAATGTTAAAGTTACTGGATTAAGCACCTTCCACTGGTTTTTGACCAAAGACGATGATGTAATCAACATAACTGAAGATTTCCTTACACACTCGCCGGGCTTTATGGGCGGTATTATTGCGAATGAAAGTCAAATGGATATTAATGAAACTGCCAATGGAACAGCTTATGAGTTGATAGGACCCTTTAGCGGTATACTTAATAATAGCCAAGTAAAATCGCACAGCTTCAAGTTAGATGAGTTGGCTGAAGATGTCAGGGTGAAGCTTACATACAGGTCAATTGACGCGTTTTACAACGGAACAATTGACGATTATGAGAACTGTGCAAATAATATTGAACTATCTTTAATTACTCCAAGCCAGACTGTAATTACTTCCGCAAACTCTGATAACTCAACTATCGTATTTTTTAAAACAGATGGCGAAATAATGTTTGCCATCAACTCCACTCAGTCTGGAAATTGGAGCTTGGTTGTTACCGGCACGAATGTAACATGTCCGCAGGGTGTAAAATATGATGCTTCAGTTGCCTTCAAAACAAGTTTGTTTGTCGGTTTAGCAATTGGAAACTCGACATACTCCTATGAGCCAGGGGATAATGTAAGCATATTTGGATATGTCGCATACAAAGGCGCTCCGCTTGCTAAAGCGAATGTAACAGCTTACATAAGCAGGTTTGATAACTTTAGCCTTGAAAACGCGACTCCTGTTTTAGCGGCTATAAAACTGTTTGATGATGGCCTGCATGGTGATAACCAATTAAACGATGGCATATACGCAAACAAGTTCACTACAAGCCCGGAATTCGAGGACTTGCATATGGTTAATTTAGTGGCGTCTGTAAATACCAGCCTGGTCAATAAGAGTGGTGCGATAGTAAATAGAACAGCCTTCGATGCATTCTTTGTAGAAAGGCTTCCTGACCTCACGTTGAATGCATCAGATATCACATTTTCAAATGCAACACCAAACGTTGGCGATAATGTCACAATATCTGCGGTAATACACAACATTAGGAAGGGTATTGCAAATAACTCAGAGATAGATTTTAAGGACGGCAATGAGACCATTGGTTTTGGCACAATAAATGTAAGTTCTTTAGGCACTGCTACTGCAAGGATAGTTTGGAAAGCAAAATCATTTGGCAACCACACCATAATTGTTATGATCTCTCCGTTTAACGAATTCCAGGAAAAAAATTATTCAAATAACGCAGCATCAAAACAATTATTTGTCGGGGATAATATTCCGCCTTTTGCTAAGGCTTTCCCAGACCATATAACGGATTCAAATAAATACGCGGTAGTTGAAAAGACACTTTCCTTTGATGCAAGCTTGTCCTATGATAATGATAAAATAATCAGTTACACCTGGGAAACAGACATCAATAATCCAAGCGCACCTATTCTTACTGGTGAATTTGCACCATTTACCGGCTATTCGTCCATTGGCGCTCATCAAGTGAGACTTACTGTAATAGATGCTGCCGGCAACATAGGTACCGATACCTTTAATGTTAATGTAGTAAGCGAAGATGAGTATGATTTAGAGCCGCCTAGCGCTTTTGCAGGTCCGCCGCAAAGAGTTCACATAAGAGACCCTATACAGTTCTCTGCTGTTGGTTCTTTTGATAACTTTAGCATAGCAAGTTGTAAGTGGGATATTGATGTAACCAGGGATACAGACGGAAATGGAATTCCAGATGATGACGTTGATTTAATTACTTGCCATCCAAAGCTTGAAAGAGGCTACCCCACTTTAGGAAGGTATAGAGTTAAGCTAGAAATAGATGATGTTGCTGGCAATGGCCCTGTATTTGACCATACAATAATTGAGGTTTCAGATCCTATAGACTACATTTGTGTTGGCGATCAAGATTGCGATGGTATAAACGACGAGGAAGACAATTGCAAAACTGTTAAAAACCCGGATCAAGCGGATTACGATAATGACGGTGTAGGCGACGCTTGCTGGTGCACTTTCAAAGTATCCGGCATGGTTGACGGGCAATTAAATTCGGCGATTAGCTTGGCTCAGCCAGGCAATGTAATTTGTTTAACCACCAGCTTATTTTCCAATGCAGATATTAGTAAAAGTAATATTATTTTTGATTGTCTTGGAAATTCAATTACAGGAAATGGTACAGGAGTTGGAATAAACATAGGTTCAACTATTACTAATACAACTGTGCAAAATTGCGTTGTTGAAGATTATTTCAAGGGTATAGAAATTAAAGGAAATAACAACAAAATAAGAAATAACGAAGTACAATTAAATACAGGAAATGGTATCGTCATTACAGGTTCCGGAGGGCAGGTCATAAACAACCAAGTATGTGACAACGGTTTAGATATCAGCAGCACTGGCAGCTACACAGGAGATTATAATTCCTGCAACATAACATCAGGCTGGAACGACCAGGGCTCTTCTGGATGCAGCTTCGCATGCCACACGTGCACAACTCCTACCGACAACATGGACATTGTTTCGAACACAGTTCTCTGCCCAGGAACTTACACACTTCCAAACGGCATAAACATCGCAGCCTCGGATGTGAAAGTGAAGTGCGATAATACAGTGCTTGTTGGTAACAATTCAAACACAGGCATTGAAGTGATCGGCCAAACAAACATCAAGATAAAAGATTGTGAAGTCAAAAACTATAATACTGGGATCAGCTTCGAGGATTCACCTTTCTGCGAGGCTGCTAACAACAAGATCCTGGAGAACATAGATGGCATATATATTACAGAAACGTCTTCACCAGACGCAGCCAGAATAGCCCCTGGCATCATCAATAACTGTAGGATACACGACAATAGAATAGACGACAACCTCAGGTTCGGCATTTTCCTTGTAAACTCCCCGAACAACGAAATTTCAAGCAATGCCTTGTTGAATAACAAAAATGCAAGCGCCGTTTTAGAAAGCGCTATGACAACGACCATAAAGAACAATATAATGACGAATGGCCTGCTTCTTACAAGCAGCTCAAGCAATAGTATTTTCAACAACAATCTAAGCTCCACAAATGGCGTCTACGTAGTCAACATTAGTGGTGGCTCCGGCAATCAGTTCACAAGCAATGAAATACACGACAGCTTCCTTTATGGGTTTGCTGTAAGCTCAAGCTCGAACACCTTCACAAACAATCACGTGTATAGCCTTCCTATTGGATTTTTTGTTTCAGGCTCGAACAACCAGGTGAATGGCGGGAAAATAGAGGACGTAGAAACTGGCATTTCATTCCAAGGCTCTTCGAATTCAAAAATAGATGGTGTCGACACCAAGTCTGCGAATAGCAATAGCATTCTAATCGCCCTTTCCAGCGGGATATCTGTTGTCAACAGCACAACAAAAAACATAATACTAGATAGCTCGTCATCAAGCAACCTTACATCCAACTCGGGAAGCATAGAATTGCATAATTCTAACGGTATCAAAATCTCTTACAACAACGTGAGCGGCGGCATTTCCGGAATTTCAATTGAGTTAGGCTCAGGGAATAATGTCCTAAGCAATACAATTGCAAACAATGAAGTCGGTATTGTAATTTTCAACTCAACCACCAACACAATAAAAGACAATAACGTATCGAACAACCAGATCGGGATATTTATCAACAACTTTTCAAACACGAACCTGGTCTACAACAACTTCTTCCAAAACATAATAAACGCTCAGAATCAAGGGAGGAATAACTGGAACATTACAAAGACAGCGGGCCTTAACATTTATGGGGGGCTTTTCCTGGGCGGCAATTTCTGGAGCGACTATAACGGAACTGACACAAACGGTGATGGCATAGGCAATACCATGCTACCTTACAATTCAAATGGCAGCATCACCCTAGGCGGAGATTACCTGCCACTATTAGACGGCGATAATGATAATGATACTGTGACGAACAGACTAGATAATTGCCCTCTCATTTCAAATCCAAACCAAAAAAATACTGATAAGGAAATCCAATTAAATGACACTGCTGCCCCCTTTTTCATTGGCGACAATATTGGAGATGTATGCGACCCTGACTGGGATAATGACGGCTTTAATAACACTAATGAAGTATTAATAGGCACAAATCCTTTTGATCCCTGTGGTATTGACGGATGGCCAGCTGATTTCGTGAATGGAAGTATACCTAATAGCACTAACAGGATCACAATTGCCGACGTGACAAGCTTTCTTGCGCCCATACGAAGGATGAACACCAACCTGAATGAGTCACCAGACAATAAACGCTGGGATTTGGTTCCCGGAAAAGGACTTTTCACGACTGATATAAATATTCAGGACTTGACCTCATTGATAGCAGGACCAACAGCTTTCCCGCCAATGCTTGGCGGAGCAAAAGCCTTCAACGGACCTGAATGCCCAATACCACCCTGAACTAATTTTTATTTTTTCAGTTTCATAATGGCAAGAGCCTGTCTAACAATTGCAGAAGAATCAAGATTATACGCTTTGAACAATTCGTCCATCCTACCTGAAACTCCGAAAACATCATTCATCGCAACCATTTTCATCGGAACTGGATAATTCTGCGACAGGACTTCAGCAATGGCGCTTCCCATTCCACCGTAAATCTGGTGTTCTTCAGCTGTTACAACAGCTCCAGTTTTTTTTGCAGACTTAATGATTGCCTCAGAATCTATTGGCTTTATCGTGTGAAGGTTGATAATTTCTGCGCTGATGTTCTGTTTTTCTAATTCTTTTGCAGCCTTTATTGCTTCAAAAACCATTAAGCCGCAAGCCATTATTGTAACATCCTTCCCTTCCCTAAAGATTTCTGCTTTTCCAATTTTGAAAGGTGTTGATTCAGTTGTAATTACTGGGGTTTTTTCTCTTCCAACTCTTATGTAAACAGATTCAGGATAATTTGCAGCAGCTATGACAGCTTTTTTTGTTTCAAGGTAATCGCAGGGTGCGATGACAGTCATGTTCGGGAGCGCGCGCATCATTGAAAAGTCTTCCATCATCTGGGCAGAAGCGCCATCTTCGCCAGTGTTTAAGCCACAGTGTGTTGAAACCAAATTGACTTTAACCTTATTGTAGCACATTGAAACTCTTATTTGGTCGAATGAGCGCGATGGCATGAATGAACCAAAAGATGATGCATATGGGATAAACCCTGTTAAGGAAAGGCCTACAGCAGCGCCTATCATGTTTTGTTCTGCAATACCCATCTGAAAGAAACGATCTGGAAACTTTTCTGCGAACCAATGAGTTCTTACCGATTCTGAAACTCCCGCGGTTAATGCAACTACTCTCGGATTTTTTTCTGCAAGCTCGAGAAGTGCATGTCCAAACCCATCCCTGGGATATTGTTTACTAGAAAAATCTTCAGCCAGCATTTTCAATCTCCTTGTAAGCTTTTTCAGCCTGTTCGGGCTTCAATGTTTTCCCGTGATATTCGAACTTGCCTTCCATGAAAGAGACGTGCTTGCCCATGACTGTTTTAGCAAGAATTACGCTTGGCTTGCCCTTAGTTCTATTTGCTTCATCGAATGCTTCTAGTAATTCTTCCACATTGTTACCATCGATTGTTATCGCATGCCAGCCAAAGGACTCGTATTTTTCTTTCAACGGTTCTATTCCCATCACATCGCTGTTCCTACCATCCTGCTGTACATCATTCCAGTCAACTATTCCTGTTAAATTATCAAGCTTGTACTGGGCTGCGCTTTGCGCTGCTTCCCAAACTTGGCCTTCGTTTTGTTCGCCATCGCCCATGAGGCAATATACTCTGCTTATTGATTTTTTGAGCTTCAGTCCGAGAGCCATACCGATAGAAACAGAAATCCCCTGGCCAAGCGAACCGGTTGACGTTTCGATTCCGGGCAATGAAGTTCTGCTTGGGTGGCCTTGAAGCCTTGAAGAATACTTCCTGAGAGTGTTAAGCTCTTCAACTGGAAAGTATCCGGCGTGAGCCATAGTACAATACAACGCTGGGCAAATGTGGCCTGCCGAGAGGATAAATCTATCCCGGTCTTCCCAGTCAGGTTTTTTTGGATTGTGCTTTAGAACGTGAAAGTAGAGTGTTGCAAAGATATCAGCCGCACTCAGGCTTCCGCCTGGGTGGCCCGAGTTGACTAAAGTGGTGATCCGGATAGAGTCCTTGCGGATAAGAATAGCATTTTCTTTTATTTTTTGAATGACTGATTTATCCATTTCTCACTGGTCTTAGGGGATTCTTTTAAATGTTTCTGAATAGCCAGCCAGTTAAAAATATTTTTAAACAAGAATATTAATTCCCCAAAACATGAACCTCCGAGATATTTGCCTTGAACAGATCACTCGAGAGGAAATTGAACAACTTCACAGACTATGGTACCCAACGAACATGAAACATTGTGTCCTCAATCCTTTTCGAATTTTGACCCCTTTTAACTCGTCCAGTTATATACACCTGCTTGAAGATTTTGTTTACACCCAGTACAGCGACAGGGTGTCGGTTAATAACAAAGGAAAATGGTTTAAATATTACACAAGAAAAATGTGCCAGGCTGACTTGGTCGAGGCTGTACAGATAGCTCAATCCGATTGTTACGGTCAAGGCCATTTGGAATTGGGGTTTATACCTGAAAGGTTTGGCGAACCAATCAAAATTAAATTTGCAGAAATCGGAGGATTGATTTGGGGCTATGATTTATTATTCCCAATGGAGTATTCTTATTTATTCAGCTGGGCGTCTCAGCCAATCCTCAGGCTTCCCGACTGCCGCGGAGTTTGGGATGGCAGAGTTTCACCTGCTTAATCTTAAAACAATCCTGTTTAGCATTTCGTGAGTATCAAAGCTGTCCTTTAGCAGTTTTGTTTCCTTGCTGAGTTCGCTTACCAGCATTGTCTTTAGAAGTGCTGCTTCCTGCTCAGAAACGCGAGCGTGCTGGTCTGCAACAAGCAATCCGTATGGATACCCAGGCAATGAAAGATCTTGCGAGCAGGTGCGAAGGATCGCGAGAATTTCCTCTTTGTTCGCTTTGGGAAGCATCTCAATCCTGTAAGGTTGGTAAGATTCAGAAGATAACTTTGCGATTATCCAGTCCGCGTTCTTTGATTCCATTACCGGCCAGTACCACCAGGAACTCTCAGGAGCCATATCTAGAAGCGCAGAGTACAGAGATGCGCCTGTGTTGGTGATTTGTGATTGTGATTTAACAACACCCACGATTTTGCCTTTAAGCTTGCTGAGGGACTCTTTTTCCAGCTCTGCTTTCGCATCCAGCTCTCCGTCGAGAACAACAAGAGATTCACCAAGGTGCTCTGCTGCTTTGTCTAATTCTGCTTTTTTTCTGAGAACGTCAAGGACCTTTGAGAAACTGGCTCTTACCTCACCGTCTTTAAGTGCTGATTCGTTTGGATTAATTTTGAAGGACTGGCCGCCTACAATCATTGCTTCGTAGCAAAGGCCGCTTTCTTCAAATGAAGTGTGAATTACCACATAATTTTGCTGTCGCTCGACCAACGCAGTTCGATTGCCATTTTGTTTTATGACAGCAATCCTGATTACACCAATAAGCATTTCAGGAGTTTCAAAAAGCGTTGCCTGCCCGCCATCAATGAAAAAAACATCTTTTATCTCAGCATCAGGCAATGCTCTAAAGTAGTCAAGTGAAAAAGGAACTGCCTTCATTCCTGGCTTTTCCGCAAGCATTTCTGTGCCTCTGGCCCTCCCCAGCACTTCTTGAAGTTGCTTAATGAGCTCGTCCATGTTTGCACAAAGTTTATTACTGGCACTTAAAGATTTCCATAAATGTCAAAAGCGCTGATAATTTCTCTGGCTATCGTTACCGCGATTTTGTCTTGTTTTCTCGCTTTTGAATCTACTTTATTTGATAGGAGCTTCTTCAAGAGCGAGTTCAAGAATCTTGGCATCTACGAAAGAGAAGGAGATTTTCTTCCTGACAATATGTCTGAAACTGTCTTGCTTTTTTACGAAAACAAGATTCCCGAGCTGAATCTTTCATACCTGACTCCATCGGAAACTAGCCACATGGTTGATGTCAAGAATATAGTGAGGAGTGCGATTAACCTAAAGAGGATATTGGTTGTTCTCTGGTTGATACTTATGGTCTTGCTAGCATTCAAGGGTGGAAAGAATGTTCTAAAGGATATTGGCAAGGTATACAGGGCAGCTGGAATTGCAGCTTTACTAATCGTTGCGTTATTAGGAGTTGGTGCCTTGTTTTTCAGCCCTTTTTTTAGCTTATTTCACAAAGTTTTTTTCCCGCAGGGAAATTACCTGTTCCCCTATGATTCCACTCTACTGCTGATTTTCACATTCCAGCTTCAATTCAATTTTTTCAAAACAACGATAATCAAGGTTCTTCTTTCTGGATGCGTCATGTTTCTGATTGGTAAATTCATAATTCATTTTTCAGAAAAGAAAGTCAAAACTCGTCCAGCCCGCGCTGGGCGCCATTAATTTTTTTTTCCACCAAATCTATTTCATCAATAACTGGAATACCATACGCCCCATCATACCCTGGTTTGACTTTTATTTTTCCCTGGCGGTTTAGCATGACTGCTTTCAATGTTTTTTCGTCAAGTATTTTTGCAAGCGTGTTTTCATCTATGTCTAACATTGTTGAGAATTCATTTCCAAAAGTTCTTATGAGTTCGTTGTATAGCACCCAGGTTTTTTTGCTTGCTACAGGCCAGCCATTCGCAGCTGCCAGAACATCGCTGAGCGGCAGAATATTTCTGAAAGGAACAGCATTTTTTGGAACAAAGCCTTCAGGTCTGTCAGCAAGCTCCTCGACCCGATTCAGCACACCTATTGTCAATTTTTTCTTACAGACAGGGCAGATATTGTTGATTTTTTTTGATTCATCTGGTGAAAATGATGTTTTGCAGTCCCTATGCCCGTCGTAATGATACTTCCCGTAACCCGGGTCGGTTTCAAGAGTTTCAATAAAATTAGTTCTTGTTCTTATGCAATCGATTATGCCATCGTAAGTTATTTCTTTCAAGTCCATTACGTTGCATTCTCGACCCATTCTCCACGGCCAATAACTGTGCAAATCAGAGTTAGATGTTAATGTGATGTTGTCAAGCTGGCTTAGCCTCCAGTTCATAGCAGGGTCTGAAGACATTCCGGTTTCGATTGAGTGGATGTATTTTTCTTTTTCCTGGAAGCATTCTTTCAAGCTGTTGAAGCCTGAACTTGAGCCGAAAATGCTGAACCAGGGAGTCCATGCATGTGCGGGAATTATCTCAATATCTTTGGAAATATTCATCATCATGTCGACGATTTCGATGCAGCTTATGCCAAAGATTGGCCTACCGTCATAATCAAGCCTTCCGCGCTTAAGCATAGTTTCATTAATTTGCATTACGACTTCCTTATTAGGCGCAAGAATGACAAGATGCACCCTCCTGCCTTTTCCGCCCTGAGTGTAAATAAAAGATATTTCTGTTTGCCAGATGAATTTCATTCCACTTTTTGATTGCAGAATTCCGTTTTCGTCTTCAGTTGTTAATCTTGTTATTTCTTCGAACCATTTTGGATGTGTGAAGTCGCCAGTTCCAAGAACATTCAAACCCTTTATTTTCGCCCATTTAGAAAGTGTCTCGATTCCCAAGTCCTTGCTGGTTGCCTGGGCGAATCTGCTGTGGATATGAAGGTCGACGTAGTTTCTCATGACTGCTTGAAAAGAAAGGACTTTTTAATTGTTGTTGAATTTAGTCGAATATTGTTGCATAAACTAAAAGCCTGTTGTCTCTCGATGAACCTCGATTAACTGCTTGGCTGTAATAAATTGAATATGACCTGAAGATGAAGTCTCTCAAGAGACCTATTGGATCTAGCTCATTTAGGAGCGGACTAATAGATTCGTTCTTTTTTGGCATAAAAGTTTTGCGAAATTTTTTTTCCATATAGGGAGTGATTATGCGCCTGCCAGAATATGAGTCTGTTTTTTTTATTTCAACAACAAGCATCTCGGGACTTTCCCGGAAAGGAACCCACAGTCTCACTTTTCCGATAGTAAACTCATCGCTAAAAACCCTCAGTTCCTGAGTTTCCTTAAGCCTTCCCCACACCACCGTTTCTCTTGAGTTTCCAATTTCTGCCTCGATAAAATCTTCAAGGTTTGGTTTATCATCAGACAATTCGCTCGCTATTTCCTCATACTGCTTGGGTATCCAGTATCTCATAACTGTTGTCACTTGAAAGTATTTAAAAACGTTTCTTTAGTGGCATTTGCAGGGAAACCTTAAATATTTGAGACCAGAAAAAATGGCATGCACGATGTGCTGATAATAGGGGGCGGGTTGGCTGGCTTATCAGCTGCAACTGCCTGCAGCCAATACAAGCTTTCCACTTTAGTTCTTTCAAGAAGCATTGGTGGCGGGCTTCGAGAAACACCAATAGTCGAAACATTGCCAGGAATTAGCCCTGTTCACGGGCCAGAACTTGCCAAGAAACTAGCAGACCAGGCGGCTGCTCTTGGGGTTGAGTTTAAGGAAACTGAAATTACCGAAGTCAGGACAGGGTTCACTTTATTCAATCTAACTGACCACTCTGGAGAAAAATATAAAGCAAAAGCAATAATCATCGCCTGCGGCAGACCTGTGCAAATGCTGGAAGTTGCCGGCGAAGAGGAGTTTCTGGGCAAGGGCATTACAACAAGACCCATTACAGATTTCGGACAACTAAAAGATGGCATAGTTGCAGTTCACGGCTCAAGCGAAAAGGCCGCAATGATTGCATTGTGGCTTGCCAACTCCTGCGCACGAGTTCACCTGATAAGTTCTCAACCCAGGCTAAACACTACACCAATAACTCAAGACCATTTAAACAGGATGCTAAGAATTGAGCAGCATCTTAACCTCGGAATAAAACGTGTTTCCGGGACATTGGATCTCGAGTCAATAACACCTGACAAAGGGCCTCCAATAAAAGTAACAGGCCTAGTTCTTTCAGAGAGCGGCAGGGCACAGCTATCCTTTCTCAAGATTCCTGTTCAAATCAGCGATGGAATAACTGTTGATTCAGAAATGAAAACTTCCCACAAAGGAATTTTTGCATGCGGCGATGTGCTCTCAAACAAACAAGCATTGCCAATCGAGACTGTTTCGCAGGCATGGCGGGCAGCAGAGAGCGCGCATAAGTTTGTTAGAGGGAAATGATGGCTATCTATGGTTTCAATTTCCAGATGGATGTCCTGCTGCTGATTATGGCAGCAATTTTTGGGTTGCTAGGCGGCTTGGTTTCAAATTACCTTTGGTGGATAGTGCACAATAAGTTCAATAAAAAAAAGGTAGTCATCCATGCACTTGGAATTTTAGCTATAACTCTTTTTAGTTTATTTTTCCTGTTTGTTTACTTCAATTTCCTGAGCTAGTCTTTCAATTTCTTGTATCCTATGAAGATTAGCGCTGCAAGAACAATTCCAAGTATCAAGAATTTTACTATATTGCCTAAATGGCCCCAGTTTCTGATGACTCCAACGAATATAGTGATTACTCCGCCGAACATTAAGCCTGAGCCGACTGCTTCAACTCCAAGGATGACACCAACAAAAAGCGCGATTCCTCCTGCAACTATTGATATTATGAAAACGTCGCTGTCGTACTTTTCTTTCGCCTTGTCGAAATCCATCTGACATATGTTGCATGAGACAGTATAGCATCCAAGTGTGCTGTTGTAAATGTTCATCCTATACTGAGGTTCGCAAGGTAAATTTTCGTTTTGCATTATTGCATCGCATTTTGACTGGTCGATTTGGTCTGGCACTTTTCCTAGGGGGACAGCGTAGGGATCTCGGCCTGCACACATTTTATTCCAGTCAGGTTCTTCGTAAAAAGTCCTTATTCCATAAAAAACGAAAAGAACAAATACAATGCCAATTGCGAATCCGAGAACGAATTTTCTTAATTTTAAAGTTTTAGGCTGGTCTGCTTTTTTGATACTCCCTTTTGCGGGGCTCATTTTGCAATGGTCTCTTCAATAAGGCAGGAGCACGGGACTTTTGTTGCTGCTCTGCGAAGGGCTTTCCTTGCGACCGGAAGGCTGTTTTTGTCTACTGAAAGGGAGAATATGATCTGGCCTTTTTTAACTTGTGCAGCGACTCCTATGGGCTTTCCAAATGACCTTTGCATTCCTGTGCTCATTCGGTCTGCACCCGCACCGGCAGCAAGAGGGTTTTCTCTTAAAATGTGGAAAGGATAAATGCGTATCTTCATGTAAAAATCTGTTTTAGCCAGGTTCTTTTCAAGATATCTTGAGCTGGTTTGCCTTGCTGATTCAATGGATTCCTGCCTTATTTGCACTGATGACTTGCTGATGAGGTCGAGTGTGTATCCGAACTTCTTGTTTGGCTCTCCCATCACGAATCTAGGTATCTTAATGTGAGGATCGATTCTAACATAGGAAAGTGTCCTGAACTTTGAGATTCTTGTATTCGGCCTCTCCAGTTTACGATAAGCGATTCCCTTACGCATTCTTGCCATAGTCTATCAGAAGTTGAAGATTGTTTAAAAAGGTTACTGAGAACAGTTTTTTGCATCTGCGGGTGCGTTGGTTTTTGAATAATTTCTCTTGCGCTCAAATGCCGCGCGGGCTTAATGATTTCCTTTGATTCTCGTCGTAAAATGACTATAAAGCTCTCGAAAGGCAATTTTGGCCTGCCTAGCTTGAAGACAAATTATTATTCAACTCCCAATTTGAGACAATAAAACTGAGAACGGTGCTGTCTCAGCCTACAATGTTGAGATTGAGATATTATCTTTGTCGTATTTGGAATTTTCTTTTCAACGAATGGCAGGTTATTTCAAGATTGCAACTCTTATGCTTTAAGCACCAGGCTTCACACTTTTCTGCCCGTTCTTTATGTTCGTAAGTAAGCAAACAATCATCACAACGATAATTTCCTTCTTTCGAGATTGACACCATCAACTTTGCCTCGGTTTAGTTAAATAAGTTGAATTAGAGTTGGGCTAAAATACCTTCAATTGCACTTAGGGTCTGTCTGGTTTGCTGCGTCGAAACCAAAACATTTTTTCCCATCGACATTTACCAGATTGCCATTAGCATCTTCAAAATAAACGTAGAAATCGGTTTGAATGCCATTATCTTCCTTGACCTGCTGATAGTCTTGATCGAACTGCTGCAGTGCAATTGAATCAACTTGGTCTCCCTTAACGAAGCTAGGTCACTCGCCTTTTGCAATCTGCTGGAGTACTGCATTTCCACTAACAGACTTTTTGGGCTGGAAAAAAGTTGTAATTATGAAAAATGCGATGACTATTAGAACAAGCATGATAAGCCCGTAAAAAATTTTCAGCTCAATATTCTCGTGGTTAAGACTTTTGCGAAGATTTACCTGAGCTTTATGGTGCCGATGTTTTCTCATTTGTTTCAGGAGGTATATGATTCGTTCATCACGTATAATATGCCGTCGCGTTTCCTGAGCTCTATTATTCCGTGGGAAATGTTACCATCTACATTGTCAGGCAAAGATATAAAGGTTTCGAAAAGTATTGATGAGTTCACAAACGCCAAATCAACTTCGCTGTAACCTATAGGAGTGCCGGGGGTGCCTAATTCCCGAGTGTCATAAAACTGTATTTTGAAAGGGACTCCACCTGCTTTCCTTGGTATCTCGAATCTTCTGTAATAGCCGTCCTGGGCTGTCGCCCCTAGTTTCAGCTCGGTTTCAATCATTGCTCCTACGTCAATAAGTCCGTTTTTGACATGGGTTTCTTGTGTGCTGACGTACTGGTTTCCCATGGCAAGAAGGAAAACAGTAAGGATAGTTAACATGAAAGCGAAAAGCATTGCAGCTTCTACTGCGCTCTGGCCCTTAGATGAAGTTAATGTCCACATAAGGGTCGTCCCCTATCCTTTTTACTTCCAATGAAATCCGCTTTTGCCCAGGAGTGAAGTCCCTTGCTTCGAACGTTCCTTGAATGTTTACTCTTGATAAGAAAGTATATGCCCTATCTCTGCCGCCACTTCTCACCCAAATAGTTAATATGTTGACTCTATTTGGAACTGACCAGTCACTTTCAACAGTTATGTTGAATACATTGGAGGGCACTATTCCCTGAATTTCCAGCTTTGACGGGTCTGAATAATAATAAACACGTTCTGCTTCGTTCACTATTTGGTTGCCAAGCCTGATTACTTGCTGTAATTCAAGCTCACGGCTTTGATCTTGGCTGTAGTTGTAAAACAGGATTGTTGCAGGAAGCAGGATTACCATTCCCAAACCAAGTACTAGCATGAACTCAACACTTGCCTGTGCTCTATCACCCATAAGATTACTTTAGCATTTAGGGCTTATAAAGGTTATTGCGGAAATAAAAATGAGTAACAAAAAAGGTCGGCGGCGCCCGGACTTTCAACTTTGCGACCACAAAGTTTTTGAAACTTTGAAGCCGCAGGGTTCAAAGACCTAAAAACCGAAGGTTTTTAAGGGCGGGATACCCTTACGGGCCCTACTTGGTCAGAGTAGGTGGCTACCGAGTTGCCAGCGCCGCCAAATTTTATTAGTTCGAACTCATTCATATGCCTTTCTTAGAAATTCCCGCAATATTTTCGACTATGAAAAAGATTTTCCGAAAAGATGAAGTTTTACCGGAAAAAATAGATTACTTTTGCATTAAATATCATTAATGTTATCTCGTCAAACCAATTATTTCTTCATTAATCACAAGATTATTAATTTCATACCTATGTTCGCCGATTGGAAAAGCCACAATATGGCCTAAATCAACCCACTGAGGCGCTTTATCTCCTAACCTATAACCCCAAAATTCACGTCCTGCCGGCCTGAAGACGATAGTATTCGAATGCAACGAGGCATAAATTGTCGCATGCGCAAGAGGATTTTCTGAATCCACCATAATCACTTCCAATGGGGTGGCTTTCAGTCGTTCATCGATTACAGCAGCCTCTTTAGCATTTTTCACGATATACATTAATGAAACTCTTTCTTGGGTTTTCATTCAGACCACCAATTGCATTTTTTATGCTTGATATTTTAACTTTTGCATCAACATTTATAAACAAACAATCTCACCTTTACCTTAACCCCGCTTAGCTCAACGGCAGAGCGTTCGGCTGTAGATGCCCTTTGACTATCCCGCATGGGAATGAATGAAAAATGGCCAGCCGTTCCCGAAAGGTTGCTGGTTCGAATCCGGCAGCGGGGATTATTATTTTTTAGAATATCCAAATTTTTTGTCGTATATTTTATGCGGGATTATGTCAAGTATAAAGCAAATGACTTCTATTTGGTCTCCCTTGATGGTGTAAAGCATTCTCCAAAAATTAATGAGTTCGACTCTCCATATGTTCTTGGCAGCATATCTGGCAACATATTCCTTAGGTATTAACTTCTTAGCTATGTTGTCACCATAAAAAGGATTTGCCTTCACAAATTCAATTTTTTGTTTTATAGAACGCAACAGTTGCGTTTCTTCAGAATTATTTTTACCTTCCGTTAATTGCTGCCCAACTAATTCATTTAGCCTTTTGAACTCTGACTCGGCGTCATCAAGCAGAATAACTCTTACTGGCTTATTCAAACTTCAGTCCCTCTCCTTATCAAATCGTTTATCTCCTTTCTTTCTGCAAATACCCAGAGAATCCCTTTAGTACCAATTATTATTTTTCCGCTTATTTGCAGGTAATCCAGAATTTGAAGCAAAGTCTGATGCATGACTTTTTTCGGCAACTTCCTTTTAAGTTCCGCTAAAGTCAACAGCTCACCACCCTTTAATGTTTCTTCAACCATAAAAAGAGTGTTTAAAGTGGGCGAATGTACCGATTTTTTTCTTTCTTTAGTTCTGATTGTTAATGGCATTTTGTATACCTCTTTAATATATATTTATATCAATTAGATATGTATTAATATATAAATGCTTTGGTTAAAATTAATGCATCCCGCATGGGAATGAATGAACAATGGCCAGGTTGCTGGTTCGAATCTGATAGCGGGGATTTTATTATCAATTAACAACATATGCCTTGGTAATTTTTATTTCTTTTAGTGGCTTATCCCTTGAATCGCGCTGAACATTTGCTATCTTATCCACAACATCCATTCCCTCAGTTACTTTTCCAAAAACTGGATGTTTGCCATCTAGGAAGTTGTTATTCACTAAATTTATGAAAAATTGGCTGCCTCCAGTATCAGGCCCGGCATTTGCCATTGATATAGTTCCCCGATCATTTTTATTATTGTTAGAAAATTCGTCTTTTATTTTATATCCTGGGCCGCCCATTCCTGTACCAGTTGGATCGCCGCCTTGTATCATGAAACTAGGTATTACCCTATGAAATATAACGCCATCATAAAAGCCTTCACTTACAAGTTTTTTGAAATTGCCCGCAGTCACAGGCATCGTTTCACTAAATAATTCAATTGTGATGTTGCCTTCAGTCGTTTCCAACTTAATTATGGTGTTCATCTTAGTTTCGGGGCCATTAGTATTATTTAAAGGATTCCTATTCCCTGCTTCTGAGATGTTACCATCAGAATCTCCTGAATTTTGTCCATAATTTTCAACTTTAACCGGTGGAGTAATTTTTGGTTCGGTAATTGGTTCTTTTACAGAAGGTTTTAGACCACAACCTGATATTAATAAAACTAATACAATTGTTAAAATCAAACATTGCCAATATTTCAATTTATTCATCCTCGAATGTATTCAACGGCCGTTTATTAATTTATCCGAAAATTCATCGGAATTTCCGAAGATGAAAAATTGTTTAGATAAAAAAACCTTAAACTCCCCCCTGATGGGTACTTTTTTTGGTTTGTTGGGGCAGCGTGGATTTATAAGTTCTGAAAACAATTTTCTCCGGATACATTTATATATAAGTTGATATATATATAAACTTATATAGAGGCACGATGAAACAAAAAGTATTGCATTACCCCAGGCTAGATACTGTGCTCAGGGTTGAGGAAACCCTGAAAAACGCAGAACTTGCCATTTCAAAAAGCGAGCTTCAAAGAAGGCTGCCAAAGCAAATCATGAGGCAAACTCTCAACATTATCTTAGATTATTTGGAAGAAAAAGGAGTCATTATGATGGGAAGTAAGGGAGTTCTATGGGTGCATAACGAAAACCCAAAGATGAAAAAATTGCTGGAAAGAAGCGTTAAGGCTTGAGTTTATGAAGACTTCCAAGACAATAACCGTCAAATACTCGTCCCTTTTTGAGGAACAGCTCAAAAGACTGCGCGAAACAATCAGGGAAAAAGAAAGTAAATTCCATAAGCAACTCCTCACTGCAATTGAAAGGGAGAAAAACAATCTTCTCATTGACATGCACAGAGGAATTCAAATTCCGAAAAAACAAATTCCGAAAGAATATGTTGACCAATATGGAGTCAGCAACTTATGGAAAATAAACCTTCCTGATTATTGGCGGATGATATATACCATAGTCGGCAACGAATTTGAGATAATTTCTGTCCTGCTTGAGTTTATGGACCATAAAGAATATGACAAAAAGTTCGGCTATAGGAAAAGATAGGACGACTGCTAAGGCAATCTTTAAATCCCATTTGATATTTCTCTCTCAGGGGTAAAAAATGATGTCTTGCGGTAGCGTGGATTATTTTTTCTTCCGCAAACACTTAAAAAGAATTAATTTAATCAATAGGTTTCATTCAACTAACCCAATGATCTGGAAATCCAATAAACTATTAATCGGAGCGCTTAAAAACAAAGCAGCCCATAAAATCATCGCAGTATGGGCGGCTGACTGTGCTGAGCGTGTTCTGCCTTACTTTGAGGAGAAATATCCGAAGGACAATCGCCCACGAAAAGCAATCGAGGCGTGCCGAGAGTGGGCAGATACTGGAGTGTTTAAGATGGCTGTTGTGCGAGGATTAGCACTTGCATCCCATGCGGCTGCCCGTGAAGTGGGAGAGGATAATGCTGCTCGTTTTGCTGCACGTGCAGCAGGTCAAGCATTAGCGACTGCGCATGTTTGCGGCCACGCAAGTGCTGCTGCAGAATATGCCCTTAAAGCAGCAGGTACTCTAAAGCCTAAAAGTGGTGTAAATTTAGTTGAATCAGAAAGAAAATGGCAAATTACTCATCTAAGAAAGCTTTTAAAAAAATTAAATTCCCAAATTAAAGTTACCTGACAATAAAATCATCAGGGCGTATAAACAATACCTGGAACCCAGGAAGGAGTACCCTGTACAGAATCAACGTTACCGTTTCCAGAATAATCAACAACATCGCCATCAAAATGATAACCCAATACCAAACCAGGCTCAGAACCGCCATAATTACCAATACCGCCATTGTAATGCGTTTGTATTTCTGCCTGTGAAAGAACAATATTGTATATTCTTAGCTCATCAATTGCTCCATCAAAGAGCTCTAGACCCCAGAAGTTACCACCAACTGTAGTATAGCCCGTCATAGACAGAGGACCGGAGGGGTCCAAATTATTGCATGCAAAATTGCCATTAACATAACCGATTAAAGTTTCCCCATCATAAGTAAAAGCAATATGACTCCAAGATTGGATAGTAAGAACAGGTCCAAAACATCTATGCCAGTCAGGATTAACAAAAACATGAGGCACAAATGCTCCGTCACCTGCATGGCTCGTTCTGAGAATCCAACCAGCACTGCCATCGCCATACTGGGCAGCAGCATTCCTATAATTTGAAAATAGTTCTGGTTTTACCCAAGCCTCAACAGTAATTGCGTTTGTAATTCCGCTCGTCAAACTCGGAGTTTTCCCAGCATAAATAAAAGGATTTCCAGTTCCATCAAAATCCAATGCGT
>JBBSVZ010000004.1:0-1799 GCA_038046545.1 Nanobdellota archaeon | reverse complement strand
TATTTAAACCTTTCGTTTTTGTTACCATTTTAAAATGAATACATATTTTACTGCATTACCTTTATACGGCATTATCTTTATAGATTATATATATGATGCCCCAAAAAAAGAAAGTTGCCAAATTATTTGGAACCTTCGCAAATTGCCTGAAGTCTGCTTTTTGCAGTCTTTTGTTCGACAATGCCTTGGTCTACACGCCGCTGGTGGTTTGCACCATATGTTCTCCCGTTAGTTCCGACAACGTAATTTCCAATAGCTTTTGCAATGTCATCTGCAGCATACGCTCTTGGCGTTTTCTCCGCATTTTGGCCCACAACTTTAAACCAATATTGGGGATTCCATTCTGTTGAAGGAGAGCAATTTCTGATAATTTCAGCATACTTAGTATCTCCAAGAACCTTCTTAAGACTAGCATGTCCTTCAGAGGAGCTTAAGTAGATTTTTACGTGCTGTCCGAATGAGCGCAGCCCATCTGTGCTTTTGTGAGCATGAGTAGGGGCATAAGCCTCGGTTAGCCATACCCTAATTTTTGGTTCAGCTGCATCCGCATTCTGCGCAAGAGCAGCAACGCCCAAAGCAGCAGCCGCAACAATATTCCTAGAATAAGATATAACATTCTGTTGTTTGTATTGTAACATAGTCATGCACCCCCAAAAAATAATGTTTTTGTAAAGTTTTGAAAGTAGTATTGGAATGTATTATTTAAACCTTTCGTTGGTGTTACTATTTTAAAATGAATACATAGTTGGAACAGGAGCAAAAGTGGCAGGCATTATTGGTGGAAAAGGCATGAGAATCAATCACAAAGATAGCGGGGATGCGTCTGCACGAATGCCTTAATCTCCTCTTCAGAAAGCGTTTCCAAGATGCCGAGCAAAGCCATAATGGCATGCTGGGTATTATCAATTCGGATCTCATCTCTTGTCGTGCTCGTCCTGAAGCCTCCTAAAACTGCCGCTGTATCTGGGAGCGGCGCTGCTTCTTGTGGCGTGAACTGCATCTCCAAAAGGGAGCGTGCGCCGAGCAGCATCGCTTCTTTGTATGCATCCATTCGGACAGTGTCATTTTTTAAGGCAGCGACACGATACGCATAGCTCAATCCTTCCACATAGACGCCATCGCTTGATGCGTGCGGCGGCCCGTATTCTTCATGCTCGGGATCATAAAATCTCCCAAGATGCCGCGGCTCTGAGCAGTTCTTGTTTTGTATCTTCAGCAGCCAATCATTGATCTCCAGAATGTAATTAGCATATGTTTCATTGCCAGTCTCAAGGTAGAGATAATAATCTGCCATGGTGTGCCAGGGAATAAATGCAGGGTTCATCTTATCTTCAAAATACATAGAGTAATAGTCAAAAGATTTCTTCACCGTTTCAAGATAAGCGGTATTTTCCGTCTGCAAATAAAGCTT
Organism: Nanobdellota archaeon; assembly: GCA_038046545.1. GTDB lineage: Archaea > Nanobdellota > Nanobdellia > Woesearchaeales > JBBSVZ01 > JBBSVZ01. The sequence goes on along the minus strand of JBBSVZ010000004.1, from coordinate 388 downwards.
CATCAAAGCGAGCATTGCCTCCCCTGGATAGAAATACTCATTGTCGCCACGTCGCTCTTTTGGAAAATAAAAAGTGGTGAAGCTTCCATCTGTCTCATTATGGAGGAATAATATCATCTCTGTAAGCCGCTGTTGGGGTGTTTGGTAGGCAGAGTGCTTAGACTCAAGTATTGCCATTAAGGCTATGGCAGCCGCGCCAAGTTTTGCCTCATTCTCATAAGCGATATAACCCAAACTGCCGTTCTCCTCATAATAATTGGCAAAGTTGAAGCGCATATTGTAATCGAATGCTGACTTATACGCTTCGCTTCCAGTGTACTGATAAAGCTCGGCCAATGCGACAGTTGCCATGTATTGCCGGATCATGTTATTTGAAGAAGAATAACTC
>JBBSVZ010000003.1:22815-30506 GCA_038046545.1 Nanobdellota archaeon | reverse complement strand
AGCAAGTCAAAGGGGTAACAATACTGTCTCAGTAATATACCGAGACTGTTCCAAAGGAAACTCGCTCCTTTATAAATAACCGTCTATAAACAAGTTCCACAGGAAACCAGGGGGTGTCTCATAGTTGTACCATAGATGTATCAAGACTGTTTTAAGGAGGGTTTATAAATGGCTGCCGATTTCCACAGGCGATGGCAACCAAAGCATCCCTTGAAGCAGAGCTCATCCGCTTAAAAAATGAGCATAACGAGCTCACTTTGAAAATGCAATCAATGCAGTCCCAGCTGATAGAGCAGGTCGTCAAGACTACTATCAAAAGCTTACAGCCAAAGGACCCAATTCAAGCTGAAGTTCTCTGGAGGCTAAGAAGGACAAGAAGAGAGTTCGTTTACAAGAAAATAATTGAGCTTCTAAACAACAACCATAAGGAAATAGCTGAACTGAAGTATTTGATTGTTGATCAAGGTAGGTATTGCTCCAAGGCAACATTCTACAGGTATATTGATACTCTACAGGAAATTGGCAGAATAACTATTGCGCAGATAAACGACAAGCTTATGGCAGTGCCAAAGCAAGAATGATAAGAAACGCAAGCCGCAAAAAAACGTTGATTGGCTCAAGCGAAATAATGAATTCTTACTTTCAAAAAAGCACAGGCTTAATGTTTCATTCAAAAGTTGACAAAGGCCTCATCTTTCCCTTCAAAAAGGCAAGACGCATTGGAATTCACATGTTGTTCGTCTTCACCCCAATAGACATACTCTTTCTTAACGAGGAAAACAAGATTGTTGAAATAACTGAGGGATTAAAACCATTCTGTTTTTATATGTCAAAAAACAGGGCTAGAACGTTTGTAGAGCTGCCTTCAGGAACGGTTAATAAAACAAAAACAAGAATAGGGGATAAGATAGAATACTAAACAACCTTGCTTTTATAAAAAGATACTGCCTCTTCAACACCAAGCAACCTAATTCTCGAATTCTTCTTAAACTTGTCAACAACTAAACCGCACGATAATGGTCTATTAACTTTTTGCCTGAACACAGAAGTCTTCACAGCTTTGACTAAATCAATGTCCAAACCAAAAACATTGGCTGCCTTAATTGCAAATTCATACCTGCTCATTCTTTTTGGAGAAGCAATATTGTAAATTCCTGATTTATCTCTTAATGAAAGATCAGTAATTGCCTCAGCCAGATTATCTGCAGAAATAGGATTAGTGATTTGGTCATCCACGATGTTTATTTTTTTTCCAGCTTTTAAGTTTTTTACAATAACATGAAGCAAATTGTGTTCATCATACCCTAGGCTGAAAACAAGTGTAGAACGCACGACAAGCGATTTTTTGAGGGAAAGAACAATTTTTTCGCTTTCAAGTTTAGTTCTGCCATAAACATTCAAAGGATTCGGACTATCACCTTCTTTGTAAGGGCCTTTTTTGCCATCAAAAATGTATTCAGTTGATAGAAAAATAACTTTTGCACCTATTTTCTTGGCAGCCTTAACTATATTTTTTGTTCCTTCTACATTAACCTTATTGGCAATTTCTGGATTTTGCTCACAAAAATCGATTGAAATAATGGCAGAGCAAATAAAAACATATGAAGGCTTAATTTCATTAATCAATTTTTCAACATTTTTTGATTCATTAACATCAAGATAAACTAAATTATTTTTTTTTGTTGAATTATAAGTCCCAACAACAACCAGTTTAGTGGAAAGTTGTTTGAACAGGGCTGCGCCAACCTGCCCAGACGCTCCTATTACGAGTGCTTTTTCCATTATTACCTATTGAAAATTGTCTTTCTTAAAAATTTACTCAACAATTCAGAATACTCTAAAGATAAAAGAGGTTATTGATTAATTCATTCCATAAGCTTTAAAACCTCCTTCCTTTGTCTAAGGAACATCAATGGGGACGTCGTATAAACTGCCAAAACACAAAGGTTTGACAGGTAGAGCCTGGCTATTACTATCGGCTCCAGTTATGGAGCGCTGAGGGTGAAAGCCCGATGACAACACCATAGGTAATACCGGTAAATCAGGGTTCAAATCCCTGCGTCCCCACCTTTTTTTATCCTAAGCGACTTGCAGCACAAGTAGCTTTTCAATTGGGAATGCAGGCTTCGAGTCGGGGACGAGATGGTCTGCGTCCCCACTTATTTTTTGTATAAGAGATGATTTTCTAATTGTTAGCTGCATCTAAATACATGCTTGATTCAATTGTACCAACAGGCTTAATGCATTGGACATAAGAAGGATTAAGTCCACCGGATAATTTTACTTTAACGAATGCTGAGCCGCCAAACTCCGCAGTGTAATCAATCTCCAATGGAAGTTCTAAGAAGTTAGTGCCAAGGCCAAGTATAACTCCTCTCATAAGTATGGATTGCTGAAGGATTCTCTGAACTTTCTCGAAGGGAAGTCCCGCATCCAAAAAGCCCCTTACAACAAAATCAATGTCTTGTTTTACATCTGGAGGGAGGTTATTGCAATAATCGCTTTCAAGCCCATTGAATATAGCATGCCTTGCCTGCGGGTTGAATGCAAAATCAGTAATATTCAAGGATTCTGGTATAAACATTGCAGCCTCAAAATTTGCGTAATCTCTTACCGCTGCATTTTCCGCAAAACGCATTGCATGATGATAAATATCAAATTCTGTTGCATCTTGAAGAATGTCATAAAGCGGATGCCCAATGAACTGCTTTTTTACTGGAATAAAATACATATACTCGTCAACAGGCCCACCGAAATACTTAGGTCGCATTGGTTCTCCTCCTTGAAACGCGAGGGCTGCTTGTATGCTAGTTCCGTGCAACGCCACAACTTCGTCAAGATTTAAATTGTCAACTATTTTTATCGGCATTTGTTCCCTAAATCCCTGTTATAGGACTCCCATTAAAAACATAGACTGATCCGTTAGTACCGTTGCCAGGAATAATTATACTCGTCGGCTGGAACAAGTACCAGAACATCCAAGCCAGAAATATTATTACGACTATAACGAGGATAATGAATAAAATGTTTGAGAATGGACTTTTATCTTTTTTTATTTCTTCAACTTTTATTTCCTTGGTTTTTTGGACTTCAACCTTCTTTGCCTTGAAGGATTTCTCCCAGGGATACCTCAAAGTTCTCTTGATGACAATCGACTCAACCTCGACCTTCTTTTCGGTTTTTCGTGGGTGAATTGAAACCCTGACAATCAACGCCACCAAAATAAGCACAAGTAAAACTGTCAGGCCGATTGTGGTGTAAGTTAACAGGTTAAATATCATATCTTCGTCAACATTTGGCGATGGTTGTGCAGTATTATTAACTTGCTGGCACTGCGCAACACTTATCTGCTGGCGCAAATCCTTTACAACACCATTACCTTCGAATCGCAAGCCAATGTCCTGTAACCCTGATTGTGAGCAATCTGGTTTAATGAACTGGGTAGCAACAGCCGACTCTCCTGGAAGGAGAAGCATAAAATCAGGAGCGATAGTAATCCATGAACTAAATTTACCAGTAGACGTTATTTTTATTTGATTAAGTCCAGAACCGGTGTTCTGAACATAAATTTGGGATGCGATTGGCTCGCAAGAACAAGTCTTGAAAGTTGAAGTTCCTGAAGCTGTAAAATCATCAGCTATTGCAGTGGCTGCAAGTATTGAGAGTAAAGACAAAAAAACAAAAAATTTTAGGATGGTCATTTAACCCTCCTAGTAATAAGTCTTGTTTAGCTTTGTCTGGTCTGCCTTTTGAGGCGGCTGTTGCTTGCCAAAGACCAGGTAAACACCAAGCAAGAAGAGTATCACAAGCAGTACAAGCAATCCTATCCCAAGCATCTGGACGGCGTCACCGTCAAAACTGAATGCCTGACCAGAACTTTTCTTGCCTTCCTTGACATCTATTCTTACAGACTGGCTTTTTACTGTTTTCCCAGTTGCGTCTTTTACTGAAACTGTAATTATCTGGCTTCCCAGAGGCGCGTCCTGCGGAGCAGCAGCATATACAAACACATTCTGGATATCTCCAGGCTGAACTATTACAGCATTGGACGGAGAGAAGCGGAATTGAATACCGTTTGCCCCTTCAACACTCAGATAGTATGATTTTGCACCCACTTGTGTATTGCTGACACTTGCAGTGAAGTAACTTCCACCTTCTCCTCCAATAATCTCGAGTGAGTCAGGAGTCAGAGTAATCTGAGGCTGAACTGCAACCTCATCCTGAGCCTGAAGAGCGCATGATTTGCTACCAACTACAGATATCTCCTCGTCTCTAGAAACACTGCGGAAGCCGTCATCATACTCAAGTTCTATTTGAACTGGGTAAATACCGGACTTTGCACAGACCGGAATCCTGAAGAAAATCTCTTCTGATGTTGCGCTCTCGTCAAACTGCACTTCTTTTACGAAGTCAGATGCTGAAAGCCCAAGGTCAGGAATGCTTACTGTTATTTTAATGTCATCTTCATCCTTATCTCCAAGGTTTTTCATGCGAACACTGACCAATAATGAGCGGCCAGCTTCGACTGACTCTGCTGGATTCATTAATACATCTCTAATTGTGACAGTGTGTCTTGGCGGCTGGATTCTTATCCTGTAATTTTGGACAACTTCCTGGCCATCTCGGTCTGAGAATATTACACGAAGCCTATAATCATCCTTATCAGCCCGGTCTGGAATTTTGAGGCTGAGCTTCTTGATGACTGTGTTATTTGAACTCATATCGAAAACTCCTGAACTGTCAGAAATCCTCTCATCATCAGCAGAAAAATCGAATCCTGTGACAAAAGCAACTATTTCAGCATTTGATATTGGTGAACCTGAAGTAACCCTAACTTTAACCTCGAATGTTTCTCCACGCTCAAGGCTGAGCTTATTTGTGTCGCTTTCTATTAGAACGTCTCCATCCACCTTGACTTCGTCAATAGTGCCAGGCAGTGCATGTGCGACTGCTATGGAAAGTAGCAACAGTCCGAGTGCGATTATTAACAGTTTCTTCATTGTATTGTCCACCCCTGATTATAAGTGTCAGCTTTCAAAGTATTTAAATCTTTCGATATTTTTAGCATTAGATAGTGGTAACAAAAAGACATCAGTAGCACACCCCTGTATCACAAATCTGCTGGCAAGATTGCCTTCTTACAACAAAGTCACGATAAATAACTCTGTGAACATCGATTTCGTCACCAATAACAACTCTCAAATCATAAATTCCAGAAGATACATCTAAAGGAATAGGGGCATTAATTACAAACACAATATCATCATTATCATTCAGATCAAACGAATCTGATTTAGCGTACATATCGAGCAAATCATTGCTCAGTGTGATTTTCATTTCCTCATAATCTGTTTTACCATTGTTTTCAAGTGCCACTCGCACAAACAAATTATTGCCAGGGTTGACACAGTCTTCATTCAATATTTGCAATGACTTGACAATGAAGTCCTCACAAGTTACACCTTCGTCAGTCCTCCCATCGCAATCATCGTCGAGGCCATTGCACCTTTCAGTCCTTGGTTCTAGATTTCCATTGCAGGAACTCCAGCCACCCCATTTGAAATTCGAATCGCAAGTCCTGCTTGCAGTCCCTTTTCCGCAAATTCCAAGACCAGAGGATCCACAAGCTTCCGTCTGTATTTGGCCGGGTGAGCATTGCAAACCAGCAGGCTCCTCGCAAACGCTGAAAGAGCTGAACTGGCAACTTGAAGAGCATACTCTTGACATAGTTCCATTAATTCCGCAATTTTCTGATTCTGATGAACCAGGAGCACAAATTCCCTCATTATTGCATTGAGTAAAATAATTCCATTGACCTTGCAAATTACAAGTCCTTGATTGTGACCCGCAATTTCCACAAACTTGATTTTGTGTTGAGTCAGGAACGCAAACTGCTGTGTCCTGGCATGTTCCGAATGAACCCCATTGACAGTAATTGCTGCAAGCTCTTGTTTTTGTTCCAGCGACTCCGCAAATAGCAGAATCAAAAGCACCCGGAGTGCAAACTCCTTCATTGGTGCAGATTCCAAATGAAGTCCATTGTCCCTGTGAATTACAAGTCTTCATTTTTGTACCACAATTTCCACAAGCCTGATTTTCTGTTGCGCCAGGAACACAAACCGCTGTATCCTGGCAATTACAGTACTGGCTCCATTGACAAGTATTTGTGCAAGTTCTGTTTTTTACTCCAGCTATTCCGCAAGCAGACGTCTCTGAAGACCCGGGACTGCATACGCCTTGATTTGAACAGACAGCGTAAGAGCTCCACTGACCATTAGATTGGCATGTTCTTTGTTGAGTGCCGCAATTTCCACAAACTTGATTTTGTGTTGAGCCAGGAATACAAACAGCAGTGTCCTGACATGTTGTGGGTGAATTCCATTGGCATACGTTTGAGCACGTTCTAGTCTGAGTGCCATTTATTCCGCAGTTTAATGATTGTGATGAACCAGGATAACAAATTCCTTGGTTCTGGCATGTTCCGTAATCCGTCCATTTTCCATTTGACATACAGACTCTTAATTGTGATCCGCAATTCCCGCAACTTCGGTCATCTACTGCGCCTGGATTGCATTCTGCTTGCTCCTCGCATATTCCAAATGACCCCCATTCGCAAAGATTGTTACATTGCCTAGTTTTTGTTCCATCAATTCCGCAGAACATATCATCTGTTTCACCAGGTTTGCATATTCCTTCATTGGTGCAAGGCCCGAAGTCATTCCATTGATAATTTGAGCCACAAGTCCTGTATTTTAGACCGCAATGGTCGCCGCACGATTGCGCTTCAATAGTTCCTGGAAAGCAAACTCCCTGATTCTGGCATGTTGACCAGCCGCATGAAGCCGTACAAGTTCGATAACCTCCCAAGTCGCAAGATTCAGTTGCGCCTGGAACACAAACTCCTTGAGTATGGCATGCTGTTTCCTCAAACTTGCCATCTGAATTGCAGAAAACTGTTTTTGTTCCGCACATGATGCCACAAGATAGCTGCTGTGAAGGAGTCGTTGAAGGATTACATTCCCGTTCATTGACTCTAATAGTTGAGGAAGCCATGCATGCAGACTGAGTAAATCCAGGAGTTTTGACTTCAAGTGTGTAAATTCCTGTTTGACTAGGTGAAAAAATCGCACCGTTTGTAATACTGAATGAACCAGTTGGTCCAGATATTTTAAGCGTGACATCTGAAGCTGGAGTCAAAATGTAATTGTGAAATCCGTAAACTTTAACTGACTGGCCTTGGTCGATATCTATAAAATTAACGTAAGACCCACCATCCGATTTTACCAAAGCTTGTGTTGAGTGGTATGGGCAGACCGGCTCACTTTTGCATTGGCCATTATCACAGCCAAAAGAGCAGTGCTGGATTAAAGACGTTGAACAATCGGAATTCTTCCTGTAAAGGTCATCTCCTTGGCAGAAATTTTGGATTTGACAAGTAGTAGGCGCACTGTCACAAACACCGTTTGTACAGCCATAACTACAATACTGAGCTAAATAAGTAGAACAATCAGAATTCTTATGAAAAACATTACCACCCTGACAAAAATTCGAAGCAGTACAAGTCGGAGGAGGAGCAGAATCGCAAACACCATTAAAACAACCATATTGGCAATCCTGGATAATAGATTCTGAACAATCAGAATTCTTGCGATAAACATCTCCATTTTTACAGAAATTTAAAACATTACAAG
>JBBSVZ010000003.1:0-22715 GCA_038046545.1 Nanobdellota archaeon | reverse complement strand
GTAGAACAATCAGAATTCTTATGAAAAACATTACCACCCTGACAAAAATTCGAAGGAGTACAAACTGGAATGTTACATACGCCTAAAAGACAACCATAAGAACCACAATCTTTAACAAAAGTTTTACTACAATCAGCATTCTGATGATAAACATCATCATTAAAACACAAATCCTGAACACTACAAGTAGGAGCACTACAAACACCATTAGAACAACCATATTGGCAATCCTGGATAATAGATTCTGAACAGTCAGAATTCTTGCGATAAACATCTCCATTTTTACAGAAATTTAAAACATTACAAGTTGAAGGAGGACTATCACAAACACCATTTGTACAGCCATAACTACAATACTGAGCTAAATAAGTAGAACAATCAGAATTCTTATGAAAAACATTACCACCCTGACAAAAATTCTGAGCAGTACAAACTGGAATGTTGCATACACCTAGGAGACAACCATAAGAACCACAATCCTTGACAATCGAAGTACTGCAATCGGAATTCTGATGATAAACATCATCATTTAGGCACAAATCCTGAACACTGCAAGTTTTTGGCTTACAGGCATTATTTTCACACCCATATAGACAGTCCTGCTGGAAAATTTCAGAGCAATCAGAATTTCTTTTGTAAACATCCCCATTCTTACAGAAATTTTGAACAGAACAAACTGGAGGAGGAGACCCACAATCTTGAGGACAAACAAACTTATCCTCGCCAAAATCACAAACACCATCATTGCAATAAGGATTAGGCGGCGGAGGTGAAGGTGGGGAACCGCAATCATTTGGGCAAACATACCAGTCCTCGCCAAAATCACAAACACCATCACCACAATAAGGAAAAGACGGTGGTGGAAAAGTAACACAATCCTGAGGGCAAACAAACTTATCCTCGCCAAAATCACAAACACTATCACCACAAACTTGCGCAGAAACTTGTATTGTTGCAAGAGCAATAAATATTACACTAAAAAAAAATAATAAAGCAACACTTAATTTTTTCATGGTTTTATTAGCTCTCCACCTTTATCGGCAAGATACTCGCTCACTACGTTTGGAGTGGCAAATGTCGTGTCGAAGGGACAAGTTACTGAAGTTCCATCTGCATAATTTACTGGCGGAAAAGTAATTCTAACTACTTCATTTCCACCATCAACTGTTAAATATTCAAGCTCCCCATTATTGTTTTGTAAGTCTGTAAGAGCATTTAGTCCATCTATTAATTCTTGCCCTGTACCGCTTCCAAAATAATTAGTGGGTTTTCTATTAATGTCTAAACATTGTTGGGATGTTTGCATTGACCCTTGCGACATTGTTTCTGCCAATGCTTCTAGAGAATCGGGGTTGCTTCTAAAATTTCTGCTCGCCTGTTCTCTTGAGAGCGTGTAAGATGCATTATCATCTATTGTAATTCCTGACTTGCTTCCATTTCTATCAACTACACTTGCTACTGCATCATAAGTCGAAGATCCGACATACTCAAATCCGTTCACAATGCGAGAGCCAAGAGATGTGCCAACTAAAACTGCTCCTGCTATGAAACTTGCCGGTACCAATAAGTAATTTCTATTCATTACCAATCACCCTTGAATATTGAATTGTATTTTCATATATAAATCTTTCTGCTTGTTACCATTAAGTGATAGTTACAAAGCTATTAATGAGTTCCTGAAACCCCAATCGAAATGAAAAGAATCGCCATTATAGGAGCAGGACCTGCTGGCAGCCAGACTGCCTACTTACTATCACAAAAAGGCTTCAAAGTAACAGTATTCGAAGAGCACCCAATAATTGGCAAGCCTGTCCAATGCACAGGCATTGTAACAAGCCCTTTCCAAAAAGCGTTAGGTGCAAAGGATGAAAGCTTTGTTGTCAATAAAATAGATACAATTCGAATATTTGCACCTAATGGAAACTCAATTGACTTCAAATTCACAAACGCAGACTGGATAGTCGACAGGACTGCTTTTGACCAATATCTTGCAAATAAAGCTATTAAAGCAGGTGCTGAATATTTTACAGATCACCACTTTAGGGGATACCAAAAAAATAAGAACGGGATTATACTAACCATAAAAGATACTAAGCGTAAAAAAGTAATAGAGCACGAAACTGACATTTTAATTGGCGCTGATGGTCCGCAATCAACAGTTGCCAAAGAAGCCGGGATGTATGGAAATAGGAAATTTTTCTTCGGCGTGCAGCCAATAGTTAGATTAGAAAATAACAATATCATAGAAGTTTATCCAGCAAAGACTGGTTTTTGCTGGGTTACCCCAATTAATTCTCATACCGTTAAAGCCGGAATAGCAGCGGAAGAACAAGCAAACAAACAGCTGAAAGAATTCATGAAAAAAAGATTTGGAACAGATTATCAGAAAAAAGTCATTGAAACAGAAGGCGGCCTTGTACCTGTTTACAACCCAAAACAAAAAGTGCAGAAGGATAATGTTTATTTGGTCGGAGACGCAAGCACAGCAGCAAAAGCGACAACAGCAGGAGGCATAATCCAGGCATTGATTGGCGCACAAGCAGTTACTGAAGCTATCAGCGAAAAAAAAAGCTACCAGAAACTTTGGCAGCAGCGACTAGGAAAAGAAATGCATATAAGCCTTTTCATGAGAAGAATGCTCAATAAGTTCAAGGACGATGACTACAATAACATTGTCGCCTGGCTGAAAAAACCCAATGCAAAGAAAATACTTGAAACAAGCAGCAGGGATTACCCATCGAGATTCATCATGAAGATAATTTTGGCAGAACCGAAACTTCTATCGTACGCACGTTACCTTTTATAGGTAGTGTACCAAAACTTTATAAGCAACCGTCATCGGCTCAGCGACATGAGCGATAAGCCTGATGATGAAATTGAAATTGATTTTTCTGCCATCACAAATATTTTCAAAAAGAAAAAGAAGGTTCACGAACATCAGAGTTCAGAAATAGAACATAAAAAAGAAAATCGAGAAGAAGAACAAAAAATAGAACTTTCTCCAAAAGAGCACCATACAGAACATCACGAGCATAAAAAAATAGAGCACGAAACGAAAGGTCATATCAGCCACCATCATACTGAAAAAGAACATAATGAAGACCAAAAGAAACATCACGAACACAAGAAGCATGAAGATAGCGATGAAATATCTTTTGATTTCTCAGCAATAAAAAATATATTCAAATCTGAAAAGAAAACTAGTCACAAGGAAGATGACGAAATTGGGCTTGATTTGAAGTCTGTAACTAATTTTTTCTCAAAAAAATCGTGGATAATCACAGTATTATTGGCGATTCTGGTTGTTTGGATGTCCGTTGATGTACGAATGGATACGATGAACCTTGGCTTTACTGATAGGTTTGCTGATGAATCTGTTAGGAACTATTTCAGAAGTCAGATAACCCAACAGGTAACATCGCAAAACCCGAATCTACCTTCCCAAACTAGAGACCAAGTAATTGAACAGGAATATCAAAAATTCTTTGCCGCCAATCGCGAACAAATAAGCACTCAGGTAAGGGCGACATCTCTATATTTCAAAACTGCCTGGTCAGATGAGAAACCAGGCGACTGCCTTCAGGATTTCGACTGGTTCCGATGCAACCCTTACATGCCTGACATTGATCCATATTATTGGTTAAGATATGCAAAGAATATCGAAAACCATGGATATGCTGGTGATGAGAAAAAGAATGGAGTTGATTGGGACAATCATATGCTGGCTCCAAATGGCAGACCTGTAACAATCCCTGATCTTTTCCATCCTCAATCAATTGTATTTCTTCACACAATTCTAAAGCTTTTCAAGCCTGATATAACTATTTATCAGGCAGAGTTCTTTTACCCAGTAATTGTTACAGCATTTTCAACTTTGTTCGTTTTTCTTATAGCATACAGGATAGCTGGGAATTTTGGCGGACTTTTTGCAGGGGCAATGTTCGCTTTTTCTTTCGCAGTGCTTAACAGAACATTATTTGGACACGGGGATTCTGATGCCTGGGTCGTGTTCTTCCCAGTGCTCATTACATGGCTATACCTTGAAGCATTCGAAGCAAGGAAATTATGGTTAATAATAGTTGCGAGCGCTGCAGCTGGAGTTGCAGTTGGCATGTACAGTATTGCTTGGGGAGGCTGGTGGTATATTTTTGACTTCATACTTGCCATGACAGGGCTTTATCTTATTTATCAGGGAATAAGTCATTTTCGGGAATTAAAAAAAGGATTAAAATCATTTATGTTAGTTGAGCCAATAAGAAATGGTTTGGTAATCCTAGGAATTTTTTTCTTGTTTTCAGGAATTTTCGTTTCATTATTAAACAGCTTCGTTACATTCAGTAGTGTTCCTTTAGGTTCGCTTGGATTCACTCGAATTAAAGACGCAGTACTTCCAACACTTTGGCCCAATGTACTCACAACGGTAGCTGAGCTTAATGAAGGTAATCTCGGTAATGTAATAAATTCCATGGGTGGACCGTGGATGTTCTGGATAGGTTTGCTTGGAATCGGATTCTCAATGTTACTTATCAAAGAAGGAGGCAAAAAAACTCTGAGCAGATCTGACTTAGTTTTTGTTGCTCTTGTAATCGCGTGGTATAGCGGCTTGATTGTCTTTAGATCAAATTTAGGAGATACTTTGTTCATTGTCCTGCTTTTTATACCAGTTCTTTACAGGGCTGTTTCTTCAATAATGGAAAGAAGAAGTATAGACATTGGAGTTGCAATTCTTCTTTCTATTTGGTTTGCTGGAACAACCTATGCAAGCTTCAAAGGAATAAGGTTCACGCTTCTCTTGGGTTCAGCTTATGCTGTTGCTTTCGGAGTTTTTTTCGGCATATTGTTCACGCTTTTGTACAAATGGCTGAAAGAGAACTTTAACATCAAAGATTGGATTCCAGCTGTTTTAGTCGGTTTGATAGCTTTTGCCTTCTTCTTCGTCTGGTTCTGGCCACCAGGAATGCTTTATTTAGACGGAGGATCAGTTGCAAAAGCTGCGTATAGTATCGCAGAAAATGACGTGCCCATAATCAACGACGCATGGTGGAAATCTTTGACTAAAATAAAGCAGGAATCGAAACCTAATGCTCAAATAAACTCATGGTGGGACTTTGGTCACCATTTCAAAGCAATCGCTGATAGACCAGTTACTTTTGACGGAACAACACAAGACACTCCACAGGCGCATTGGACTGGTAAAAATCTTTTAACATCGAGCGAAGAGGAAAATGTTGGAATACTTCGTATGCTCGCTTGCGGAGGAAATAATGCCTTCGAAACTTTAAACCCAATAAACAAAGGTGACACCCACACAACAATTGATACGTTATACAAAATAATTATAAAAAACAAAGCGCAAGCAAAATCAATTTTAAAACAAGAAGGCCTGAGTGATGAGCAAGCTGAATCTGTTCTGAAATACACCCATTGCGAGCCGCCTGAAATGTTTTACATCACATCAGAAGACATGATTGGAAAAGCAGGCGTATGGGGCCACTTCGGAAGCTGGAATTTTGAAAGAGCTTACATTTGGTTCTATTTAAAAGACAAGGCTCTTGATGAAGCGGTAAGTTATATGACGAACAACTTCAATTATACAAAAAAGCAGTCGGAAGACCTTTATTTTGAGGCTCAAGCTATAACTGATCAGAGCGAGGCGAACGCTTGGGTTGCTCCATGGCCCGGATATGCTGGTGGAGGAAGCTGCTCTGTGTCTGAAGGAAAAATAATATGCCCAGTTCAATTACAGCAGGGCATCGTTACAAATTTTGAAATAAACACTTCTGATTACAACGGTGTAATAACAGCTCCTAATGGTCAAAATCTCATTCCTGATGGAGTCGTTTATGTCAAAGACCAAGAAGTAAAAACAAAGAAATATAATAACCCGACATTCCCTTATTCATTCGTTCTTATTCCTAACGGAGCAGCTTACAATTACATTCTTGCAGCCCCCTCGCTTGCCAGCAGTATTTTCACAAGAACTTTCTACTTAAAAGGTGTGGGCTTGCATTATTTGAGACCTTTCTCACATGAGACAAGCTTAATAGGAACTGACATTTATGTTTGGAAAGTTGATTGGGATGGTGGCGAACCAAACAAAATTGAGGCTCCAAAAACGAATACTGCTACGATAGAATACATTGGCTATTTCAATAATGGAACTGTTTTCGACAGCTCAATAATTGACTGGCGAAACAAGAATGTTAGCTCACAAACAAATCTTTCTGGAAGAAATGACACAAAAACATTCTCATTTAAGCTCGGGAAAAGTGAAGTAATTGCAGGCATGGATGCAGCTGTTTCTAAAATGATTGTGAATCAGACGAGTTTCATGGAAATTCCTCCGGAGCTTGGATACGGAACTGATCCAACCCAACACCCACTTGGCAACATCACTCTAAATTTCAAAGTTTTACTGCTAAAGGTGGAATAATGAGAAACGTTGCAGTGATACCTGCGCGCAACGAAGCAAAATCAGTTGGTGCATTGATACCAAGGGTTCTCAAATATGTTGATGAAGTCATTGTTGTTGATGATGGCTCAATAGATTCAACAAGCATTACGGCAGAAAGAGCTGGCGCAATTGTTGTCAAGCATGCAATTAACCTAGGAAAAGGCGCAGCACTTAAAACTGGCTGCGATTTGGCCGTACGACTAAAAGCAAAAAACATCATTGTGATGGACGCTGATGGGCAACATAATCCAAATGACATTTCCAAGTTTATAGATAAACTCAAAAAATTTGACGTGGTTATTGGTTATAGAAACTATGGAGGGGCGATGCCCCTTATTTTTCAGATGGGGAATAGAGCAATAGAAATGGCATCTTTAATTCTCTTCGGATTGCATGTAAGAGACACACAGTGCGGCTTTAGAGCGTTTAAAGCCTCAGTTTATCCGAGATTAAGATGGAAGTCATCAGATTATAGCGTAGAATCTGAAATGATAGCACGCATAAGCAAAAAACAGCTAAGCATGACGCAAATACAAATTGAAACTATTTACTCCGATAAATATAAAGGCACAACCATTATTGATGGTATGAAAATAGTGTTCAACATGATACGCTGGAGAGTTTTGAAAAGCTTATGATAGCCGGAGTTCAAATTCTTGGAGTAATATTCGGGCTTGGGTTGTTCTATCTAGCCTTCCTTAGTTTTAAAAGGCAAGAGTTTACGCCAATAGAATGGGGGTTTTGGACTGTCCTCTCCGTCATAGTAATATTAATGTCACTCTTTCCACAAGTTTTGGATCCGGTTGTTACAAGACTAAAGTTTGCCCGAGCCCTTGACCTTTATGTAATTCTAGGGTTCATGTTCTTGCTTTTATCCCTGTTCTACACTTACACTATTTCAAGGAGAACTCAGGTTCGAGTGGAGGAGCTTGTACGCAAAATGGCAATTAACGAAACGCTCCGCAAGAGAAGGAAATAAATAGCCTATTAGAGCCTCTTCCTGCATGAAGATACTTTTCGTCATTGAGAACTACCTGCCGCATATTGGCGGCGTGGAAGTTGTTTTCAGCCAGCTTGCTGAAGGTCTGGTAAAACAAGGACATTCTGTGACGATAATCACCCATAAAATAAAAGGGACAAAAAATGAAGAAACAAGACATGGAGTAAAAATTATTAGGATTCCTTGCTTTGGAAGCAGATACTTATTCTCATTTTTAGCAATACCAAAAGCCATAAAACTTGCAAAGGATGCTGACATAATACACACAACCACATTCAATGGAACACTTCCCGCTTGGAAAGCAGCGCGTATCAATGGAAAGCCAGTCGTGATTACTGTTCACGAAGTCTGGCTTGATTTTTGGAATAAATTATCAGACATGAATATGTTTTCTCGGAAAGCCCATCACTTTCTTGAATGGCTGATATATCGGCTGCCTTTTGACAGATACATTGCTGTTTCAGATTATACTGCAAAAGATCTCAGAAAAATGGGAATTCCTGAAGAGAAAATAATTCGCATTCACAACGCCGTCGATTACTCCCTTTTCAACCCAAAAAAATATTCAAAGAAAAATTCCAGGAAAAAGCTTGGTCTTCCAGAAGGATTTCTTTATTTTGCTTATGGCAGACCTGGAGTCAGCAAAGGATTCGAATATCTGATAAAAGCTGTGCATTCAATATCCAATGCTGTGCCAAACTCGAAATTAGTTCTAATGCTTAGTAAAGACAAAGCATACTGCAAGAATTTTGAAGAAATAATGAGTTTATGTGATGAACTTAGATTTAGAGAAAGGATTATTCTTGTTGATCCAGTCCATAGGGAGAAACTTCCGATTTATATTTCAGCAATGGACTGTGTAGTAGTGCCCTCACTTCGAGAAGGATTTGGCTATGCTGCTGCAGAGCCATGTGCAATGAACGTACCTGTTGTCTCCACAAACGCTGCTGCGTTACCAGAAGTTGTATGCGGAAAGCATATTTTAGTTCCGCCGAAAGACAGCGGTGCGATCGCAAAGGCAGTCATAGCAGTATCGAAAGGCGAATACAAGACGACAAAGGCAAAGAAATTCTTGCTTTCGGATAATATTAAGGGTTATATTGATGTTTACAAAGAGCTCCTAAGAAAATAAGTTTAGTTATTACTACTTTTAAGTTTCAAATCTAGATAACATTTAAAAAAAGAAAAATATTCCCCAACATATGCCAAACATAGACGACTTATTATTTCGTAGGGAGCATTTTCCGATAGGACTTTATGGACCTTTCGAGAGACGAGATGGTGCAAAATATTATGATTTCAAACAGGTCGAAGTTCCTCCGTATCATCCGGCCATGTTACAAGATGGCCTTGATTTTGAAACCGTATTATCTTTACTTGGTGGAGTGATTAGAGAAACTGTTGCAGATTTAGAGAGTATAGCAGATAGAGCAGAAGATATTCGAAGAGTGCTTGAGCGATTGTCTCCTGACCAAAGAAGTGGAAAGGTAATTGGTGAGATAAAGTCTAGAGTAAATGGAGAAATACATGAAGTTCCGTTAATTTATGGTTTACAAGTTGACAAAAATGGTTTGCATTTTCTTGGCACATCTGGAACAATTGAAATAAACCCATATTTTGATGATCATTTAATACAATTTTTATCAGAAACTATATTTTCCGAAGGTCTGTTGCAAGAATACGAAATGCGAGATGAGGAGCCTCAAAAAGCAGGAAAAGAACCCCGTTGGATCGAAGGAAAACATTTTTGGCACAGGCATAATGTGGGTTTCGTTCAAGATGTATTCTCTAAAAACTTTTCAATCGCCTACGATAATTTTGTTGTTATGAGAAAGTATTCGCAGTGAATTATTTCTCCAATTCAGGCGCATGCACATAAACGCCGTGAGTGAAGAAACCGAGTAATTGCCTTTCGGGAGCTAGCTTTGTAAAAACATCTTTTTCTAACGACTTTGCTGTCGATGAAATGTAATCAAATACTTCAGGCTTGAAAGCATAAATTCCTGCATTTACAACAAACGATTCTTGGTCTGGCTTTTTTTCCTCAAAGCTAACTATCAAATCGCCGTCGAGGACTGCTGTTCCGTATTGCTCGCTATGTTCCCTGCTCATCAATCCCATGACTGCAACCTGAGTCGAGGAAAGGAGTTTTCGTATCATTTTTGAGAGGTCAAACTCGGTGTAAGTGTCTCCGCTTTGCACTACAAAAGGAGATTTCAAATGCTCTTTTATTGCAAGCAGTGCTTGCGCAGTGCCTTTGGCATCGTCCTCAACAACTCTAACTGGTAGTTTTGCCTTCGTAATTTCATTCATGAACCGAAGGCTGGAGTCTGATTTTTGTGTAACTACCAAAACTGATTCGATTCCATGCTTCGCAAAAAAGCTTACTTGCTTCAGAATCAACGGCTTACCGTCAATTTCTTTTAAGGCGTATTTTTGATGCTCTCCTTTGAGAAGTATTACAGCAGTCCTGACTTCTGACTCAAACATGCCTTTTCTCAGGAAGACCTCAATCGCCTGCGACCTTGACCTGATTATTTTGTTATCAACTCTACTGTCTACTTCGCTGAGAAGGCCTGAATCCAGTGAGATAGCAATCTTAGTTTTCTTCATAAAGTATGAAATAATCATACCAAAATTTAAAGTTTTTATTGCTTACAACATATAGTTTACAGAATACAACAATATTTATACAAAAAGGTATGAATAGTTCATACCATGAAGGGAAGACTAAAACAATTAATGCTCTCATTCGAAGGCAAAAAGATACTTGTAATAGGCGACATAATGCTTGACAAAACCACTAAAGGCAACGTCACCCGCGTATCGCCTGAAGCGCCTGTGCCAGTAGTTGATATCGTCTCAGAAACCTTCTCACCCGGAGGAGCAGGCAACGTTGCTGCCAACATAGCTATCTTATCAGCAAAAGCTTCTTTAGCAGGAATAATAGGAAAAGATTATGGAGGAGTCATACTTCTGAATACCCTGACAAAAAATGGCCTAAACACAGAAGCCATAATCCAGGAATCAGAAACAATAACAAAAGAAAGAGTGATTTCTGGCACCCAACAGATTCTCAGGATAGACACAGAGCCAGGAATAGAGCACAATAATGAAGCAAGCGCCAGCCTGAAAAAGCTAGCTCTAAGGCTCATACAGCATCAAAACGCAGTGATAATCTCTGATTATAGCAAAGGAACACTGACAGAAGAACTCGCATCAGCGATAATCCAAGAAGCCAACAAACACAAAATTCCGGTCATATCCGACCCAAAGCCAGAACACGCCAGATGGTACAAAGGCTCAACAGTCATCTGCCTTAACAAAACTGAAGCGAACAAGGTAGCGGGAATTAAGACATCAGACTGGGAAAGCTTATGCAATACCCTGCACCATACTCTTTCATCCAACATTTTCATCACTGCAGGAAGCGAGGACAGCACCATATATGACGGAACGATGCATGAAATCAGCGTCCCAAAAAGCCACTTTGTTGACAAAAGCGGAGCAGGAGACACCAGCACAGCAGCATTAGCCCTGGCAATTGCAAGCGGAGCGAGCTTAGAGGAGGCCGGGCACATCGCTAATCACGCGGCCAGCATTGTCGTATCGAAAGCAGGCGTATCAACTGTTTCGATTAATGAAGTCCTGGCATTATTGAGGCATGACATAAGCAATTTCATCAGAGAAAACATGGAAGTGAAGCAGGCAGTAATTGACACCCAGCTCGACAAGATAGAACGGCTCGCCAACTACATCGTAGACGTTTACAAGAACCACAAAAAAATATTGATTTTCGGAAACGGAGGCTCTGCAGCTGACGCGCAACACTTTGCAGCGGAACTTGTAGGCAGGTACAAAATGGAAAGGCAAGGCCTGCCGGCAATTGCCCTGACGACAGACACCTCGGCGATAACCGCAATAGCTAACGATTACGGGTACGATGAGATTTTCTCGAGGCAAGTGGAAGCGCTCGCAAACTCGGGTGATCTTGTTGTTGGAATAACGACAAGCGGCAATTCTCCTAACGTCATCTTAGCTTTGGAAAAAGCCAAGAAAATCGGATGCAAGACAGTAGGCTTCGGTGGCAAAGACGGGGGAAAACTAAAGGATATTGCTGATATGACAATTATTGTCCCATCAAGCAACACTCCACGAATACAGGAAACGCACATAACAATAATTCATATAGTTTGCGAGCTGCTGGAAAAAGAAATGGCTCCGCACTGGAGGGCTGCAGCATGATAGACTTCTCAAAAATAAAAACGTACCCAATTGAAAAGAGAGGCAACAAAGCAGAAACAAAAGACTTCAGCAGGATAGGCGAACTCGAGAAACTTATTCCCGATATTTTTGCAGGCAAGCAATTCAAACAAATGGTTGACGCAACCGTACTTGCAGCAAAGAACAAGCGCACAATAATTGTCATGATGGGTGGTCACGTAATAAAATGCGGACTCTCACCTCTGCTGATTGACCTGATGAAAAGAAAAGTCATCACGCACATTGCAATGAATGGCGCCGCCAGTATTCACGATTTCGAAATAGCCTATCAGGGAGCAACAAGCGAAGACGTGCAGAAAGGCCTCAAAGACGGAAGCTTTGGAATGGTTGAAGAAACTGGGAAATACATGAATGAAGCAATCAATGAAACTTACAAAGAAGGAAAAGGACAGGGCTTTGCTCTCGGAAGAAAAATCGTTGATTCAAATTACAAGAACAAAGAATTAAGCCTGCTGGCATGCGCCTATGAAAACAGGATACCTTTAAGCGTCCATGTTGCCATTGGAACAGATATAATACACCAACATCCTTCTTGCAACGGAGCAGCAACCGGAGAAACCACTTACAAAGATTTCAAACTTTTAACTGATTCTGTTTCAAAACTGGAAGGCGGGGTTGTTTTCAATTTCGGCTCTGCAGTAGTTCTTCCTGAGGTTTTTCTGAAAGCTTTGACAATAGCACGAAACCTTGGAAATAATGTGAAGCACTTTACTGCTGTGAATTGTGACATGTATAGCCAGTACAGGCCAAATGTTAATGTTGTTCAAAGACCAACAGCTGAAGGAGGAACAGGATTTTCATTTATTGGCCACCATGAAATACTTATTCCTTTGTGGTATGCACTGCTAAAAAATAAGCTGAGCGAAAAATGACTTTAAGCATAAAATCATTAACAGGGAAAAATGTAGTTGTTCTCGGAGACATAATGCTAGATAGGTACATTTGGGGCGATGTAACAAGAATTTCCCCTGAAGCGCCAGTTCCTGTCGTCCTCGCAAAAAAAGAAAGCTCAGTGCCCGGAGGAGCTGCAAACACCGCTTCAAACATTGTATCTTTAGGCGGCAATTCAATCTTGATTGGAGTAATTGGAAACGATGACGCAGGCTTAAAAATAAGAAGCCATCTTACAGAAAATAGGATTTCAAACATGCTGACTATCGAGCCCAACAGGCCGACAACGCAAAAAACAAGAGTTATGGGAAACAGACAGCAGCTCGCCAGACTTGACAAAGAAAGCAGAGCAAGCATTTCAGCTAATACTGAGGATGAAGTAATAAGAAAAATAAAGGAAGCGACCAAAAAATGTGATGCGTTCGTTGTGTCTGACTACGCCAAAGGATTATTGACTGTAAGAATAGCATCTACGATTCATGAAGAGTGCGAACAGAAAAAAATCCCGATTATTTGCGACGGAAAGCCGCAGAACAAGGAATTATTCAAGAATTCTTATCTGATAACCCCGAACAAGAAAGAAGCTTATGCAATGGCAGAAGCTGATGACAAAGAAAGCATTGAATCTGTCGGCCAGAAGCTTTCGCACGAGTTAAATTGCAACGTCCTGATTACTCTCTCAGAACAAGGCATGATTTTGTTCGAAAAAAAAAGAGCAGTAACAAAAATACCTACGAAAGCAAAGGAAGTTTTTGATGTGTCAGGAGCCGGAGATACAGTAGTTGCAGCAACAGCGCTTTCGCTTGCTGCTGGAATGCCGCTCATTGAAGCGTGCAAAATAGGGAATTATGCTGCTGGAGTAGTTGTTGGAAAACTTGGAACAACGACCATCACGCAAAAAGAGCTGGAAAAAGCCATAAAAGATGATGGACAATGAACTCTCAAAAAATATTTTCAAGAGAAAAGATTGCAAAAATCATTGAGAAAGAGAAGAAGAATGGTAATAAAATTGGGTTCACGAGTGGAGCATTTGATTTGATGCATGTAGGTCACATTAGATATCTTCAGGCAGCCAAAAAGAAATGCGACCTGTTAGTAGTTGGTGTTAATTCTGACGAATCAGTTAAGTTAACAAAAGGGCTTACCCGGCCGATAATGCCTGAAAAAGAAAGGATGGAAATTGTTTCTGCAATTGAATGTGTTGACTTTGTTTTTGTTTTTGACGAACCAAAAAACCTCAAAAACATTCAGATACTTAAGCCGAATTATTACATCAAAGGAGGAGATTATCACCATAAGCCATTGACCTCAGCGCCTGAGCTTGAGAAGCAGGGAGGAAAAGTCATCTTAATACCGTTTATCCAAGGAAGGTCTACAACATCAATTCTCGAAAAAATAAAGTCGCTTCCTGAAAGTTCAATCCACCACAAGAAATTCAGAAGGGCAGTTTTTCTCGACAGGGATGGCACTGTAATCGAGGAAGCTGATTTTTTGAAAGACCCCTCTAAAGTAAAGATTCTCCCTGGCGTAATCGAAGGCATGAAGAAGCTTGAAAAAGCTGGTTTTGGTTTGATAATGGTGACTAACCAGGCAGGGATAGGGATGGGCTACCTAACTGAAAAGGAATTCTTTGAAGTCGATAGAGCAGTTAGAAGACTACTCTCGAAACAAGGCGTAATGCTTGATAAAGTATATTACTGCCCTCATAACTTTAAGCATAATTGTCCTTGCCAAAAACCAAAGTCGCATTTTGCTGACAAAGCAGCTGAAGAGTTTGGCATAATACTAAAAGATTCGTTTATGGTTGGGGACAAGACAGTCGACACCCAATTTGGAAAAAATGCAGGAATGAAATCAGTAATAGTTGGAAGTGGCAAGAAAGGATTAGATGGCGAATATCGAGTCAAACCGAATTATTTAGCAAAGGATTTTTTAGATGCTGCAGAATTTATCATTTCGCAAGCGAAAATAGGTAGATGAACTCTTCATCCATCCTTTTTTCAAATTGATTATTGAAGTTTTTAAGAAACCCTGATTCGATCTCTTCGATTCTGCGATTCATCAGGTACGAACCAATTTCCTTTCCTGTTTTTGTATTGAAGGGCTCGGAATATCCTTTTCCGGGTTTCATGCCTAATGAAATTATTCGTTTTTTCAAGAACTCCTTCAGTGTTTCTGCGGAATCAAGATTAATGAAGTCCTTGTAAAAACTGAGGATGAAAGGAACAAAGCTCCTGTCAGAGTCCCTGTGCTGTTTTTCCAGAGCTGTTTTCAATGGAATTCCCCTATAGGGATTATCGTGTGTTTTAACCAATGAAATTATGAGTTCAATTTCTTTCTTATCGAAACTTCCAGTCTCTCTAAGAATATTTTCTGCCATCTTCGCGCCAAGAATAGAATGTTTCATACGGATGTCGCTACGAGTCCAGTCATTTCCTTTTAATCTCAATTTAGAATAGCCGATATCATGAAGCATTGCTGTTGGCAATAGGATTTTTCGGTTCAAACTTTCATTTTTTATTATCGATATCATGTTCAGAGGAACTACGATATTATGGATTGGCCTGAACCATGAGCCCTCGCTAAATTTTAGCTTTTGCACTTCATTGAAAATCAGAGATTCCTCTTCAGAAAGAAGTTTTAAGAGCTTTTTAGCCTGAATGAGTATAGCACTTTCAGATGCCTTCAGCATTACCGATTTGATATAGCTCTTATCCATACCCATAAGTTATTCATTAGGGTTTAAAACTTTGCCCAAAACAATTAAAAAGAGCAATGAACCTTCTTATCACCATGAAAATCTTTCTGGACACGGCAAATATAGAGGAAATAAGGACTGCTTACAGTTGGGGCATTCTTGACGGGGTTACAACAAACCCTTCATTAGCCGCCAAAGAAGGAAGGCCATTTGAAGACATGATAAGAGAGATAGGCGACCTCGTTCCATCTGTGTCAGCGGAGGTAATTAGTACAACAGCCCCGGAAATGATTAAGGAGGGGCTCAAGAACTCCAAGATTCACAAGAACGTTTACGTAAAAATACCAATCGGAATTGAAGGTCTTAAAGCGATTTCTGCATTAAGCAAGAAAGGCGTCAGGATAAATTGCACACTTATATTTTCTGCAAACCAAGCGCTGCTTGCTGCCAAGGCTGGAGCTTCATACGTTAGCCCATTTGTTGGGCGAATTGACGACACTGGCCATGACGGAATGCAGATTGTGCGAGACATAAGGCAGATATTTGACAATTACGATATAAAGACTGAGATATTGGCTGCCAGCATAAGACACCCAATTCATGTCTTAGAATCAGCAAAGGCAGGCGCTGATATCGCAACAATGCCTTTCAAAGTACTTGAAATGATGACAAAGCACCCATTGACTGACAAAGGAATGCAGATGTTCCTTGATGACTGGAATAAGGTCTATGGGAAGAATTAAGTTCAATTTTGCTTTTTTTATAATAATTAATTGCGCTCAATCGCCGCGCGGGCTCATTTCTACCATTAGATTTTAATACACACATTCATACTTAATTGTATGCTCAGACCTTTAATCTGCTTTTTCGGAAACATTGCTTTTCTATTCAAAAACAGGAAGCTGCCTAGCAACCCACAGAACATTGTGATTATGCGCTCTGGAGGCATTGGAGATGTCCTTATGAGCACGCCATTAGTCAAGGCAATTCGCTTGCAGTTTCCTAATGCCAAAATAACCTATTTGGTTGGGGAATGGTCTTCTGATGCAATAAAAGGCAACCCTAACGTTGACAAAGTAATGACTTATGATGACAATATAATCTTCAAGCAAGACAAGCAGGAAGTAAAAAAACTAATTGAACGAATAAAAGAAGAAAAATTTGATCTTGCGTTCATACTTGACAAAGCCTGGCAGTGGAATGTACTGGCGTTTATGGCGAAGATTCCTTTCAGGCTGGGTTTTGACAGGAAGGGAGAAGGATTTGCCTGCAACATTTCTGTTCCTTTCGACGGAAAAAAGTACGAATTGGAATATTACAGGGATCTAGCACACATTGCAGGTGTTGAAGAAGCCCCTTACGAAATGCAGTTTTACATAACAAAAAAAGACGGACAAAAGGCAGAGCAACTTTTCAAAAAACACAAGCTATCTAAGAACAGAACTATTGCACTTATTCCTGGCGGAGCGAAGAATCCAGGCCAAGAACTTCCCGAAAAACGATGGCCACCGCATCTCTATGGCAGACTTGCCGATGAGTTATTATCCAAAAAATGGCAAATTGTTATTTTAGGTGGAAAAACTGACGAAGAAATCTGCAATTCAGTTATTAGAAACATGAAAAGAAAAACTGCAGTTAACCTTTGCGGCAAGTTGAGCTTAGGACAAAGTGCCGCATTCATGCAAAACGCTAAACTCGCGGTAACTCATGACTCCGGTCCTATGCATTTGGCAGCTGCGATGCATACTCCATTAGTGGCAATCTTCGGGCCTACAGACCCGATGAGATTTGCTCCATTATCTGCAAGGATAGTGCAGGACACTCGGCTTTGCCCTCCTTGCTACGATATTTATGGCAATTTGAAGAACCAGAAAGGAAGCCTTTCAGCAATTGCAGTTGATATTGTTCTTAAGGAAATTCTTTCGACAAACGAAGTTAAATCAAAAAGAAAAAAAAGAAGGTAATCTTATTCCTTTACCGCAAATACTGCCATCTCATCCCTTGGGTCGATGTAAAAAGAGATGTTTTCTTTTATTTTAACAGGTACAACTTTTGACACGACATAAGGAATTTTTGAATAAGACTGCGACTTGAATAGCATAGTCTCTAAACTTCTTACTCTACCAATACTCTGCCAAACTTTCATAGAAAATCCTGTTTTACCGAGTAATACCTTAATAGTTTTAGGTGTAAAAAATGAAAGGTGCTCATTAGGTTTCATATGCAGCCATTTGCTTCTAGTAATTTTAGGCAGCAACGCCCCAATGTTAGGTGTGGTCATAAATAAAAGTCCACCTTTTTTTAGAATTCTTCTGACCTCAATTAAAGTTGCAACGGGATCAGTAACATGCTCGATAACATCATTCATGGCTACAACATCAAAAGAAGATGGCTTGAACTTCACCTTCATGAAATCCCTGTCCAGAATTTCTAGACCGAACTTTTTTCTTCCAAAAGCCGCAGCAGACTTGTTGAATTCGACGCCAACAGTTTCCCAACCATCATCCTGTGCTACTTTCATGAAAGTTCCGATGTTGCAGCCAATATCGAGCAGCTTGCCTGGTTTGTGATGGTATTTTTGAATTAAGTTAAGTCGTCTTCTGAAATTCTTGAAATCCTGCGGTATATTCTTCTCGTAATAAGGCTCTGGCGAAATTTCGTTGGTGTTGTAGAGCTCTTCCAATACATCAGGCCTTAATCGAGGATTAATGTAAACAAGTTCACATTTGTTGCACTTAACAACTTTAAAACCTTCACGTGAAAACAGGAACTTCTCATCCGAACTCCCGCACAACGGGCACTTAATGCTTTCTAACTTTTCCATGGAGAGAAGACGCGAAGAACTGGATTATAAATGCTGCGTATCCTATGAAAGGAATAATCCATGTAGAATATTTTATGTGAATGCCAACAAAGCCACTGTAATATGCAGATAATACAAAAATCCCTGCAAAAAGAAGAGTTCCGGAAACAGCCCTTTCGAAGAACCCGATTTTTTCTCTCCATAAGTAAAGAACACACCAGCCAGGGATAACAAATAGAAAGAATAGTGATAAAACTAACCTTCCAACAATTATTGGAGACTCCTTGAAAAAAGCAATTTGGATTGCTGTGTAAAGAGCAAACAACAACATAACTAGTTTTTGTGCCTCAAGCTTAAGCTGTTGCGTTTCCAATGCAGTTCTCACCCGGCTTATCATTTTTCAATATAACTGAATAAGGATTCTCATGCACAACCCTAAAATGGCCACTTTTCATCATCTCATTTGCAATGGCAAGGTTGTATTGCGCCAGTGCAGGTTGGCTTGCAACTTTATCGAAAATATAATAGTCCATCATGCAAATATCAGTTGGTTTGTAAAAATATGATCTGTTGAGCTCCTGAAATCTGAAACCGATATTTGCGAAGCCCTTCCAATAAGGATAAGCCGCTCCGCAGCAATCCCCCAATAACGCCGAATCATAATTTCTTGTAATAATACCCTGCTGAAGTTTAGTTAAAAAATCTGCGGTATTATCTGGATTGGAATGGGATAGAACTTGATAATGTATTCTTTCAGTATTCCTTAAAACAGCATTTGACTTGTAAAGATCCCCATAAAAAAAGTAAAGAACTGCATCTTTGGGAGTATTTTCTCTTATCCAAGCAAAAACATCCCAATGATACTGATCTAATGGTTGACCTTCAAGGATTTTATATTGGGGAACATTCGGGATTGGAAATAGCCCAGAGAAAAGAATCAAAAGTATGATTCCAATAACAATAGCAATTTGCTGTTGACCTCTTTTTACTACCAAGTTCATCAAAAAATAAAATCCGATACCCAAAAAAACACTGAGATATATCGGCCACAAATATCTCATCTGAAATGCTTTGTAATTCAAGCCGTAAAAGTTTCCATAACCAATGAATAACATATAAAATCCTGCGAGAATAGCCAAAGGAGGATTTTCTTTGTTTTTCCATAAAAGGTAACAACCTGCTAGCATCCCGCCAATAATAATGTATTGAAAAACACCAAAATTGCTAAGATTGAAAATATCTGGATAACCACCATGTGTAATCCAGACATCCCTAGGGTCAAATGGGTAAAGTTTCGCCCAAACAAGCTGAGCTATAAGAATAAAATACCATGAGATTGTTATGAAGACAATTCCCCCTAAGATCATGTTGCGTGCTTGAATTAATTTGCTTTGTTTTAGAATGAAATGAATTCCAAGAGTAACTATGAAATAGAATAGCATGAACCCGCCGGCAATGACAAGTTCTGAACTATGAGTAAGTACAGTTGCGCTCAATGCTATCCCGAGGAATAGCCAACTGAGTTTTAGGTCGACATTTGCCAAGACCCACATTGTGAGTATCATCAACACCTGAGCCGTCAGGCTTGGAATGGCTCCCCAAGTAAACCCGACCATAGAAATCCCAGTAAAAATTAGAATGCTCAACGGCAATGACATCAAAGCTACTGGCTTATTGAATTTTTTTATGATATGATAAAAGGTTAGAGCACCTAGGATGCCGAAAAGAAATGCAGCAAAATAAATCGTATCATAAACTTCCAAGCCGGATACAAATGATAAAGCAATGCTCAAGTAATAGAGACCTGGTGGATAAAATCCAATTATATCGGTATAACCTGCAACAATCCAAGGAGGCTCATAAACATAAGTTCCGACATCTTTTATTGCTAGTGCCCTGGTTTGATGCTGGAAAGCATCTGATGCATGATAGCCTGTAGGAGCAGGATTGCTAAGTTTATGCCCCCAAAGATTTCCTAGGCC
Source organism: Nanobdellota archaeon (assembly GCA_038046545.1). Taxonomy (GTDB): domain Archaea; phylum Nanobdellota; class Nanobdellia; order Woesearchaeales; family JBBSVZ01; genus JBBSVZ01. The sequence goes on along the minus strand of JBBSVZ010000003.1, from coordinate 2,603 downwards.
AAAAAAAAGCAGCGCAGTGAAAACTACGAATAGAAAGATGTATTCAGGCTCAATCCTGAATTTCATTTTGGCACCAATCTCAAAACGCTCATGAAAAAAGATGAGAACATCGTCTGGGCGCCAATCACGAAAAGTGTCATTCCCATGAGAGCATATCGAATTCCTGCAATGTCCTTGAAGCCGTTATTAATCCATGCAATTAGGATTAGAAGATTAATCACAAAGCCAAATGAAAGCAATACAAATCCTGCCAAGATACCTCTTTCCAATGTGACATTCTTAAAGAAATACTTCGTTAATTTGTCTGCGCCCTCAAGGCTCTCAGGAACTCTCAATGCCCTACTGTACATTCCCAGTACAATTATCTGGTACCCGAGAAGCACACAGAGACTACCAAGAAACATCGGGTGGATATCCAATGATAACCCAAAAATGTTTGCGGGGCCTTGTAAAAGCAGTAAAAGCAGCATCATGCCGAAAATGAACAGGATGATGCCTGGGAAAAAAAACACATAAAACGGGCTGTAAAGGAGCATGAACCTTAAGTGTCTCCACCCATCCTTGAAAGAATGCAGTTTAGACTCTCCTTTCCGTGGGTAATATGTTATGGGAATTTCCTTGATTAGTAACTTTTCTTCAGCAGCACGGATTATAAGCTCTGAAGCAAATTCCATACCTGGAGATAAAGGTTTCATTTTTTTGTAAGCTGATTTTGTAAACGCTCTCATTCCACAATGGCTGTCAGAAATTTTTGTCCCATGCACCATATTAAGATAAGTTGTCAAGAAAGGATTTCCAACATATCGATGCAACCAAGGCATAGCACCCTTCAATATTTTTCCTTTTAATCTAGTTCCAATTACAAATTCATTTCCTTGCCTAAGCAATTTTACGAATTTAGGAAGTTCAAGCATATCATAAGTATTATCAGCATCACCCATAAGCAAGAATTTTCCTCTTGCTTCAATGAAACCTTTCTGTAATGCATTACCATAACCTTTCTTTTCTTGGATAACTACTCTCGCACCAGCTTTTTTTGCGATTTCTCTAGAATGATCTTTGCTTCCGTTGTCTGAAACAACAACTTCTCCCAGTATCTTATGATCTTTGAATGCCTTTATGGCTTTAAGTACAACTGCCTCTATCGTCGTCTCCTCGTTCAAACATGGAATTACAACAGATATTTCTGGTCCTTGTTTCTTCATGACTCCCCCATCAAAAACTATCTGGAACGTATATAAACCTTTTCCAAATCACAAAAGTTAAATACGCCCTTGTGAGAGCACAAACAATGAAAGTGGTTATTCTTTGTGGTGGAAGAGGGACAAGGATGAACGAACTGACAGATGACCTTCCAAAACCTCTCGCCAGTATTGGCGGAAAACCGATATTATGGCACATCATGAAGATTTATGCTCATTATGGGTTCAAGGAATTTGTCCTATGCCTAGGTTACAAGGGTGAGAAAATTAAGGAGTACTTCATGGACTACCATTCCTGGAAAAATACGGATTTCACAGTGAAACTAGGAAAGGAACACGATATTAAGCACCACAAGGAAGATACTGAGGATTGGACAATAACTTTTGCTAATACGGGTGTAAGCACCAACACAGGAGGGAGAATAAAAAAAGTCGAAAAATATGTAACAGAAGACCAGTTTTTCTGCACTTACGGAGATGGCGTTTCAAATATCAATATTCAGGAACTTTTAAAATTCCACAATAAAATTGGAAAAATTGCGACTTTGACTTGCGTCAAGCCATTATCACAATTCGGAATATTAAAGCTAAAAAACAATCTTGTGACTGAATTCAAGGAAAAGCCATTGCTTAACGATTATATCAACGGAGGCTTTTTTGTTTTTAAAAAAGAAATGTTTGACTACCTAAAGGAAAATGATATCCTCGAAAAAACTCCTCTTGAAACTCTGGCAAGAAAGAATCAGCTTGCAGCCTTCAAATATGATGGGTTCTGGCAGTGTATGGACACATTCAAAGACTACCAAGCACTAAATGATGTCTGGCATGCAAACCAAGCAAAATGGAAAGTCTGGTAAATTAAATAAGCCCTTTATTTTTTAATTCAGTTGCAGCCTGCTCAAATTTGTCATCTGCCTTGATATCTGAAGACCAGACGATAAGCTCTTTCAATCCATCTTCAAAAGAAGTCTTGGGTTTGAAACCAAGCTTTTTTATCTTTGAGATATCTGAATAACAATACCTCACATCGCCTTTTCTGTACTTGTTAGTTATGTCAGGAGAGATTTTCTTGCCTAAAAGCCTTGAAAGATCCTCAGCGATAGATTTTATAGTTCTTGGAATTCCTGTTCCCACGTTAAATACATTGTAATTAGCGGCTTCAGACTCCATTGCGAGCATGTTAGCCTGAACTATATCGTGGACAGATACAAAATCTCTTGTCTGCATACCATCCTCATAAATTACTGGCTTGTTATTGTTCTTCAGCCTTGACATGAAAATTGCTGCAACACCAGTATATGGATTGCTTAAACTTTGTCTGGGTCCATAAACATTGAAATATCGAAGAGCAACTGTGGGGATGCCATAAGTCCTGCCAATCATCAAAGCCATGTCTTCCTG
>JBBSVZ010000002.1:0-10807 GCA_038046545.1 Nanobdellota archaeon | reverse complement strand
TACGATAATTCAAAAAATTGAAAAACAGAATATGAAATCAGCCATAGATTCTGGATTTTCGCATCCTATTGTCATTTTAATAAATGGCATTTATAGAGGTATAGAAGAAATGAATATATTGGCATCAATAAGGTCACTACATGAAAATAATAGTGAAGAATTTTCAGCAGTATCTGGTATTATTTTAAAAACATTGAGTGGAATGACATTTTTTCCAAATAATTCGGCAAAAAATAAATTATTGGATGATCATTTTATAGATCTAAATCAAATTGGAGTTAGTATTATGGAAATTCCAACAGATTATTACAATGATACATCTAACTAATCCCCTACCGTCATCATATACCCAACCTTGTAATCGTCAAGTGATTTCAGCGCTTTCTTCCCCATAAATATCGAATAAACCCCAACCACGTCTGCTTTTGCTTGTTTGCAGATTGAAATCAGTGCTTGTAAAGTGCGTCCGCCGCGAATTACATCATCACAAATCAATATCTTCTCGTTTTTCTTTATCAAGTCTTTAGGTAAAAAGAATGGTGTTTCTAAAGGTCTTTCAGATACCGGCAATTTTGAAACATAGTGCCCTGAAAATGTGAATTCCTGCGTCTGTTTTGCATAAATTGCTTCGGCTCCAAGATAATCAGCTATTGCAACTGCCAGTGGAATCCCATCAACTGCGGCAGTAAAGACCTTGTCAACTTTCTCAGGAAAGTAATGCGCTGCATGAGAAGCAATAAAACGTAAGTAAAATGGCTTAGATAATATCGTAGTTGTAACTAAGAACTTGCTTTCTTTTGCAAATGACTCTTTCAATAAATACTGCCTGAAATACTGCTTCTCAAAGTAATGAAGAATCTCGTTTGCTCGGGATAATTTGGGCAAAACGTTCCCATTGACATACCTATTCAAGACTCCTGCTGGCAATTTAACCTCTTTAGACAGCTCTCTAAAAGTCATCGAACCCTTGAGTGTCCTAAGGCATTCAATAGCCAAAAGCCGCTGGTTTACACTAGCCACCCCGTTCATGTTACACAAACATGTACAAAACATATATAAAGATTTCTATTTTGCACACGTATGGTACAAATGGGGGCTGACTAATTTGTGCGGAATCTACGGAGTTATAGGAAGCCCTGAGGCAGCAAAGGAAATCTATCTCGGCTTAGCACATTTGCAACACAGAGGCCAGGACGCTGCAGGACTCCTCACTTACGACTCAAACCATAAAGATAATGAGTCCGGAATTTACGGAAAGAACGATTTAGGCCTTGTAGGCGCAATCTTTGATGATAAAGCATTAGCAAAGCTGAAAGGAAGCCTGGGAATCGGATTCACAAGATACCCCACAGCAGGAACAGGCGATGTAAGCGAAGTCCAGCCGATTTTCCTAAGACACCCAGACGGAGTAGGCCTGGCTTTCAACGGCAACATAGTAAACTACCCAAGCCTAAGGCAAAAACTGAAAGAAAACTCAAGAAGAGTCATTTACTCAAACTGCGATGCAGAAGTCATACTCCACGAATTCGCTGAGGAATTCTCCAAAGGCAAGGAAGTTAATGACATTTTCAAGGCTGTGGAAGAAGTTTTCACATCAGTCATAGGTGCTTACTCTGTTGTCTGCATGATAGCAGGAAAAGGCTTGTTGGTTTTCAGGGATCCAAAAGGAATCAGGCCGCTAGTTATGGGGGTTAGAAGAAATGGAACAAATTCTTATGCATTCGCTTCAGAAAGCGTGGCACTGTCAGTTCTCGGCTATGAAAGTATAGAGGATGTCGAACCTGGAGAAGCTATCTTCATTGACATGAACCTTAATGTTCACAGAAAAACCATCATCCAAAGGCAGCCAGCCCATTGCTCATTCGAATGGGTTTATTTCTCTACTGCAGAATCAGTTATCGAAGGAAAATCTGTATATGAAGTCAGAAGCAGATTAGGAATAGCATTAGCAAAAAAAATCAGGAAGCTAATGCCAGACTTGGATGCAGATGTAATAATTCCAGTTCCAGATACCAGCAGAACTGCAGCTAATGCATTAGCAAGAGAGCTTGGAATTCCGTACGAGGAAGGGCTGATCAAAAACAGGTACATTTTCCGCACATTCATCATGCCAATGCAAAAGAAGCGTGAGGATTCTGTGAGATTAAAGATGAAGCCAGTTGAGCACGTCATCCGTGGAAAAAATGTTATTGTCGTTGATGACAGTATCGTTAGAGGGACAACATCCAACAGGATAGCAAAACTCCCAAAAGACTCTGGTGCAAAAAAAGTTTACTTTGTATCAACATTCCCTCCAATAAGATATCCGTGCGTTTACGGCATTGACTTTCAGGACCCGAAAGAATTGATAGCAGCAGACAGGACAATCCCCGAGATAGAAGCTCAGCTCAGCGTCGACCGCCTTATCTATCTTGACGAAGAATCATTAGCAGAAGCAATCGGAAGAAATGATATTTGCATGGCCTGCGTCACAGGCGAGTACCCAACATCAATCAAAGACAGCGAAGAACTGAGACAGCTGCGCCTGAGCCACATAAAAGTTGCCGGGGAGAAGCCAAAGTGACAACAATTCTCTTGATTGGTTCAAGTGGCAGGGAACACGCAATTGCCGAGGCAATAATCAGAAGCGAAGGTAAGCCAAAGCTTGTTTCTTTCATGAGTTCAAACAATCCGGGAGTAAGGCAGCTTTCAGTCCAGACTGAAATCGGTAAGCTAAATGATTTGGAAGCAATAAAGAGGTTTGCTCTTAAGCACAAGCCTGACTTCTGTTTTGTCGGTCCTGAGCTTCCTCTTTCAGCAGGATTAGTTGACGAATTGGACAGCCAGGGAATTCCTTCAGTTGGCCCATTCAAATCAGCAGCGCAATTAGAGACCAGCAAGAGCTTCACTCGCTCCATGATGGAAAAGCACAGGATTCCTGGAAATCCAAAGATGAAGATTTTCGATTCAACCGACGGAATTATTGAGTGGATGAAAGAACTTGGTGAAGTTGTTGTCAAGCCAGATGGATTAACAGGAGGCAAAGGAGTCAGGGTACAAGGAGACCATTTTCAAACTCATGAAGAAGCAGCGCACTACGCAAAAGAAATAATCTCACAAAACCAAAAAGTAATTGTGGAAGAAAAGCTTGAAGGCGAAGAATTCAGCCTCATGACATTGAGTGATGGCAAGCACTTGTTCGATTGCCCTGCAGTGCAGGACCACAAGCGCGCTTTCGACGGAGATAAAGGACCAAACACAGGCGGTATGGGCTCTTACTCTGATGCAAATCATCTTCTCCCATTTCTCACAAAAAAAGACGTAAATGACGCTCACGCAATAACCCAGAAAGTCCTTCATGCAATAAACAAGGACCTTTTGATGAAGTACAAGGTCGTTATGTACGGCGGCTTCATGTCAACAAAGCACTGAGTGAAGCTGATAGAATACAACGCGAGATTCGGCGACCCTGAAGCGATGAATGTTCTTCCGATAATATCATCTGACTTTGTTGAAACGTGCTGGAGAATCATAGACGGCAATCTTAGAGGGGTTAATTTCGAATCAAAGGCAACAGTTTGCAAGTACATTGTTCCAGAAGGTTATCCTGATTCGCCAAAGAAAGGAATCATAAAAGTTGGCAAGATATCAAGCGATGCAAGGCTTTACTATGCGTCTGTCGACCATCAAACTGACGGCCTACACTTATCTTCATCCCGAGCATTGGCGATTGTTGGAATAGCTTCCACACTTGCTGAAGCTGAAGCAATTGCGGAAAAAAACTGCTCCAAAATAGAAGGGCCCGTAATGCACCGCTCAGACATAGGCACTGAGGCATTGGTAAAAAAGAGAGTTGAGCACATGAAGAGGCTGAAGGCATGAAAAAGCTTTACACTCCTAAAAAAGAGCCTATGAGGCTTGCAATATTTCTATCCGGAGGCGGAAGCACAGCACTCCACATTCTTAAGAACCAGACAAAGCACTTCAAGGTTGCTTGCATATTTACAGACAATAACACTAGCAAAGCATCATCTTTAGCCAGGGAATTTAGCATTCCTTTGAAAGTTAATGACATAAAGGAATTTTACAGGAAAAAAGGAGTCCAAAACTTAAGAGACATGAAAGTAAGGGAGGAATTTGATGGGGAAACCCAAAAATGGTTAATTCATAATGAAGTTGATGCTGTGGCGCTAGCCGGGTATATGAGTTTGGTTACAGAACCAATCTGCAACGAATACATCACTCTAAACAGCCATCCTGCTGACTTAACCGTCAAAGACAAAAATGGTAAGAGAAAATACACTGGCGCTCACGCAGTGCTTGACTCTGTTAATGATGGCCTAAAAGAAATCCGCACAACAATAATTTGGGTGAACCTAAGCTGTGATGAAGGCCCAATACTCGTCCGTTCAAAGCCAGTAAAAATACCAAACACTGATGGAATGGATGCCGAGCGGAAAAAAGAAATCGCGAACACCGTACAAGAACAACTCAAAAAAACCGGAGATTACCCTGCTTACATCGCAGCACTTGAGCTTTTATCCCAGGGAAGGATAGAAGCTGAAGATAATTCTGTTTACATCAACGGGGTGAGAAGCCCGAATGGAATTGATCTCGCAGCATAAGAAAGAAATCAGAAACGAAACTCTTAGGAAAAGAGAGATGCTCACTCCTGAACAGGTGGAAATTAAATCAAAGGCAATACAAGAATCTCTTGCCAACATGAGCTCTTACATTAATGCCAAGATAGTTCTCGCTTACATTCCGATAAGGAATGAAGTTAAAACTGATAAGATAATTTCAAAAAGTGTTGTTCTGCCAGGCTTTGACGACAAAAAGAACCTTGTTGCATTAAAATACCAAGGCAATCTCGTTGTTGGCCCATACAGGACAAAGCAGCCACCATATTCAGAAGAAAATCTAACAAAAAAATTCGATGTTGCAATAATTCCTGGGATTGCTTTTGATGAAAAAGGCAACAGGCTTGGCTATGGCAAGGGATACTATGACAGACTTCTTGCCGGGAAAAAAGCCACGAAAATAGGTCTCGCATTCGATGTCCAGATTGTTGACGAGATTCCTTCTGAATCTCACGACGTAAAAATGGATTTTATTGTTACTGAAACAAGGGTGATTCCATGCTGAAGACACAGGATGCTGAAGTGGCGAACGCAATAGATAACGAGCTCAGAAGGCAACAGGATGGATTGGAAATGATTCCTTCTGAAAATTACACTAGTAAGGCAGTCCTTGAAGCTCTTGGCTCGGTAATGACAAACAAATACTCAGAAGGCTATCCAGGAAAGCGATATTATGGAGGCAATGAATTTATCGACGTTGTCGAACGTTTAGCAATTGAGAGAGCAAAAAAGCTATTCGGCGCAGAGCACGTCAACGTCCAGCCTTATTCTGGCAGCCCTGCCAACATGGAGATTTATTTCGCTTTATTAAAATTCGGCGACAAGGTGATGGGCCTGAACCTTGCACATGGAGGCCATCTTACTCACGGCCACCCTGTTAATTTCTCGGGGAAAGCATATAATTTCGTGCAATATGGTGTTGACAAGGAAACTGAGCAGCTTGATTATGAAGCAATAAGAGAGCTTGCGATTAAAGAAAAGCCGAAATTAATCATATCAGGCTACACAGCGTATCCAAGGACTATTGACTTCAAGAAATTCTCAGAGATAGCAGAGGAAGTCGGCGCAATCTCCATGGTCGACATGTCACACATTGCAGGCTTAATCGCAGGAGGAGTCCATCCTTCCCCTTTTCCATTCACAGACGTCGTCATGACAACAACCCACAAGACATTAAGAGGGCCTAGGGGAGCTATGATTCTTTGCAAGGAAAAGTATGCCCAACAGATTGACAAAGCAGTCTTCCCTGGAATGCAAGGCGGACCGCACGACAACAACACTGCAGCAAAGGCAGTTGCTTTCGGAGAGGCCTTGAAGCCAGAGTTCAAGACTTACGCGCAGCAGATTGTCAAGAATTCCAAAACTCTTGCCAAGGAACTGCAAAAGTACGGTTTCAGGTTAGTTTCAGGCGGAACAGACAACCATCTCATTCTTGTTGACCTGCAAAACAAAAAGGTTACAGGAAAAGAAGCTGAGGCTGCGCTAGACAAGGCAAGAATTACGCTGAACAAGAACATGGTTCCGTTCGACCCAAGGAGCCCGTTTGACCCAAGCGGAATCAGGCTTGGAACTCCAGCAATAACATCAAGGGGAATGAAAGAGGAAGAAATGAAGCAGATTGGTGCATTCATGAACGACGCAATAAACAATTTCAAGGACGAGCAAAAGCTCAAATCAATAGGAGATGAGGTGACAAAGCTCACAAATAAATTTCCAATTTACGTATGACTGCTATAATCATGGACGGAAAAAAAGTGTCGAGAGAAATAGAGGCAAGAATAAAGTCAAGAATAGAAAGCCTTGACAGAAAGCCTGGGCTCGGTGTTATTCTTGTTGGAGAGAACCCTGGCTCGCAGATTTACGTGAGGAACAAGCAAGCAGCTTGTCATAGGGTCGGAATTATTTCAAAGCGGATTGATTTGCCAAATGATGCAACTGAAAAACAGGTAGCTGATGCAATCAAGCAATACAATGACGATAAAGAGATAGATGGAATTCTTCTCCAGCTTCCAATGCCCCCCCACCTCGATGAGAAAAAGATTATGGGCCTAATCTCCATAGACAAGGAAGCTGATGGATTTCATCTCGAGAATCTTGGGAAGCTGGTCGCAGGCCACAAAGGAATCAGGCCTTGCACTCCAAAAGGAGTAATAAGGCTGTTGGAAGAATACAAAATTGATTTTCAAGGGAAAAATGCTGTTGTGCTTGGCAGAAGCACAATTGTCGGGAAGCCATTATCTCTTTTGCTTCTCGAAAAAAACGCCACAGTTACAATTTGCCACAGCAAAAGCCTTGATTTGAAGGAACATGCAAGGAAAGCAGACATCCTTGTTGCTGCAATTGGAAAAGCAGGATTTGTAACTGAGGACATGGTGAAGCATAATGCAGTTGTTGTTGATGTTGGGATAAACAGAGTTGATGGAAAAGTTATTGGAGATGTTGATTTCGGAAAAGTTTCGCAAAAAGCATCATACATAACTCCGGTTCCTGGAGGCATTGGTCCCATGACCATTGCATCATTATTGGAAAACACAATGGAGTTGTACGCACAGCATGAGCAGCTATAAGGATGCAGGAGTGGACTTGCAAAAAAATGCAAGGCTGAAAGAAGACATCAAGAGATTAGTCAGAACTACTTTTAACAAGAATGTGGTCGGGGATGTCGGCTTGTTCGGCGGATTGTTTGATGTCAGCGAACTGAAAAATTATGATAATCCCGTTTTGGTGGCAAGCACTGACGGAGTTGGAACCAAACTAGCTGTTGCAAAAATGATGAAAAAGTGGGACACGGTTGGAATCGACCTTGTCAACCATTGCATAAACGACATTCTTGTCCAAGGCGCGAAGCCTCTTTTCTTTCTGGATTACATTGCAGGCCAGAAACTGGAAGGAGAGGTTACTTCTGGCATAGTCAAAGGGCTCTCTTCTGCCTGCAAAGAAGCAAACATTGCATTAATTGGCGGCGAAACTGCTGAAATGCCAGGAACTTACGCTGAAGGAGAGTATGATCTTGCTGGCACAATAATTGGTGTCGTCGAAAAAAAAGAAATAATTGACGGCTCAGAAATAATTGAAGGAGATATTCTGATTGGAATCCCATCCAGCGGCTTGCACACTAACGGCTATTCTCTCGCAAGGAAAGTATTGCTAAAAGATGAAGACTTTGAGATGAATACTAAGCTGAAGGAATTGAACACAACTATTGGTGAAGCTCTTCTTATGCCTCACAGAAGCTACTTAAAGGAAGTTTATCCTCTAAAAAATAAAATAAAAGGCATGGCGCACATCACGGGAGGAGGCTTTACAGAAAACATTCCAAGAATAATCCCGAAAGGCCTTGGCGTAGAGATAAGCAAGGATTGGAAAATACCTCACATATTCAGGCTTATTCAGGAAAAAGGAGGGATATCTGACGATGAGATGTTCAGGACTTTCAACATGGGAATTGGAATGGTGATTATAGTTTCAGCTGATGAAGAATCATTTTTGCTCAAAAAAATAAACGGTTCTATTAAGATTGGTAAAGCTGTTCGTGGAGGCGGAGTGAAGTATGTACGCTGAAGCCCACGATTTCAGGATTGAAGTCGGATACAAGAACCCGAAGCTCGACCCTTCAGTACAGAAGCTGAAGATGCAAGCAAAAAAGAATTTCGGACTGACCCTAAAAAATATAGAGATAGTCAAAGTATTTCTTATGCGAGTGACAGCAAGGGAACAACAAATAAAAAAAGTCGCCGAGGAAGTGCTTACTGACAAGATTATCCAGCGCTATACTGTCAATTCTCCATGGACAGATGACTATAATTTCCTTATTGAGAGGAAGTTTAAGCCTGGAATAAGTGACAATGAGGCAAAAACCGCGAGAGAACAGATAGGATTATTTCTTGGAAGAAAATTGAGAGAAGATGAGTGGGTTAAGACTGCACTCCTAATTGTCACAAAGGGTTTGGTTCAGAAAAAAGTTAATGAGCTTGCAGAAATAATTGCGAATCCGCTTATACACGATACGATTGTTTACAGCAAGGGAAGCCTACCTTTAGCAGCCATAGAAACTGCAACAAGTGATAAGAATCGCGGCAAGGTCGAAACAATAAATCTTTACGAAACTCTCGACGGGAATTTTGAGGCATCAATGCGAAGGATGAGCATGAGTTATTGGGAACTGCTTACCTTAAGCACAAAAGAACTCATGGATCTTGGACTGAAAAAAAGAACTTCCAAGGATGATGACTTGAAGAAACTTTCAGACAGGATGACTCTGTCATTGACATCTGAAGAGCTCAAGATATTTAGGGAATATTTTGAACGGCCCCAGATTAAGAAGAAAAGAGCTGCAATTGGGCTTGAAGGGCCGACAGATGTTGAACTTGAGGCTTTTGCCCAGACGCAGTCAGAGCATTGCAAGCATAAGATATTCAACGCGCAGATAGAATACAGCAACAGAAAAAACAGCTCGACAATAAAAAGCCTCTTTAATACCTACATTAAATCGGCAACTGAAAATCTTTCAAATAAAAGAAAAGATTTGGTCTCAGTTTTCAAGGATAATGCTGGAATAATTAATTTTGATGAAAAATATAACTTGTGCTTTAAAGTTGAGACTCACAATGCACCTTCTGCGCTTGACCCATTCGGCGGAGCCGAGACTGGGATAGTAGGAGTTAACAGAGATGTTCTTGGGGCAGGTCTTGGGGCTAAGCCAATTGCAAACACTGACGTTTTTTGCCTTGCAAACCCTTTCTACAAAGGCAGCCTTCCGCCAGGAGTTCTTCATCCTTGGAGAATTTTCGAAGGTGTGAGGGAAGGTGTTGAGTCAGGCGGAAACAAGAGCGGAATCCCCACCATTAACGGGGCTTACTTTTTTGATGACCGTTACCTTGGAAAGCCGTTGGTCTTTTGCGGAACTATCGGAATTATGCCGAAAAAAGTTGCTGGAAAAAATACTTCGATTAAAAAAGCTGAGCCGGGTGATAAGATTTTCATGGTCGGAGGTAGGATTGGCAAAGATGGAATTCACGGAGCAACTTTTTCATCCATTGAACTCAGTGAGGAGAGTCCCCAAGCTGCTGTACAGATTGGCGACCCAATAACCCAGAAAAAGATGCTTGATGTTCTTCTTGAAGCTCGCGACCTAGAATTAATTAAGAGCATAACTGATAACGGTGCAGGTGGATTATCTTCATCAATTGGTGAAATGGCTCTTCAGTCCGGGGGCTGCGAAATTGATATTGCTTCTGCTCCGTTGAAATATCATGGTCTTGTACCTTGGGAGATTTTACTTAGTGAAGCTCAGGAAAGGATGACAGTCGCGATAGAACCATCCAATGTTGTGGTGTTCTCTGAATTAATGAAATTGAGAGGTGTCGAAGCGACATTGTTGGGAGAATTCACAAATTCAGGAATGTTCCACATCAAATACGCAGGAAAAACAGCTGCATTCATAGACTTGGAATTCTTGCACAACGGACTTCCGCCACTAAAACTAGTTGCTGAAGCTAATTATGTCCCTAAACCACTGAATAAGAAGAAAGTTGATCTCAGTAAAGCTATGCTAACTGTTTTGTCCGACCTTTCAGTCTGCAGCAAAGAATACACCATAAGACAATATGATCACGAAGTTCAAGCTGGAACTATAATCAAACCACTTGTCGGTCCATATTATGATGGCCCATCTGATGCTTCAGTCTTAAAACCGGTATTTGATTCGTGGAAAGGTATTGTTGTCAGTAACGGGTTATGCCCGGCATTGAGCAAATTCAATGCTTATTCGATGGCTCAATGCGCACTTGATGAAGCTGTAAGGAATGCAATTTGTGTTGGTGCTGACCCAAAAAGCATTGTTTTGCTTGACAACTTCTGCTGGCCTGATCCTGTTTTTTCACAAAATGGAAATCAGGACGGAAAGCACAAGCTAGCTCAGCTTGTCGATGCGTGCAGGGGAATTTATGACGCTGCCATTGAATATGAGACTCCAATCATTTCTGGAAAAGCCAGCATGAAAAACGACTTCCGTTTCAACAAAGGGAATAAGACTGTAAAAATTTCTGTTCCTCCAACACTATGGATTTCAGCCATGGGCACAATCCGGGATGTCAGGCTTGCAGTCACAATGGATGCGAAATGCCCTGTAGACTTTGTCTTTGTTGTTGGCCTGACAAAAAATCATTTAGCAGGCAGCATTTATGCCT
>JBBSVZ010000001.1:0-14375 GCA_038046545.1 Nanobdellota archaeon | reverse complement strand
GCAATTCATTATTGGGGCGCAAAATGCACAAAAAGAAATTGATAGGCTCATCGAGGTAGTTCAGGCGCATGCAGGAACTCTTCAGGGGGAGCTGAGGGATATTAGATCTTTTGAGCAAAGCTTGGCAGGAGAATTAAAAGAACTTTCTCAGGCAGGAGGCATTTTAGCCACCGCAACAAAAGAGCCAGCTATAACCGCCTTGCCTCGTGATAAGCTCGAGCAAATTCGCGACGAAATAAGGAGGGTGTATGAGCTGTTCCAAAGCCAGCAAAATCAAATAAAAGACCTAAGAGAGAAACACCAGAAATTAACCGGTACTACTGGTCAAATTGATCGTGAAATGATTAACTTCAATAACAATTTGAAAAAAATCAGGGAACAAAAACTAAACATAAGACAACAAATTAGCAGATTCAACATTGACATAAAGAACTTAAAAGGAATAAAAATGTAGATTCCTTAGGTTTTTCTATTTCTTAACTGCCTCACTAGTTAAATTTGTTATCTCAACTGGAATCTGCGTGACATCTAAAGTGCAGTGAGCATAGTCCCACTTTCCTTGGTCTCTCTCGAATTTAACCAGCAAATGATTCGCAGGCGCATCAAGAGTTGCTTCTTCAAATTCCCCGTTTTTATAATAGCCGTCGATTAATCCCCGCAATCCAGAATGAATGGCAGCCCTGCTTCCATCGCCGAGAAAATCTGATATTTGCTCGTTTCCGGCTGGATTGCAAGATAATGATTTTGGGCTTGCTTCGATTGCTGAAGCGATAGTTTCAAGGCCGCCATTGTCATTAAGGTTTCCCAAGTTATATTCGTTCAGAACGAATAAGGTTGTGTTGCTATTGAAGTCATTGGCAGGGTCCCCTGCTTTCTGAAAATCTTTAATTGCGTTTCCAGTCCACTTTAATGAGTCATGCATCCTTTCAGATGACCAATCTGCAGAAGCGTTTATTCCATCTTTGATGATATTTCCTGAACCTTTACCGATGTTTACGATACCGTCGATAGTCCATTCTCCTGCGCTAATTAAACCATTTTCGATCCCTGCACCGATGTTTTCGATACCATCAGCAGACCATTCCGCAGCATTTTTCGCCCCATTTACCGTCATGTTCAATCCGTCGGCTGTTTGAGAATATGCTGATTTTGCATAGTTCGGAAGGACAGCAGCAGTTTCATAATGGCCTGCTGCGAAATAGGCTGCAACTCCTATTGTTCCCGCGACTATTGCCCCTTTTGCAATATCTTTAGCATAATGGAAGTTATTTCTCGCAAATCTCGTAATAGGTTTTAAATTAAATTCTCTGTGAGTGCGGAACTGAGCCTCGGATCTTTTTACCTCTGCCCTTTCTGTTTTTCTTCTGGCCTCATCCTTTTTCTTTTTCTCGGCCAAATAATATTTTCTTTCTTTCTGCTCTGCAAGGTTGTAAACAATATGCGCGGCCTTACTGTAAGCCTCAGAAGGCCTTGATGGAAGGCTCGTTCCGAGATTGTGCGAAGTTATTTTTTTCCAATAACCAAGCTCTTCTGCGGGTTTGCCGACTAGTTCAGCCATTGCCTCGAGGACTGAAATGCCTCTCTTTGCCTCTGCTTTATTCCCTGCAAGGTAATTTGCTGCAACTGAGGTGTAAAGAGGGATATCATAATCCACGGTATCATCTCTCTGCAGAATTCTTTCTAGACCCTGCATCATGCGGTTTGACTGCACAACTGCTTGTCTATAATCGCCTTTTTCCAGCAGGCTGATTGTTTGCCCATGCAAATATTGAATGTGCGCCGTCATGAACTTCTAAGAGCTCGAAAACTTAATATGTATTTCTCCGAAATAATCGCAAGATTTCCGACGGTGCCGGAAGATTTACAGCTTTTTCAGAATTTCAACGGTTTCTCTGGGATTTTTGCTGCGGGAAATAAAAGTTCCAACAAGAAGGTTATCAGCTCCAGCGTCGATACATTGCCTTCCAGTTAGGTCATTTATGCCGCCATCTGCCTGGATCTCAATTCCGGAAATCTTCCGGATGGTTTTTATCTTATCCAGGACTTTAGGATTGAATGCCTGGCCACCAAAACCAGGAGTGATTGGCATGATTATCAGCATGTCAACTTTCTTCAGGTAAGGCAACACTTTTTTTATCGGAGTCTTCATGCTAACAGCAAGCCCAACTTGTTTACTTTCCTTGCGGATTAATTTTATTACTTTGTCAATGTTTTCCTTGACCTCGACGTGAAAGATTATCCTATCCACACCAGCATCGCTGAATGGCTTTACAAATAGAGAAGGATTCGTAACCATCAAATGGACTTCCTTGAACAAGTTTGTCTTAATGCAACGCACCATTTCAGGACCCATGGTAAGATTCGGCACAAAATGCCCGTCCATCACATCAAACTGTATTGCATCAGCGTTTGACATGCTGTCGACAAAATCCTGCATGTGTCCGTAATCAGCGTTGAGAATCGAGACTGTTATTTTAGCCATCACAAAAGGAATCTTTAAGGAGATTTATAAAGTTTGTTTATGAAAACTCGAAAAATCTCCAACTAAACTGAATCATTTCCGGAAAAAATGCCACAATCCATATTAATTTTACGAAACGTGGCCCTTTATGAGGGTAGTTTATACGGATCATGCTGAAAAACAAATTGAAGAGAGAAAGCTGCTTAAGATATGGGTCGAAGAGGCAGTGTGTTATCCGGATTATATCCGAAGGGAAGCCGATTTGTATGTTGCTATCAAGAAACTTAATGGGATTACCTTGGAAGTTGTGCATTCAAGAGAAAAATATATAAAAATAGTCACTTGTTACGTTGTAAAATGAAAATTCGCCACGATCCAGAAGCAGATGCAATGTACATCTATGTAAAAAAAAGTGAAATTGATTCGACGATAAAAATTGACAGCACTACATTGATTGACATTGACAAAAAAGGGGAAATAGTTGGAATAGAACTTCTTTCAGTTAAAGACAGGAATCCTAAACTAATCGGCGCATTGCGGGCAAAAAACATGCTACAAAAAACTGTTGCCTGACAATTCTCATAATAATTATATACCTTCATCATATCAACCATTCATGGGTTTCATTATTTGGTTCAAGGAGTTGGGATTAGAGGACTACTCCGAAAAAATAGAAGTTTTCAGAAAAGCGAATTCCTATGGTATCGAAATTCCGCAGGGATTTGTCATTCCGAACTATGTTTTCCAGATGTTCATGAAACAGTCAAAGCTCGAAGAGCACTTGCCATTCTTATATGGCAGCAATGAATCTGCTGAAAAAAAAGCAGAGCAAATGCAAATCTGGGTCAGGAATGAAAAATTGGAAGAAGAATTCAAGCAGGAGCTGCTTGAGAATTACACCGCTTTAGGAGATAATTGTGTTGTGGCAGTCAGAGGACCTGGCGAGAGCATTCTAAACGTGAAAGCAAACAGGCTAATCGCAGCAGTTTCTGAAGCTTGGGCGTCAGTTTTCTCAGAGGCTTGGTTCGAAAAGGCAAGCCACGGCACAGTACTCCCAGTTGTCGACTTGCTAATCCAAACGCAGCTTTTTGGCAGGAAAAGCGTGAAGGCGAGCATCAATGATGGGCAGGGTTCGGTTCTCGTTAATTTCGGGCTTCCATTATCGGTTGTCGAAGGCAATTCAGATGTCTTTGATTACACACGGGGAATATTAAAAATAAAAGAATTTGGCAAAACTTCTGCTCTTTTCGCAGATCCAGTCACAGGCGAAATGGAAAAGCAAGATCTTGGCGACGAAGAAAAAGCAACTGAAGTTTTGACCGAGTTTGAGAAGCAGGCACTTGGAGAAAGTTTAGTCAAACTTTCGCATGCCATAGGGCCGAGCTCAAGCACTTGGACATTTGAGCATGGAAAATGGTACTTGCTTGCTGCTAAGCCTTTTCATGAGGAAAAATCTTATCTCCCTAAGCATTCTGAACTGAAACTTCTTGCTTCAAAAAACGAATCCGAAAATTTGCTTGACGAAATTAAGCAGAAGTTTCCTGACAGTGCTGAGCTTGTGGAAAGATTAAGGGAAAAATTATCTGGGGGAAAGAACTAATATTTTTTTCGTCATGCTTTTGTGGATGTAATAGTTTATTTTGTGTTCAATGCGAAAACCCTTTGGCAAGGGACTGGTCGATAATGTGATGATGACTGCCTTTTTTTCCAAGTTTTTTTGTAAAACTTTCAGGAAATTGTTGTAAAGCATTTTTGCAGGCATTGTAACTTTTGCCGACCTCCCGTACGGTAAATCACAGATAATGTAATCAGTTTTTCTCATGTTTAACGCATTTCTCTTCTGGACGCGGAACTTCTTAATCCCGAAATGCTTCAGGTTCGCTTTGCAAGCGTTGACTGAATTATCATCAATATCACTCCCCTTACCGCTTAATCCCATGAGTCCAGCTTCCAAAAGGAATCCTCCAGTGCCGCAGAACGGATCGACGATTTTATTTGCTTCTGGGCCGAGTAAATTAACACAAGCCCTTGCAAATTTTGGATGAACACTTGTCGGCATAAATCCGGGCCTCTTGTGGGCTTTTCTGCTTTCGAAATCTTCGTCATTCTCCCAAAGAAGAATGCCCACATAAGCAAGCTTATTTGTAATCGCTATTCTTATATCCGTTACAGGATTCATAAGATCCACTTTCGGATTTTTCAAAGTCTTCCAGACTATGCTTCCATAATGCTTAGCTGATTTTGCCTTTCCTGAAAAATCAGTTATTGAAACCCTGAAGTTTTCCTTGTACTTTCGTTGCCAATCGAAAGAAGCCAATTTTTGCTCAAGTTTGTCTAGCTTTGAAGTAAAAAGCAATTCTGCTCCAAACCTCGAGTAAGCCAGCCTTTTTCCAATCGCAATAACCCTGTCCTTTGGATGATTTGTTCTAAAACTCCTGATTCGAGAGTCTTTTTTTGTTTTGGAAAAAAGAGATTCTATTTCAGCTGTCGCAAGCTTTTGGTTCTCTCCTGATAGGATACAAAATACGTTCATGAATTAAAAGAAAAATAAAATTAGTAATAAACTTATGCTTTGCCGAGGATCCTAAAGACCTTGGTGCCGCATTTTGGGCAGAGTCCCTTCATAGCCTTCATGCCGTTTTTCATGACTACTTCCTTGCCATCTTTAATCTCGACTTCTCCCTTGCACTTCATGCATCTTCCTTTTACCATGGATGATTCACCTCAAAATAATGGTTGTTCAATTTCAGGCGTCGGATATTTATAAAGTTTGTCCTTTAAGTATCTGTTCCTGCTCGAAATGATTGAATTGTTTAGTCAAAACTGTAATTTAAGCTCTAAATAGAGTTTATGTGCTATCGGGCTACCTTGCGCTTAACTTTGAAGTCATAGAAAGTAATAAATAACAGTTATAATTAAGAATATTATAAAATGAAAAAATTTATACTATTTACGATTTTGGTCATAATTGTTCTATCCCTCTCCAATTCTGTTTTTGCTTGTTCTCCAGCTCCAAATTATATCAGTGTTACTTGCACCACCAAGAATATCTTAAATAAAACTGAACTCCCGCAAGGTTATATTTATAATAATCAAAAACTGACATTATCTGATCGTTATAGATTTATAACTAGTGATAGTAATTTTGATTTTTTAATAGCTAATTGCCAAGAAGATGTTGCATCCGTTAAATCAGAATTAGCGAATTTATTTAAGGAGTACAATGCAAAACAACACGATTATTTCACTCATGAAAGAACGGAAATTGTGCCTTATGACAAAACCATTATTGAGAATAATAAAAATAGTAGATACAACCCAGATAATGTGGGTTATTGTTATTTTGAAAATGTTTACAAATTGGGCGATTTTGTAGTAAACGAAGGTGGGATGCGAGATTACTGTTATTTATCTGGCTGGGGTGGTGGAATGTGCCCCCAAGCCACAAAATCGCATATTAAGTTTCTAGGGTTTTTACTAACTAATTTGAATTTTAATACATTCCCTTATTTAGTTGGATATCTGATTGCAATAGGTTTTGCTATTGGCGTTATTGGTTATCTTTTCAAAAGGAAAGAATTAAAACTATTTTTTAATCCTAATAAATTCAATATTATTTTTACTCTGGTTTTAGGAATTCTAACATTTTTTTTGTATATTTTTTTATTTATACGAATGGAGCAATTCATTGGTTTGATTATTGGATATTATCTCTTTTCATCATTACTTATTTATGTTTATACAAGAATTAAAAATAAGTAAAGCGCCCCTTTGCCAGATTACTCTTCACTTTGTTCGTCGCACTTCGGTTTCCCAAACTTTGCTCCTTCGCTTCAAAACTTAAATAAATTCCATGCTTGAAAAAAGATTAATTGATAATGAAAAGCAAGAAATATCAAAAAGAGTTTAAAAATTGAAAATACGTGAAAAAGCAGAAAATAAATTATGTGGAGTTTTAAAAACAAACGAATTCCTATTAGAAATGAAGAACGGGATTCAATATTTGATAAATTTAATAATGAATGCGCTTTTTGTAGTTCAATAGACGATCTACATATACATTATAAAGTCAAAATTCCCTCAAATAACAAAATATCGAATATGCTAGTTCTAAGTGGAGTTAGCCACAAAAAATACATTTGAACGTAAGATGGTGTTTAAACGGCCTCATGGGCGACGTTAACTTTACAGTTCCTTATTGACTGCCACGCAGCCATCACTTCTTAAATTTGGTTAGCTGCGGCTCAACTGTTTCGACTTTTTTCCTTTTGAAGAAGCGAAATGCCAGCCAGATAAGGATTCCTCCAATTGCCCAGGGCAAAATGTATGATGCTGCAACAAACAGGGCATTCAAGCTCCTTAGGAAGTTGCTAATTAGTTCAGTAATCCTCACGAAAACAACGTTGACGAAATCCGACTGTTTCTCGCTTATGGTCAGCGAAATTGTTGAATATTCAACCCTTTGGCCCAAGTTTTTAATGGAATTTTGGATGTATTCTATGCGCCTTTGCTGGTCAAAAATCTTATCCGTAAGGCTAAGCTTGTCCTGCAGGCTGTACGACTGCATTGCATATAGAGTTTCGTATCTTGACAACCTGTCTTTTTCAACACTAAGCTCTACCTGCTGGTCGGTGTAGGATCCTGTTATATCCGCGCTATTCTCCTGGAACGATTTAACTTTCCCGAGATCTTTTAGCTCCTCAACGACGCTGGAATATTTGCTTGCATCAATCTTTATTTGGTAGTTTCCTGTTGTGTAAGAATGCTTTTCAGAATTATCAGGCGTATAAGTATTGACGTTCTCGCTCAAGATGAAGCCGCCTGCGGCAGAAACAGAGTTTTTCATGTGCTGTTCGGTTTCCCTGAATTCTCCTCTTTTTGATTCAAGGTTTAGGCTGCCGCTTTTCACAATTTTGCGGTCGCTAACTTCAGGTGCGAAATTGTTATTGGTTGTTGGTATGGGATTTCTGTAAGATGTGCCGGCGTAATCACCTGCTATTGATTCTGATTGTCCATAGTATGCTTTGCTTGAACCGAAATTGCTGACGCTGCTAAATAAATTGGAGCCGCCAGACATAAAGAGAAGCACAACTATCACAATCAGGATAATCAGCCAGTTATCCCAAAGCTTTTTGACCTGCTCGCTAAAACCCATTTAATTACTTCAGGGTAATGGCTATTTAAATATTGCTTTGAGTTTAAATCAAATAGAACTTAAGTAATCACTTACGAGCTTTCTCTATTCTTCCCTTCAGAAGTGCGTCGAGCGACTGATCGTTGACTTTGATTACCTGCCATCTTACGCCTGGAATGTCTCCTTTTGAGCGTCCCTTGTTGCCGCCGATTGACTCGATCATGACCTCGTCGTGCTCGTCAATCATCTTTATCGCGCCATCACGCGGAGCGAAAGCAGTTACTTGCTTGCCGTTTTTAAGAAGTTGTACCCTGACACATTTTCTCAATCCTGAGTTAGGCTGCTTTGCTTCGAGCTGGATTTTTTCAAGGACTATCCCTTTGGCCTGGCTTGCGCCTTCAAGAGGGTCAGATTTCCTTTTTAGGTCCAATGCTCTCCTGACATATTTCTGGTTGTTCCACCTGAACTTTGCCCGTCTTTTCTTGAGCTTTTTTCCGGCGTTGATTCCTTTTGCTTTTTTAGACATGTGTTACCTTGATTTCCTTAACCTGAAAGTACCTGCTGGCAACTTTTTCCATCGCCCGCAAATTTATTGCGCCTCTTCCAATAATCAGGCTGCGGCCTGACATATCGGGCGGCGTAATCGTCACAATTTCCCCATTCTCCTCCACGTTTCTCGGCCTCACCGGATAACAAAGGTTCGCGACGAAATTGACAAGGTGAGGGTCGAACTCGACTATTTTAATCTTTCTGTTTAGCTTTTCCTCGATTCTTTTTACATTTTCGGCATTCTTTCCAAGCGCTCTTCCGAGTTCGTTTTGCTCCACCACAAAATATGTGATGCCTGTAGTTTCTTCATCGATACAGTCCTTAAGCCTTGCTCTGGTAAGCGCTTCGAAGAAAGCTATCGTCTGCACGTGTTGGGAAGTGTACTTTATTCTGGTCACTGCTTCTTCTCACCTAAAACAGAAATGGAGTATTGCTTTTTGCAGACTACTCCAAGCTCGTCATTTGGGACTAAAAGTTTTTCAATCTGAACTCCAAAAAGATTGCTTGCATGCTCAAAATCTGATGTGAGTCCCTTGGGGCAATTTGATGCAAGAAATACTCTCCCAATCTTGCCTTGATGAATTAAGTCAAGAACCTCTTTTGCGCCATAGATCAGCTTGTCAGTCTTGAGTTCCTTTTTAATATCTTCAAGGACGTCCAATTCATTTCGCCTCAGTTTTCATTGAAACTTTGCATGTGCCAGTTCCTACTGGAACTACCTGGTTGATCATTACGTTTTCTACAACAGAAGTTAGATTGTCAGTTTCGCCCATCAGAGATGCGTTTACGATGTGCTTTATTGGAGTTTCGAATGATGCTCGTGCAAGCACACTGCTTTTCTCACGCACAACACCATATCTTGTAATCCCCTTAACTTTTCCATGGACGCTCATCATGTCGGCAACAAGCATAAGATGCCTGATGTCAACATTAAGTCCCTGGTTCTCTATAACTTTTGATACCTCGTTAATTATTATTTGCCTAGCTGCCTCTATGCCAAAGATTGCCTCTGTTTCAAACACGTCATTAGTTACGGTTCTGGTTCCATCAACTTCTTCGAATGAGAGCACTTCTTTCAGATTGCTACCAGCGGTAAGTATGACGAATTCGTTATCTTTTTTCACAGGCAGGACTTGAGATATTCCCTTGACGCCTTTTATGTGAATGTCCTTTATTTTTTCTTTGAGCCGATAAAGTTCAGCAAATCCAGCAACATCCTTGCTGCGGACCTTTAACGTGAAAACGCCGTCCTTTTCGTCAACGGTTGTGCTTTTAACTCCCGACTTAAGCATCTTCAGTATGATTGCGTTTGTTATACCGAGATCTTTTATCTTCCCCGCATCAATCTTTACATCAATTTTAAGGTCGACAAGGTTTATTGAAAATTCAGAAGCGATATCGTCAAGGTTCGTTGCTTTTATCCTTGCTGCAAGCTTCTTTATGTCTGTCCCCTTGTTGTGGGGACTATTAAGGTAAATTTCCATTGAAGGTGTTTGTATTGATTTTCTGCCATCAAGAATCTCAATTATTCTTGGCAGTCCGACAGTTACGTTCATCTCTGCGACTCCTGCGAAGTGAAATGTGTTTAGAGTCATCTGCGTGCCTGGCTCTGCGATTGACTCTGCAGCAACTATGCCAACACTCTCTCCCGCCTCTGCCTGCATCTTAGTGTACTCATCATGAGTTTCTTCAAGAATTTTTTTTAATTTTGCATCTGACACTTTTTCAGGGAGATTTTCCTTTATTTCTTCGATAATGCTTTTTGGCAAAAGATCCTTGTACTCCCTAAAAAGTTCGCTTGACATTATGCCTCCTTCTTCAGCACTGTGCTGATTATTCTTTTGACATCAATTTTTCCGCCTTCTGATTTTGAAACGTCAATACCATCCTCTCCATAATGATACTGCACAAGCCTTGTTCCTGCATCTCTGACTGTGCCGTCGTGCTCGACTTTAAGGTCCTGCAAGGCATTGGCAAGCCTTCGGTATAGATAACCGCTTTTTGGAGTTCTCAATGCAGTATCCATGAGCGAGTCTCTGCCTACCATGCTTTGGAAAAAGAATTCGTGAGGCGCAAGGCCTGTCTTAAAGCTGTTTCGAATGAAACCGTGTGCGTCTGCTGAAAGGTCATTCTTTTCGAAGCATGAAAGAGTCCTGTTTCGATAGCCTTTGTTAATCCTACTGCCTCTCATGGCCTGCTGTCCGACACAACCTGCCATTTGAGCAAGATTCAGGATAGATCCTCGCGCCCCTGACTCTGCCATTACAAGAGTGTGAGTTGTTCTGTCAACGTTTTCAGTTATGATGTTACCTGTTTCGTTCCTTGCTTTGTTGAGCAATTCAAGGATTCGCGCCTCGAGAGTTTCTTTCATGTTTTTGCCAGCAAGGGCTTCCAGCTGGCCTGCATGATATTGCTCAATTAGCCTTTTAACTTCCTCATCTGCTTTTTTGAAGCTCTCATCAATTCGTTCGCGAACTGCCTTGGGCATGTCAGTGTCGCTAATAATGTTAGTGAATCCTCTTTTCATCAGGAAGGCTAGGCCGAGCCTGAAGAATTTTCCCATAATATCGATTGCCTTGTCCTCGCCGTATTTCTTGTTGATACTCCTTAGCATCATTCCCTGGCCTTCTCCTAGCGAGGCCTTGTCCATTACTCCTGTAACTATCTTGCCGCTTTCTATTACGACTTTTGCGTCGCTGTCATCCTCGCCATGCCTTAATTTTTTCTTTGCGAGCCGCGACTTTCCGGTGTAATTGAAATCATCAGGCAACAGGACAGAAAATACTTCCTTGCCAGTTACTTTTTCCTTTCGAGGTAATTTTGACAACAGTTCGGCTTCTACTCCGATGGATGCGAGAAGGTCTACTGCATCCTGTCTGGACATGCTGTTATTGCCTTTAGTGAGAAGATAGTTTCCTGAAATTGCATCCTGCATAAGGCCAATTACTGAAAGCCCATACCTTGGGGAAGTCAGCTGGGTCTGCACCATCATCAGGATTTCTGCTTCGGCTCTTGCCTCTTCAGTCTGGGGAATGTGAAGGTTCATTTCATCGCCATCGTAGTCGGCGTTGTAAGGGTGGCATACTGCGGGATTCATACGAAGTGTTTTGTAAGGAAGAACTCGGACCTTGTGGCACATCATGCTCATCCTGTGTAATGATGGCTGCCTATTGAAAATTGCAATGTCTCCATCCTTCAAGTGCCTTTCTACAACATATCCTGGTTGGAGCTCTTCTAAAGTTTGCTCAATTGTTTCTTCTGTAAGCTTTTTTTTCTTTCCATCAGGACGGATAATGTAATTAGCACCAGGGTATTTCTTCGGCCCATTTTTTACAAATTGTTTTAAGTATTCCTTGTTCCACTCGCTGATTCTTTCGGGAACAGTCAGCTTTTCTGCCATTATTTGCGGAACGCCAACTTCGTTGATGTTTAGTGTGGGATCAGGGCTAATTACCGTTCTTGCTGAAAAGTTTGTTCGCTTACCGACAAGGTTGTGCCTGATTCTTCCTTCCTTGCTTTTGATTCTGTCAGAAATCGTCTTCAGCGGCTGGCCAGACCTGTGCCTTGCCGGAGGCAATTGCGCAACACTATTGTCAAAAAAAGTTGTTATGTGATACTGAAGAAGATCCCATAAGTCCTCGATTATTATTTCTGGCGCGCCAGCATTAATGTTTTCGAAGAGACGCTGATTTATTCTTACGATGTCGCCAAGCTTGTGCGTTAAGTCATCCTCGCTTCGCTCTCCTGTCTCAAGCGTGATGGATGGACGCATTGTTACAGGCGGAATTGAGAGAACAGTCAGAACCATCCATTCAGGCCTTGCAATGCTGGGAGAGAATCCGAAAAGCTCGATATCCTCATCAGGTATCTTTTCGAAGCGCGTCCTTATTTCAATAGGCGAAATTCTTTTCTCGCTTTCCATGAACGTCGTTGGCTTTTCAAGCGCGACTGGTGATTTCTTTGCTTTGCAATGCGGGCATTTTGCAGTTGACTTTGCTTCTGCTATCAATTCTTTTAATTTTTTTCGCTGGGCGTCTGGTCCTTTTATTTTGCCATATCTTTTGAGGCGGTCAGCATATTTTTCTATGGAACTTTTTGGGAGCAAAACGTGGCTGCACTCAGCGCAGGTCAGCCTTAATATCGTGTGGATTATCTTGATGAAGCTGATGTGAACTACAGGTCGGGCAAGGGGGATGTAGCCAAAATGGCCGACGCATTCCTTGAGCTTGCTTCCGCAAGTCTTGCATCGAAGGCCAGGGTCAATAACTCCAAGTCGGGTGTCCATCAGGCCACCGTCAACTGGGTAGCCTTCTTTATCATAAAGTTCTGGTGTGACAATTTTCGCAGAAGCCATTTTTTTTATTAGCTTCGGGGAGAGTATTCCGAAAACTATGCTTTTGACCTGCTTGTTGACATAATCGAATTCATCCATTTTTTTCCTCAGTACTTTGTTTTCAGCACGAGCTTGGGATAAACTCCCAAGGTCATGAACTCTCCAAGTATTAGTTTGAATGCGTAAGCCATCTCAACGAAACTTATAGTTGCATTGTCTCCGCAAACTGGGCATGTGCCTCTTCGCTTGAACTCATCATAAATAGCTACAAGGCCGCAATCTTCGCATATGGGGATTCTTGCTTTGTCCGCATCGAACCTTTCTTTCAAAAGTAATGCTGCTCCGTGCGCAACGAAAGTGTCTTTTTCCATCTCCCCAAGCCTGAGGCCGCCTTCCTTTGCCCTTCCTTCAGTTGGCTGTCTTGTCAACAGCTGGATTGGGCCGCGGGCTCTTGAGTGAATCTTGTTAGCGACCATGTGCTTAAGCCTGAGATAGTACATGTCTCCAATGAAAATCTTAACTTCGAATGCTTCTCCTGTCTGGCCATTGTGCATGGTTTCTGTGCCGTCCTCTCGAAAGCCTAGTGAAAGAAGTTCTTTTCTGATGTCTACTTCAGCCTCCGAGTCAAATATTGTTCCGTCAACGTACCTGCCGGAAAGGCAGCCAACTTTTGCACCAACTAATTCTAAAAGATGCGATAGTGTCATTCTGGTCGGGATTCCGTGAGGGGAAAAAATTAAGTCAGGAGTTATTCCTATGTTTGAAAATGGCATGTCAGCATGCGGCACAATCATGCCAACGACTCCTTTCTGTCCGTGCCTTGAACTAAACTTATCGCCAATTTCTGGGATTCTCTGGTCGCGAATCCTGACCTGTATGAGCTTGTTTCCTTCTTCGTTTTCAGTGATTGCAACGAAGTCAATTACTCCTTCCTCGCCGTGCTTCATTCCAAGGGATGATTCTCTTCTTGTTTCCTGTGTGAGATCGTAAGCTTCCATTCCGCTGAGGAACCTTTGAGGGCTTGTTTTTCCAATTATTACATCTCCCTCCTTTACCTGCGCTTCAGGGAAAATTATTCCGTCTCCCTCAAGAAAGCGGTAATCGTGCTCTGACTTGAAACCCTTGACGTTCTTGTCTGGGATGCAAACCTCGTCGACCAATCCGCCTGAGTACCTTAATTCCTCGGCAATTGCTGGTCTAAAGTATGAGCCCCTGCCCATCCCTCTTTCTATGGAGCCTCTGTTGATTATGACTGCGTCTTCCATGTTGTAGCCATGATAGCTCATTACTGCAACAACAATATTTTGTCCGGCTGGGTTCGTATTCGCACCTGATACTGGGTGCATGATTGACTGCACGACTGGAACCTGAGGATTATGCATTAAATTTACGTCCATATCCATCCTTACAGAAAAGTTGGAAGCATAGAAACCAATTGCTTGTTTTTGGTTCTTTGAGCCGGTATTAACTTTTTGTGCTGAACTGAAATTGGCAAAAGGCACAAGTGAAGTTACAACTCCGAACATTGAAACAGGGCTTATTTCCAAGTGAGTGTGTTTGGGTGTGATGTCTTTCTCATAAAACGCGATAAGGGTGTTTTCTTCCTCGCCTGCATCCATGTATTCGATAACGCCTTCCTTGATGAGGTCGCCCCAAGTTAACTGACCCTGCTGCAACTTTTCTATGTGCTGTGGTGTAACGAGTGGCTTTCCGTTCTGCACGATTATAAGCGGCCTTCTTAGCCTGCCCTTGCCAGCTTCAACATGGACATCATTTATCTGCTCGTCGTAAAAAACGTTGACGTTGCCTGGAATTGTGCCCTTTCTCCTGTCCTCAATTATCTTGTTAACGAATTCTGTTGGCTCGTCTATCTGGCCAACAAATCTGCCCGAAAGATA